>JBFWLB010000048.1:0-18748 GCA_050252335.1 Candidatus Berkiella sp. | reverse complement strand
ACTGTTTAAAATAGTCGAGAAACAAATATTCAAAGTTTAATAACTATGCTCCATTGTTGAGTATACAAACTATTTAGTGCAAGAATACCTGGCAAGCTATCAGTGATTTTTTAGGTTGATTTGATAGCTTGAGTTTTTACACTTAGTTATCAAAAACGCGTGTGTAATAACAGATACAAAGGCATGTTGATATGAGCTGGAAGAGCTCTATAAAAATAAGATGGAGATTGCAAAATGGTAACATATGCCCATATTTTAGGATTCCCTCGAATTGGTAAAGATCGTGAATTAAAAAAGACCGTTGAAGCTTATTGGGCAGGGAAAATTGATAAAACAGCTTTATTTTCAAAAGCAAAAGAATTAAGAGCAGAAAGCTGGCGTTTACAAAAACAAGCTGGATTAGATTTTGTTACAGTGGGTGACTTTTCTTTCTATGATCATATCTTGGATATGGCAGCAATGTTAGGTGTTGTACCAGAGCGTTTTGGCGCTTTACAAGCAAATGAGCCTGTTGATATCGATACTTATTTTAGAATGGGACGAGGACGTGCACCGACAGGAAAAGATGTGCCTGCACTTGAAATGACTAAATGGTTTGATACGAATTATCATTATATTGTTCCTGAACTGAGTGTAGAACAGAATTTTAAGATTGCTTCTAGTAAACTATTTGATGAAATAGAAGAAGCGCAACAACAAAACTATAACGTTAAACCTGTCATTGTCGGGCCTTTAACCTTCTTATGGTTATCTAAATCAAGAGATGAAAAAGTCAATAAACTATCATTATTAGATAATTTAATTACTGCTTATGGCCAGATACTTAATAAGCTACAAGCCTTAAATATTGAATGGCTTCAAATAGATGAGCCTATTTTAAGTTTAGAATTACCCCAAGAGTGGAAAGATGCTTTTGAAGCAACTTATACACGCTTAAAGCAGCCTAAACTAAAAGTATTATTAGCAACGTATTTTGATACTTTAGGACAAAATACACGTCTTGCATGCCAATTACCTGTTGATGGTATTCATGTTGATTTGGTAAACGGTGCAAACCAGTTGATATCTGTTTTAGACAATTTACCGAATTATAAAATATTATCAGCCGGTGTGGTAAGTGGTCGAAATATTTGGCGCGCAGATCTTTCTAAAACATATGAAACACTTAGTCAAATTAAAGACAGAATACAAGATCGTTTATGGATCTCTACTTCTTGCTCTTTATTGCATTGCCCGGTTGATTTGCAACAAGAAGCCAAAATTCCGCATGATTTGAAATCATGGATGGCATTTTCTGTTCAGAAATTAGATGAAGTTGTTATTTTAGCAAAAGCAATTAATCAAGGACCTTCAAGTGTTCAAGTTTGCTTTGAAGAAAGTGACAATGCCAAGCTTACAAGACAGCAATCTAAAAAAATTCATCGTGATGCAGTTAAAGAAAAAATGGCTAAAGTGAATGCTGCGATGCTTTCTCGTAAAAGCACATATCAAACACGCGCTAAGATTCAGGCAAGCGCTTTAAACTTACCCTTATTCCCAACTACAACCATTGGTTCTTTTCCACAAACCACAGATATTCGTAATTTGAGAAAAGAGAAGCGGGAAGGGCGTTTAACAGAACAAGCATATACCCAAGCCATAAGAGCTGAAATTGAAAATGCAGTAAAATGGCAAGAAGAAGTTGATTTAGATGTGCTTGTGCATGGTGAAGCAGAGCGCAACGATATGGTTGAATATTTTGGTGAACTTTTAGATGGATATGCCTTTACTCAAAATGGATGGGTGCAAAGCTATGGTTCGCGATGTGTTAAGCCACCTGTTATTTACGGAGATGTTCAACGCAGTAAAGCCATGACTATTGAATGGAGCAAATATGCTCAATCTTTGACCAAGAGACCTATGAAAGGTATGCTGACAGGTCCTGTGACTATGTTGTGTTGGTCTTTTGTGCGTGATGATCAGCCCAGAAAAGATACTGCAATGCAGATAGCGCTTGCCTTAAGGGATGAAATTGTTGATCTAGAACAAAATGGCATTCAGATTATTCAATTGGATGAGCCGGCATTTAGAGAAGGCTTACCTTTGAAACAAAGTGATTGGCCAATGTATTTAGAATGGGCTGTAAATGCATTCAAGCTTGCAACCTGTGGCGTAGAAGATAGCACTCAAATTCACACACATATGTGTTATTCAGAATTTAATGATGTGATTGAGTCTATTGCCGCTTTAGATGCAGATGTTATCACCATTGAAACTTCACGTTCACAAATGGAACTTTTGGAGGCCTTTCAAGCATTCAAATATCCAAATGAAATAGGACCTGGTGTTTATGATATACATTCACCTCGTGTGCCAAACCAGCAAGAAATGACATCGTTGCTAGAAAAAGCTGCAAAAGTTATCCCTGCACAACGGCTTTGGGTGAACCCAGATTGTGGTTTGAAAACGCGAAATTGGGAAGAAACCAAAGCTGCGTTGATTCAAATGGTGAATGCAGCAAAAGCAATGCGTGAAAAACTAAACTAAAAGGGCATTACAATGGATAAAGGGATCGCTGGCGTTACAGCACTTGGATTTGGACTGTCAGAGTACATTAAAATGTTTGGTTTAACCGAGCATGAATTAAATATGCGTATTCTTGATTGCCGTGCAGGTGCCTCAAGTTTTACGTCCGATATGTACCAAAAAAAGAAGCACGTGACTGCTTGCGATCCCCTTTATCAACTCCCTGTGGATGAATTAAAAAAATTGGTAAATCACGCAAGCGAAGAGTTAAAAACTACTTTTAAAGAGGGAACAGAGAAATTTTCAATCTTGCCTGAAAAAGCGCAAGAATATTTGAATTTGATAGAGAGTGGTACGAAAAATTTCTTTAGTGATTTTTCAATTGGCTTATCTGAAGGTCGTTATTGTTATGATAGTTTGCCAACCTTATCATTTAGGGATGGGCAATTTGGCTTGGCATTGGTATGCCACTATTTATTTACTTTTAGTGAGCAGCTATCACTTTCCTATCATGTGGCTTCTATTGAAGAGTTAATACGTGTAGCTAATGAGGTAAGGATATTCCCATTGGTTACAACAAAAGGTCAACTCTCGCCTTATGTGGGCGAAGTCGTTGCTAAGTTGCAAAGCCTTTCTTATGGTGTTGAAATTCGTGGTGTAGAATATGAATTACAAAAGCAAGGTAATGCAATGCTTAGGATTTGGGCGCCGGAGTGTCAAGTAGCAACTTACAGCCCCACCCAATAACCGTAATAAAATTTTAAGTGAGATGCTATGTTTCCGTTAATACCGAAAGAAACTATTTTTAAAGACCCAGACTACTCTTTGGTAAAGTTGAGTCCTCAAGCAGAATGGATTAGCTCAGTTTATAGCACTCATGACAAAAAACAATTACGAATCCAAAAGATTAATAATGAAGATGAATGTCTTATATTGTGTGAAGAGAGACATTTTGTTGATTATTGGTGGATAAATACGAATCAGCATATTTTGTATCTAAAATCTTCAGATCAATATGGCACAGAACTGGTTTGCTATAATTTGTTAGAAGATAAAAAAACTTCTCTTTGTAAAGGTGCGTTTATAAAATGGGTAGAGGCAATACCCAATAGTGCAAAAGCTATTATTTGTTTAACAGATAAGAATAGTAAAAGCTATAAATTGTATATAGCAAATGCAGCGACAAATCAATTTGAGTTGTTTTTCTATGATGCTGAATTTAGTGATTACATCATTGATGTAAAAGGTGATGTTCGTTTTGGTATCCGCATCAATCAAAATGGTGGGGAAATTGTCGATTTGAGTCATTCAACCGTTGCACATCAATGGAAGAGTATTTATCAATTTAATCAGCATGACATGATGTTGATGCATCGTTTTAATGAGCTCAAGCCCCGATTAAGTGCAAAATTTTTGTATTTTATTTCCAGTCAATCAAGCAATTGTGCTCAATTATTTTCTTATCACTTGCAAACCTCACAATTAAGCGTTTTAGCACAAGATGAAAAAGCAGATATCATTAAATTTATCTGGCATCCCAACACCCATGCAGTGATTGCTTGTCACAGTGAACATAGTTATATCAAATGGTTTGGCTTAAAATCAGATATTGAGCAGCATTTATTGTTGTTAACGAAGTTTAAGAATAATCACTTTCATATTGTTTCACAAAGTATGGATAATCAACATTGGATCATTGCGCATCACAGCGATACAAAACCCATTCAATATAGTCATTACGATCTTACTACACAACAATTAGCACCTTTGTTTCAAGAAAATATTAAGCATTATTGCAGCAGCACGGAAACAATGTGGTTGAAAGCAGAAGATGGTTTAGAGTTACATGCCTTGTTTACAAAAGCATCAATACAGTCATCAACCCAATCGCAAGCGCCATTGGTGGCGTTGATTCATGGTGGTCCTCACTCAAGAGATTTTTGGGGGTGGCAGCCTGTGCACCAATTCTTGAGTAACCGTGGCTATCATGTGCTTAGCATAAATTTTAGAGGCTCAGTAGGCTTTGGGAAGGCGCATCTTGAAGCGGGTAATGGTGAATGGGGTGGTAAAATTCTTGAAGATATAAAGCAGTCTGTCGAATATTTTCTGGCATTGCAATCTGTTGATCCCGCTAAAGTTGCTATTATGGGTACCAGCTTTGGTGGTTATGCTGCGTTGATGAGCCTGATAAAATATCCTGATTTTTATCGTTGCGCCGTTGATTTGATGGGACCCGTAGATTTAAATGCATTGATAGCACAACTTCCACCTGAGTGGAAAACCAATCATGCACTGATAAACAAAATCTTTAACTGCAATGTTGCTTCTGATGAAGGCAAAAAGCAATTGCAAGAAATATCACCGCTAAAGCACTGCCATAAAATTAAAAAACCACTTTTAATGGGGCATGGAAAAAGGGATGTGATTGTAAGATATACAGAGACTGTAAAGTTTATTGAAAAATTAAGTCATCAAAATATTTCTGTCAGTGGTGTTTTATTTAATCAAGAAGGGCATCAATTAAATAACCCAAATAATCGTATATTTTGGTATGGCTGTGTAGAGCGTTTCTTTAATAAGTGGCTTAAAGGTGCTGCTGAAGACAGTGCTTTAGTATCGAATTCGAATATTGAAATCATTAAAGATGATTTTAATATTTTGAGTGATATTCCGGCAGAAAACCTAACTGAAACGATATAAAAGACTGTCTTTGAGAATCCTATTTTATAGTGGTAGAAGTAATTTTTGTGTAATTAAGTCTTTGTTTTCAATAAAAAATTCTAAAAAGTCAGGGAAATTCTCATTGATAATAGTAAGGTAATCTCTCCTGTTAAGCGCTTGTGCAAGCTCTAAAACTTGTATGAGTGTATTAAGGTTATCTAGTGATGCGCCTGTCACTTCTTTTATTTCATTAATATTGAGTACTTTCATAACAGTCAAATATATGGTTGTATAACTTAAGTTTGGCATTTTAACAGGATGGATTTTTCAACAATAGGACATCCATCGGTGAAAAAATGCCGTTTATATAGTCTTTGCATATGTGGCTTCGGGGGGGGGGGGGGGGGGGCCCCCCCGCTTCGTCATCTCGCAATCTTCAGTACTGTTATGGGAATGAAGGTTACTTGAGGTTTGATGCCTACCTGAACTGAAGTATCCCCACGAATGAAGGTTTGTCATTGCGAGCAAAAAGACGCAGGAAAAAGGTGAAATAAGAGATAAACTATCACGTCTTTTGCGTGGCAATCCATCTTAAAATATTTTTTTCGCACTCTTCTTAAAGATTTCAGGATAGATTGCTTCGCTTTAGCCGTGATATTTTTGTGGTTTCTCAATCAATTGCAGACGGCTTCCGCTCGCAATGACAAACCTTCATTCGTGGAGATACCTCATTACTTGAAGACTCATGTGCTGGGGACTATAGCTTTATTACTGTAGCTTACTACCTGTGTTTCGTTCACGTGGTGAGTCTGTATTTTTAGAAGCACTCATGGTTTGAAAACTTTGTGGCATGGGCTGTGAAAATACTAATTGCCTGCTTAAATCATTTTTTAAGGCATCAATTTCTGTATTGTCACTACTTGAACTATCGGTTTGTTCTAATTTAAGTTGCTCAAAGTCTAAGGACATATCAGATAGCTGTCTATTTTGTGCAATCATCGTTTCGATAGTTTGCAATATTTTTTCTATTTCTGTGTCAATATCACAAGATATCTCTTGTTTCGGCTGTATGCATAATCTTTGCAGACGCGTATTTTTAGAAAGCGCAGGAATTAATAATTCTAGAGCGCTTTTTTTAGCTATATGACCATTTATTTCTATCTCTTTGAGTTGAGTGCCACTTGAAATCAATGCTGCGACCTGTTTGATAAAAGAGTCACCCATAGATAGTTGATGGTTTAGGCAGAGTGTTTCAAGCTTAGAATCAGGATTAGAGGCAATGGCTGAGGTCATATAATGTAAGCCTAAGGCACTGATTCGATTATGAGAGAGATCTAAAGAAACAAGTGGGCAATTAGGGTTAGCCAAAAATTGCGCAATAGATTTTGCTGCAAAATCAGAAATTTGTGACGCATTGTTTTCAACATCTGTGGGTTTATTCTGCACCTTAAGATGATGAACATTGCTGTTTAGCAGTGCGCCAATTACTGTGTTGAGCATCTCTGGACTGATTGCACATTCTGATAAATCCAAAGTCTGTATATTAGCTATTTGTAAAGCTTCGCAGACTGCATGCAGGGTGCTGTTTGTCATTTTATGACTACTAAGATCTAAGCTTTTCAGCTTCAAATGCGTGTGCGTTGAATAACAGATTCTTTCTAATGTTTGGTTTGATAGTCCCATAGCTTTGAGCTGTAAATCTTGAAGTGTGTCAAGATTGTTTTCTAAACCTAAGCATAGCGCGGCTTGTAGATCTTCTGGTATTTTACAGTTTTGTATATTTATCGTATGAATGGGCGGCAATAATTGCTCAGGCTCGCCACCTAATGCTTGGTAAAGTTTTTGGCGTAGTTCTTGATTGAGTGCTAACATCAGTGAGGCAGTTTGAAGCATTTGCATGATGTCACCTTGTTTGACATCAGTCATATTAGTATTGGGTAAATAGATTTGACCTGACTTTAAACAATTTTTAATCCACTCAATGGTTGATGGATTGGCAACATTATTAATTACATAAAAAAGTACAGTGCTTACTATAGAAGCATCTTTTGTTGATAGTGCAGCATGAATAAGCTGAGTGTCCAGAAAAATAGCTGGTATGCTTTTAGTAATTGTATTGAAAATATCTGCAACCAACGGCATCTTTTCTCCTATACCTAATAGGAAATCTGCTTTTTGGATCGCATGTGTAAGCTCCGGATTTTTGTAGAAAGAGAACTTATCTTGTGATGACATTTCATCTTTTAAAATACCTTTTAATAATAAATGACCTGCAAGGTAGTTGATAGCATCAGGGTGCTGTAAATCAGACAAGATGGCAGATACAAGGGTAATAAGGTGTTGAGGATTTTTTTTGAGTAAAGGATTCTCAAATAACATGCTAAGACATTCTATAGAAATATCATTTTTTCTAAAATCAATAATTTCAAGTGGCGCCTTGGCAAGTAGTGTTTGATTGAAGCTGAGTAATCCTCTATCGGTGATACCTGTTTGTTGAGCAGAAAAAGCCATTAAAGTATTAGATTGAGAAGAAAGTATTTCGCATAGCATACTCATCCCCACATCACCTAATGGCATATGATCGACATTGATCGCAGTGATAGCTTTGATTGTATTTTTGTTTCCGCCAAATTTTTCAATGATGGTTTCTTTCAAACTTGGCCATTTTAATGCAAGCAATAACAAAGAAGTTGTATTTTTAAATAATGGCATGGCAATATGATGAGGTATTTTATTTCGAGCAATCATTGTAAAGATAAAAGAAGGATCAATTATACCTTGTTCTAGATTGGCGGCCATCCATATTTTTATGGGCTCTGGTAGCGCTTGAGAGAGAGCAAAAGCAAATTGTGTAGATTGCTTTTCATCCATACACGTTAGACTTGCCATTTCGCATAATCTAATGTATTGATTGGTTACAATGCTTAGAGAGTCTAATAAAGTTGGCTCAAAATGGCTCAGCATAGCATTCTTTTCTTTTAAATACTGTGTTGTTGCTGCTACTTTAGTAGGAAATATACTTAATAAATACAATATTCTGCTTACTGAGCTAATTTTTTCACTTGGTTGGGGATATTGTGTATTAAAATCGGGTGGTTGTATGTTGCTATTTTTCTGATGTAAGCATAAAAATAACCATCCTTGAGCTTCTTGACTAAGGCTGTCAATGCTGATATTGATGAAATTTTGAATGAGTGCATCAAATGAATCTAGGGCAGAATATGATAAACCTTGAATGAGTTTTTCTATATACATTGCTCTTTGCTCTGGGCTTGCTTGTGCTTGATTTAACATTGTATTGACATAATCAAAAAAACGACCGCTGGGAACAGTAATATTTAGAGTAGAGGATATTTCCGTTTTTTTTGTGATAACATTATTAAAGCAAAGTGCGTAAAGGAGCCAATGCTTAGCATTATCATCTAATTTGTTTAGTTCATTTTCTGTAAAACTTTTCTGATAGAGGGAGAGCGCTTTGATTTTTTTCTCAAAATCATGGGCATTGTCTTTCTGAATTAAAGCGGATTTGACAATTGAGCGCATCATGTCAGAGCAACTTGCTAAAAATATAAAGTGATCTGTAATATCAGAGGCAATAATTTTGCGAATGGCCGTATTGCTAAGTTGTTCGTGATAGTGAATATTAGTTAAATCAAAAAACAGTGGTTTTGTATTGGTCATTATTGCAAGATATAGCCATAGTCTTGCTTCATAGGGTAATTGCTTAGCAATTACAAAAAGTGTCTCTGATATAATAGGGAACGTTTCTTTTAGGCGTGGACCCATATTTTGAATTAATTTTTCTTGTAAATTACGCCAAAGGCTTGCACATCCATTTGTATTTTCAATTAATTTTTTGCATATAGCCAATTGATCTTGTGTAGGCTGTTGAATTCCTATTTCATCCATTTGTGGAAAATTTTTAATGCTAAGTTCTAATAACAGCCATTGTTTGCTATTAAGATCTAAATTTCGCACTGCACTATCATAGTACTCCGAAACTGCATTCTGAGGTGCAGTGATGGCTCGTTTATTTAAATATAGATCCAATGTATCAATGAGATATCCTTTGCCATAGCTATTTATCCATGATTGCAATGTTGCATATTCTTCAGCAGATGGTTGATAATCTCCATATTTGTTATTATCGGTAGAGAGCGCAACTAATGCCCACTCTAAAAATGTAGGATCTGCATTTGCGAATGCTTGTCCCATAGTAGCTGCATAACCTTTAATCCATGTCAGATGAGCGCGTGCAAAAGGATAGAATTCAGCACGTATTTGAGTTTCTGTGACAAGATTAACCAGTTCTTCTGATTCGCGTACATAGTCGATTTCTGGCGTTGATAAAGCCGCTAATTTGCCTTTTAGTGTGGAGCTTAAATAGGCTTTTATTTCGATGTTTGCTTGTGCTAATGTGAGTATTCTATTAATGTTTTCAAAATGTGTACTACTTGGTGATGGCGCAGTGAGTTTATGCGTTTTTCCAACTTGGGAAATATATTCGCCCGAATCAATCACAATAGATAACCACTCTAGTTCATCTAAAGGGAGATTTTCTAATAGGTATGTATTATATTGTTTGCTAAATTCAATATTAACCCATGCTAGTTTTGTGCAGCTTGCCGCTTTTAAGCGTATAAATATATTTTGAGCATCTCCAGCTTCAAGTATTTTTTTTGCTAGTTTTTCTAAGAGAGCAGTATCTTGTGTTTGAATGATAGATTGTTCTAGCAAAGTCAAAGCTACGTTTTCTAAAGTTTTTTCCCCATAAGAGAGTAATTCTGGCATTCTTTCTGAAAAGATCGAGCTACTTGATAGCTTTATTGTCTCATGGTTGAGATCAGTGAGCATAAGCAGATCATAGAAGTCTTGTTCTGTAAGTATATTGCTATTATTCCAAATCGAATGAAGTTTTATGGCGAGATTTGTTTGAGGAGCTTGGCTAATCATTTGCACCGTCCTTTTGGTCTAAAACTGAAAGTCTTCCATCAATTTATCGCAGCTGTCAGCAAGTCTCAAAATTATTATTTGATGTTATTTATTGGCATAGTATGTACCTATATCTATTTAAATATCTGATAACAAATTTAAAATCGGCGATCAAAGTCATAAACTAAGAAATAAGCAGAATAGAAAGTGGTGAATCTCTCAAAGGCTTGATGTTTAATCATGCTATTAAAAAGAGTAAAGGGATTAAGGTGGTTGAACAAAGCTGTGCTAGTGTGCTGTGGAAAAATATAGTTTTCAAGATCGATATAGCCTATGGTCTTAAGATTGTAGGAGACGACCCTGATGGGTCTTACTGAATCGAATCTCTTTCTTATCGATGAGCATTGCGAATCAGGCTCCCACTTTTTGAAGGGGGATGCGCACTGACAAGTGCGCAAGGGGGATTTATGCTGGGGACTAAGTTCAAAAAGCTAAATCCCTATGCTCGTTCAGCGTAGCTGTACGAGCGTCTCCCTTTACAAAAAGTGAGAAAATGTTCGCTTTGCGAACGAAGAAAAGGGCGGGACTTATTAACTCCAAGCTCATTACTACGCTGCTTGCAAATTTGGCAATGAGCTTAATTTAAGATGTGCTTATTTTTCAAAATTTTCAGCAACAAAGTCCCAGTTAATGAGTTCCCAGAAATGCTCAAGATATTGAGGGCGTGCATTACGATAGTCAATATAGTAAGCATGTTCCCAAACATCACAGGTTAATAAAGCTTTTTGGCTTTGTGTCATAGGGGTTGCTGCATTAGATGTGCTGACCAAATCTATACTGCCATCTTGTTTTTTAACAAGCCATGCCCAACCAGAACCAAAAGTGGTAATCGCTGTTTGTGTAAATTTTTCTTTAAATGCCTCAAAAGAGCCAAAGCTTTGATTAATGGCTTCTGCTAATTTGCCAGTAGGAAGGCCGCCTCCATTGGGCTTTAAGCAATTCCAATAAAAAGTATGGTTCCATACTTGTGCAGCATTGTTAAAAATACCACCAGAAGATTTTAAAATGATGGCTTCTAATGTTTGCTCTGCAAACTCAGTGTTTGCTATTAATTTGTTTAAATTATCCACGTATGCACGATGATGTTTACCATAATGAAATTCTAATGTTTCTTTAGAAATATGTGGTTGTAGTGCATCCAGACTGTAGGGGAGTGCGGGTAACTCAATTGCCATGATCAACTCCAATTATCCAGTTAACATAATAATTATTTGTATCTATAGTCGACGGTAGTCTAAGCATGGCTCAAACATATATCAAGCATTGCATGAAATTTGGACGAAGATCCTCTACAATGCGAGTTTTGAATTTGTAGGGGTTTTCATGGATACTTTATCGCGAATTAAGCAGCAAATCGAAGGGCATGATTTATTACTTTATATGAAAGGTACGCCTCAGTTTCCACAATGTGGGTTTTCTGGCCAGGTAGTACATTTATTAAAATTATGTAAAGCACAGTTTGCCTATGTAAATATTCTTGAAAACCCAGATATTCGACAAACCTTGCCTGTATATGCCAATTGGCCAACCTTTCCACAGTTATATGTAAAAGGTGAGTTGATCGGCGGCTGTGATATCGTCACTGAGATGTATGAAAAGGGTGAATTACAAGAATTGCTTGCTAAAGAGAGTTTGGTTGGAGAGAAAATGCTTTCCAAAGAAGCTACGGTCTAGTTTCTGTTGTTATGCCGGAAGGGGGATTTCCGGCATGATAAACAAAGCAAGCGTTGGATAAATTCACTAATAGTCGCTCAAAATAATATGTGTTAGCATGTTTTCCCTTGCATATAAATAAATTTTGGAGTGTTAAATGACTGTCTTAGTAGCTCGAAAAGCCCCTGATTTCCAGAGCGCTGCTGTTATGGCGAATGGTGAAATTAGAGCGGATTACAAGTTATCTGATGCAATTAAGGGTAAATACAGCGTTTTATTCTTCTATCCTCTCGATTTTACCTTTGTTTGCCCTTCAGAACTCATTGCATTGAACAATCGTATCGATCAATTTAAAGCAAAAAATGTAGAAGTAATTGGGATTTCGATCGATTCTCAATTTACGCACAATGCATGGCGTAATACACCACCTAACAAAGGCGGTATCGGTACACTAGATTACACCTTGGTTGCAGATGTTAATCACCGCATTTGTCAATCTTATGGCGTTGAGCATCCTGAAGCTGGCGTTGCATTTCGTGCTGCATTTATCATTGATAAAGAAGGGAATGTACGTTCACAAATCGTCAATGACTTACCCATTGGTCGTAATATTGATGAAATTTTACGTGTGATCGATGCCCTACAATATCATGAAGCGCATGGCGAAGTATGCCCAGCTGGTTGGGAAAAAGGTAAAGAAGGTATGAAAGCAACTGCACAAGGCGTTGCAAGCTATCTTGAAGGAAATCAAGCTCAGCTTTAATCTGCCTCTTAACTTTTGGTGAAGAGCTTGTTTATTTTTTGTGCCATTTTTTTTCAAAATGGCACAAAAAGCGAAGTATCGTTATACAAGCGAAGTAGTTATTAAGTCTTGAATTCCCATTCATTGACAATTTTACAAAATAACTCGGCAGTGCATTCTGTATCGTAAAGAGCAGAATGTGCTGACTTCTTCGAGTATCCTATCTTAGCCTTTTTCAAGGCTTTTGCTAAAACTGTTTGTCCGTATACTAAAGCACCTAAAGTTGCTGTATCTAATGATGTAAAGCGATGAAAGGGAGATTTTTTAATCTCGCAGCGTTCTTTAGCCGCATTTAAAAAAGCAAGATCAAACCAGGCATTATGTCCCACCAATACCGCACGTTGGCATCTTTTGTTAATGCATTCTTTGCTGATATTTCTAAATAGATCGGATAAAGCCTCGTCTTCCGTTACTGCAAAGCGAAAAGGATGGAAGGGATCAATTTTATTCAAGGCCAATGCCACAGGATCTAAAACACTGCCTTTAAAGGGGAGTACATGGTAATGATAGGTTTTATCTGGGTGTATTTTTCCCACGCTATCCATTTTAATAGAAACAGCCGCAAGCTCTAACAATGCATCTGTCTGTGGATTAATCCCGCCTGTTTCAACATCTACAACAACGGGTAAGAATTCTCGGAATCGTTTTGCTAAATTTATATTCATGAATATATTCTAAATAATATCCCACTTTACTGATTGACCGGCTTTAAGAGGAATGATGGTTTCATCACCAAAGCTTAAGGTTTCTGGAACATTTTTGGATGTTTCGCGCAATGTGATGGTTTTCTGATTATGGGGCAAGCCATAAAAATCAGCACCGTATAGGCTGGTAAAGCCCTCCAGCTTATGTAGCTTATTTTGAGCGTCAAATATTTCCGCATACAAAGCTAGAGCAGTAGGTGAATTGTAGATACCTGCGCAGCCACAACTAGATTCTTTACGTGCAACAGCGTGAGGCGCGCTATCGGTGCCTATAAAAAATTTCGGATTACCACTTGTTGCTGCTTCAATAAGTGCAAGCTGATGTTCTTGGCGTTTCAAGATAGGCAAGCAATAGTAATGCGGTCTAATACCACCTGTAAACATTGCATTGCGTTGATAATATAAATGATGCGGGGTAATGGTTGCTGCAACATATTTAGAGCTTTCTTCCACAAAGAGAACCGCATCTTTGGTTGTAATATGCTCAAACACTATTTTTAAGGTTGGGAAATTTTTGACTAATTGTGTAAGTATTTTGTCAATGAAATACTTTTCTCTATCAAAGATATCAACCGCAGGATCATTCACTTCACCATGAATCAGTAAAGGAATGTGATGCTCGCTCATTGCCTCAAGTGTATGATAAATTTTTTCTAATTTTGTTACACCGGCTTCAGAATGTGTTGTCACACCTTGGGGATATAGTTTTGCACCATAGATGATGCCACTTACTTTTGCTTCTGCAATCACATGAGGCGTTGTTTCATCTGTAAGATAAAGTGTCATGAGTGGCTCAAAGTCACTGCCCTCGGGTACGGCATTTAAGATCCGCTCCCTATATTTTTTTGCAGCAGAAGGGTGGGTGACAGGCGTTGTTAGATTGGGCATAACAATTACCCGCTTAAAGATAGCTGCACTATCGGCTACGGTTCTGGATAAATAGGCGCCATCTCGTAGATGGCAATGCCAGTCATCAGGCTGAATAATTTTATGTTCTCTCATTTCTCATTCATTAGCTATAGTTGTTGTAGGGTCAAAATTTTTTTACTGCATTTATGAGCATCCGTTATAGCGCCATTCTAACCTGCTTTGCCTGGATCAGCCTAGCCTCTGTTGCTTGGGCGGATACGTATAAATCGCCAATTGATAAAGATACGTGGTCTACAGAGTCTTCCAAGCGCCTTTGTACGCTTTCTCATGCCATACCTGGTTATGGTGTTGCTACTTTTTCTCAAAAAGCAGGCTCTACTTTAGAATTTCTCTTGGAAGCGTCTTTGGGAAGATTATCTACAACGTCTGTGATTATTGTAGATGCGCCAGCCGATTGGAAAAAAAATGTCAGCACAGATCGCAAGCAATTAGCTGAAATAAAGGCAGCTACTGGTAAAAAACCTATTCATCTTACTAAAATGACGCCTTATCAAATGATTTCTGCTTTAGTAGAAGGCCGAGAACCAAGAATAGAATTTCAAAGAAGTAATGATTCTATCTCTAAAAATAAAGTAACAAGCAAAGATAAAGATATTATTATTTTAGCAACCTCTGGTTTTCAAAATGCGTATAAAAAATATCTTACTTGCGTAGATGAATTAGTGGCATACCCCTTTGATACAATCAAAAAATCAACCATTTACTTTGAAAGTGGCAGTAAAGCGCTGGACGAAGAGACAATGAAAAAGTTAGATGCTTTGGCAGAGCATATTATCCATGATGAAAATGTTTATAGAATTGATTTAACAGGGCACTCTGATAGCAAAGGTGGTTATATGTCCAATCGACAAACTGCCAATGAGCGTATGTGGAAAGTGAAAGATTACTTAGTTTATCAGGGGGTTGATCCTGAACTATTCACGCTCAAAGGTTTTGGAGATAGGATGCCTGTTGCGTCTAATAAGACCGCAGAAGGCCGCGCGAAGAACAGACGGGTTGAGCTTAAAGTGTTTCGTTAAGGCTTTCATTTTATACGTAACCCTATCTTCGGCATCACATTTTAAAAGCGCTGACCCTGAGCAATCCCCAACGAATTAAGAATTTGTCGTTGCGAGCAAAAGACGCAGGAAAAAGGTGAAATAAGAGATAAACTATCACGTCTTTTGCGTGGCAATCTATCTTGAAATCTTTCTTACTGTGCTCTTCTTAAAGATTTCATGATGGATTGCTTCGCTTTAGCCGTGATGTTTTTGTGCTTTTTCAATCAATGATAGACGGCTTCCGCTCGCAATGACGAGCATTTATTCGTGGGGATCACTCAGAGCCCGCCTCTACAAAATACAGTTTAGATTCATTATGGTTTACATAGCGAATCAGGAATTTTGTTAAAAAATAACTTTATAGAATGCTTGCTACGAGTCTTTTAATTTACATCACGTAAACAATCGTTTTAATCTTTCCAAGTATTCTGAATCATCTGCCAAAAACTCTGGCTTATGGGCAGCATCGTGCAGTAGTTGTGCAAGTACTTCCATCATTTTATGTTCTACTTCCGTTTGATCGTGGTATTTGTTATGTAAACGTACAAAGATTTCTTTGATGCCACTGGGTCTGTTGGCATTGACTTGTTCTAAAATAGCCACATGTAAACTTAAATGAAAAAATGGATTCACGCCTCCATTTTTTAAATTAATCTGAAAATTTTCAAATGCTTCTTGGTGTGAAAAGATGGATTGATATTCTGGATGACGTTTCAGTACATCTATGATAATGCCTTCTAAAGGCGTGACGGGTTGGGAATGTAATTCTTTCTGCCAAGCTTCAAAAAATACTTTTCGGGTGTCTTGATGATTAAAATTGTCCATCATATGCCTCTGTTTATCCACTTAGTTTATTAGGGTACTCACATAAATCATTGATTATGCAGGCAGTGCATTTAGGGGTTCGTGCCGTGCAAACATAGCGCCCATGCAAAATCAGCCAATGGTGTGCGTTTTTTTTGTACTGACTGGGTACATATTTTAATAAATTTTCTTCAACAGCCAGAGGGGTTTTGCCCGGTGCTATGCCTGTTCTATTGGAAACTCTAAAGATATGCGTATCAACCGCAATCGTGGGTTGATCAAAAGCCGTATTTAAAACAACATTCGCTGTTTTTCTGCCAACACCGGGCAATGCTTCAAGTGCAGCACGTTCATCAGGTACTTGCCCCTTATGCTGTTGAACAAGAATATCGCAGGTTTTAATAATATTTTCTGCTTTCGTATTATAAAGACCGATAGATTGAATGTAAGGTTTTAAGCCAGCAACCCCTAATTGCAACATGCGTTTTGGTGTGGGAGCATCTTTAAACAAAAACTTTGTTGCTTTATTAACACTGACGTCTGTTGCTTGTGCAGATAAGATAACAGCCACTAGCAGCTGAAAAACACTACCATACACCAGCTCTGTTGTGGGCGCTGGGTTTTGTTGCTCAAAGCGTGCAAAAATTTCAGATCGTTTCTCTTTATTCATACGATTTATTCATACGATGTGTTTGTTTCAAATGAAAAATCTTTACGTTTCGCTTTTACCCTTAATATAGAGGCTGCAATGTCATCTTTGTAATTGGTTTGAGTGATGATGCTTTGTCGCTCAACCTGCTTTTTTGCTTGCTCTATTTGTATACGCTTATTACGCTTTTCAAAGCGAAATTTGCTGTCCTTTGCTTTTTGTTGACGTTTCTCTGAGCTTTCAATGATCCAGGTAGGCAAAGAATCATTTGTCGCAACCATATCAATGCAATCGACAGGGCAAACAGGCAGGCATAGTTCGCAACTTGTACAAAAATCGCTGATAACGACATGCAATTTTTTAGAAGTGCCAATGATGGCATCCACAGGGCAGGCTTTAATGCATTTTGTGCAACCGATGCAGGCTTCTTCTTGTATCACCGCTATTTTAGCGATTTGTGCATGTGCTGCCTCTTCAGGCAGTGGTTGTTCAGGTTTATGCAGTAGTTTTGCTAAAGCACGCATCGTAATCTCTCCACCTGGCTGGCAAAGATTAATCTCTGCTTGATTTTCAGCCAGTGCTTTCGCATAAGGATTACATCCTTTAAAGCCACATTTCTCGCATTGAGTTTGTGGCAATAAAGCTTCTATTTTTTCTGACAATACATCTTTCATAGGATTACTTTACTTTCATACCAGGTTCTGCGCCTTGATCAGGATGTAATATCCAGAGATCTTTTCCACCTGGGCCTGCTGCTAGAACCATGCCTTCTGATAAACCAAAGCGCATTTTACGAGGTTCAAGGTTTGCAACCATCACGGTTAATTTGCCAACCAATGATTCTGGTGGGTAAGCACTTTTAATACCTGCAAATACTTGGCGTTGTTCGTCACCAATATCAAGAATAAGTTTAACAAGTTTATCCGCGCCTTCAACATTTTCTGCTTGGATAATTTTTGCAATACGAAGATCTACTTTTGCAAAATCATCAATTGAAATATATTGCTTTTCTTTCTCGGGTGCAGCGTTTGATTTTGTATCTGCAGCAAGAGGTGCGGCGTTTTGAGTGGGGGTGTTTTCTTCGATCATTTTTTCTACCTGTTTTGGATCAACGCGATTCATGAGTGGTTTAAAGGCTACAATCTTTTGACTGAGTAAAGGATTTTTTAAGTCAGCCCATGTGAGTTCTTTAATATTTAGAAAAGCTTCAACTTCTTTTGCGATAGAAGGTAATGCTGGCTTTAAATAAATGGTTAATATACGAAAGAGATTCAGCGCAAGGGTACAGATTTTTTGAACTTGCTCAGATTGCCCTTTTTTAATCAATTCCCATGGTTTATGTTCATCTACGTATTGGTTAGCGATATCCGCAACCTTCATGATTAAACGTATGGCTTGGCTATACTGACGGTTTTCCCATGCTTGCCCAATTTCTTCGGCAGATTCGATACATTTTTGATAGATTGTTTCATCAATACTGTCACTTAAGGTATTGTCAAAATGGCGGTTGATGAAGACGGCACAACGACTGGCAATGTTTACATATTTGCCGACTAGGTCTGCATTCACTCGCTTCACAAAATCATCTAAGTTTAAATCAAGATCATCAATACCGTCATTCAATTTTGCTGCAAAATAATAGCGAAGGTATTCGGGGCTTAGATAATTTAAGTAATGTTTGGCCGTGACAAAGGTTCCTCTTGATTTTGACATTTTTTTGCCATTAATGGTTAAAAAGCCATGTGCAAAAATAGCAGTTGGTGTTCTATATTGACTACCCATGAGCATGGCTGGCCAAAACAGTGCATGGAAGTAAACAATGTCTTTACCAATAAAGTGATATAGTTCTTTGTTACTGTCTTTATGCCAATAATCTTCAAAACGAATAGAGGTATTTTGTTGACAATAATTTTCAAAACTTGCCATATACCCAATTGGCGCATCTAACCACACATAGAAAAATTTATTTTCAGTGTTTGGAATGTTAAAGCCAAAATAAGGGCCATCT
>JBFWLB010000047.1:0-18893 GCA_050252335.1 Candidatus Berkiella sp. | reverse complement strand
GGTTTGGTTGGCGGTGGTTGGTAAATCATTGACGGCAATGACATCAATGGTCATTGTCGCACCCGCCAATGAAAACCCTGTGCCATCATGCACGCTGAAGTTAAAACTTGCATAACCTACACCATTGGCATTAGCGGCAGGTGTAAATCTTAAGTTCCCAGCATTGATATCCGCCACACTGATGATTTGATTTAGAGCAACAGCTACACCAGAGAGTGTTAGGCTGCCATTCGCAGGTAATGAGTTAATGCGTATTTGGCTTAAACTATCGCCATCGATATCACTAAAGTTAAAATCAGCTGTGGTAAAGCTATAAGCAGTATCTTCATTGGTGCTGATGGTTTGGTTTGCGGTTGTGGGGAGATCATTTATCGCTATGACATCGATGGTCATGGTAGCACCCGCTAGGGAAAAACCTGTGCCATCATGTACACTAAAGTTAAAACTTGCATAGCCCACACCATTGTCATTGGCAGCGGGAGTAAATTGTAGATTACCGGCTGTAATATCAGCAGCACTGATGAGTTGGTTCAAGGCCACAGCCACACCAGAGAGTGTTAAACTGCCATTTACTGGTAATGAATTAATGCGTATTTGGCTTAAACTATCGCCATCGATATCACTAAAATTAAAATCAGCTGTGGTAAAGCTATAAGCGGTATCCTCATTGGTGCTGACGGTTTGATTCGCCGTTGTGGGGAGATCATTGATCGCTATGACATCGATGGTCATGGTGGCACCCGCTAAAGAAAATCCTGTACCATCATGGACGCTAAAATTAAAACTTGCATAGCCCACACCATTGTCATTGGCTGCAGGTGTAAATCTTAAGTTACCAGCATTGATATCAGCTGCGCTGATGATCTGATTTAAAGCCACTGCTACACCGGAGAGTGTTAAGCTACCGTTAGCGGGCAGGGAGTTAATGCGTATTTGGCTTAAACTATCGCCATCGATATCATTAAAATTAAAATCAGCACTTGTAAAGCTATAAGCGGCATCTTCATTTGTGCTTACGGTTTGGTTGGCGGTGGTTGGTAAATCATTGACGGCAATGACATCAATGGTCATTGTCGCACCCGCCAATGAAAACCCTGTGCCATCATGCACGCTGAAGTTAAAACTTGCATAACCTACACCATTGACATTAGCGGCAGGTGTAAATCTTAAGTTCCCAGCATTGATATCAGCTGCGCTGATGATCTGATTTAAAGCCACTGCTACACCAGAGAGTGTTAAGCTGCCATTGGCTGGTAGTGAATTAATGCGTATTTGGCTTAAACTATCGCCATCGATATCACTAAAATTAAAATCTGCTGTGGTAAAGCTATAAGCGGTATCCTCATTGGTGCTGACGGTTTGATTCGCCGTTGTGGGGAGATCATTGATCGCTATGACATCGATGGTCATGGTGGCACCTGCTAAAGAAAAACCTGTACCATCATGCACACTAAAATTAAAGCTTGCATAACCCACACCATTGTCATTGGCAGCGGGAGTAAATTGTAGATTACCGGCTGTAATATCAGCAGCATTGATGATCTGATTTAGTGCTACAGCCACACCAGAGAGTGTTAAACTGCCATTCGCAGGTAATGAGTTAATGCGTATTTGGCTTAAACTGTCCCCATCGATATCACTAAAATTAAAATCAGCCATCGTAAAGCTATAAGCGGTATCCTCATTGGTGCTGACAGTTTGATTCGCCGTTGCGGGGAGATCATTGACAGGCGCAACATCTATTGTCATGGTAGCACCCGCTAGGGAAAAACCTGCGCCATCATGCACACTAAAATTAAAACTTGCATAGCCCACACCATGGTCATTGGCAGCGGGAGTAAATTGTAGATTACCGGCTGTAATATCAGCAGCACTGATGATCTGATTTAGTGCTACAGCCACACCAGAGAGTGTTAAACTGCCATTTACTGGTAATGAGTTAATACGTATTTGGCTTAAACTGTCCCCATCGATATCACTAAAATTAAAATCAGCTGTGGTAAAGCTATAAGCGGTATCCTCATTGGTGCTGACAGTTTGGTTTGCTGTTGTTGGCAGGTCGTTTGTTGGTGTAACATTAAAGGTTAGAGTATAACTAGAGACAGAAAAACCAATTCCATCTCGTACAGAAAAACCAAAGCTAGCATATCCAACTCCATTAGCATTAGCAGCAGGTGTAAATATTAAATTACCGGACTCAATATCTGCGACGTTAATGGTTTGGTTTAAAGTAACTGCAACACCAGAAAGCGTTAGTAAGCCATTGGTTGGTAGCGTAGTGATACGCACTTGGTTTAAACTATTATTTTCAGCATCGCTATATTGAAAATCAGAAACTGAAATTGTATAACTACTATCCTCATCAAAAGTTACAGTATTGTTTGCAGCAGTTGGTGGCGTATTATTAGGAGATAGATTTAGTGTCATTGTATAAGTTGCATCAGAATAGACTGTTCCATCATGCACTTTAAATGTGAAGCTTGTGCCAAGAATCCCAAGCAATGGATTAAAGGTAAAGTTACCATTATTAATATCTGAGATAGATATGGTATCTAAGAGTAAAATTGAATTGCCAGACAAAAACAAACCACCAATCAAAGGTAAGGTGAGAATTTGAATTTGACTGAAACTATCACCCTCTAGATCTTGAAAGTTAAAATCAGCAGCTGTGAAAGTATAGGTGGCACCTATTTGCGTTTGTATTGTATTGTTAGATGCAGTCGGTGCAGTGTTTAGTATGCCACTCCAACTGATATTTGAATTTGCTTTGATGAGCGTATCACTTTCAATTGCTCCAGTTGTATATTCAAGATCCCAGTTAGCTCCTAATTGCGTAGAGCCTGAGGTATCTGTGCTTGCTGCCACGTCACTACCTGTTAATGTGCTTATTTTTTCAATAAATTTCTGACCAATGTCTGTTTGTGCCAAATCACAGCCATATAATAAAATGTCTGCATCTGGGGTTAATGCGTTTTGCCATGATATCAATGTATCTGCATGTGCATCAATATTATCATAGGTTAATGCCTTTGCGCCTAGTTTTAAAACACCATCCGTGCTATGAGAAAATATATGTATGGTATTAACATCTTTTGTATTGTTCAAGATTTCAGATATTTTTTCTAATCCATCCATATCTTTATCTAAGAGAACAATTTGTAAATTCGTATTCTCATTTTTTGAACTTAATATGTCATTGACAAGCGCTTCATAATTTTCGATGCGTTTATCCACAAAAGCAATTTCATGGCTGGTAGATGAGGTTTCTTGAGTGGACGTTGTTTCTGTTATTATTTCAATCGTAGCTGGTTCTGACTGATGAGAAGGATTAGATCCCATATCTAGATGTGGTATGAGCACATTGGTATCTGCGGAAAATAAAATTCTGTCTTCTAATTGCTCAAATGCAAGTGTTGTGTTTAAGGATTTTTTTTCATTTTTGGATATACGCATACTATTTTTCCAAAATTTTCAAAATAAAAACTCTAAAAAATCCATCTGTCCTCTAAAAAAATCATTTTTTTGACGTAAAAAGAAGAAAATTATTCATTACCTAATTCCTGAACGCCTTTTTGTGGAAGATTATCGAAAATAACTTCACACTTTTGACCACTGGGTATACTTAAATCATCATTTGGCATTGATAATGTGACAACAAAAGTACCGCTTTCTGCATCGATCACTTTGTCTACATTTATGACAGTTGCTCTATTTTTATCGTTGGGTTTATTTTCTGTAATAATATTTGCCATCATATCGAGATTGATTTTTCCAAAATAATAACTTGGCATGATAACTTCAATATGCATGGGATCAATCTTAACAATTTTTAATATTTTATTATCTTTTGGGATCTCACCAATATGTAAATATATGTCAGTGACAATGCCATCAATTTCAGATTTAATTGATTTCTTATTTAGTATTGCCACAGCTCTCTTGTAATCAGTTTCAGCAAGTCGCTTATTTTGGAGCGCTTGTTCATAATTTAATTCCGCAATATTTAATTCACTGATAGCGTCTTCTTTTTCTTTTTCTGAGGTTATATTTTCTTGTTGTAATGAAACCATTCTTTTTAATTTGCTTTTTGCTAAGTCAGCATTTTTTTTAGAGGCATCAATTTCAAAATTTGTGTTTCTTTTTAAATCGGCTAATTCCACTAATATTTTCTCTACATTTGATTCTAAGGTAATTAATACATCACCTTTTTTAACAATGTCGCCTTTCTTGATATTTATATTTTCAATAACCCCAGATTCAGTTGAGGATACAATCACTTCTTGCTCTGGTATTAATAAGCAATCAAAGAGTTGCATCTCAGTTTGTTCTGCAAAAGCATATTGGCTTGATGCTATTGATATAAACAGCATACATAAACTTATGTGATTCATACGGATCTTGAGCTTCGTTATATCGCTATATAGGATCTATCGGTGTTTTTTGAGATATTCATAGATGTATATATATACAATTAGAAGCTGCCTCAAAAATGCCATTTTTCGTTGATCCTTTGTTGTAGCTGCTTTTGCGCTGCTCAAAGAATTTCGCCTTGGCTGAACAGAAAATTACTATTTTTGAGACAGCTTCTAGTAGTTATTGCTATTCAATATTTCCTGTAAAAGAGAGATGTTTGCTGAGGGATTTTTCAGTTCTCATTAATCTAAGACGTAGCTTTTTATTTTTATATTCTGAATGCCATTGAGGGATGTATATTAATAATTGTGTAAGCCAATGAGGCAAAATATTTTTTGTTGGGAAGCACAGGCTGAGCAGCTTAAGAATAAATTTTGCGTAATAGTTTTTAAAAACGGTATCTTCAAGCGAATAGATGCGTTGATAGGAGCCAGCTTCTCCTTGGCGAGCTGTGCGCCCAAATAATTGTCTATCTATTCGTCTTGAGAGATTCATTTCAGCTGAAATGACAAACAGTCCACCTTTTTTATTAACGCCAAAGCCTAGCTTTATGTCTGTACCACGACCAGCCATATTGGTTGCAATTGTAATGCTTGAAGGTTGTCCAGCATTTTGAATAATGAATGCTTCTGCTGAATCTTGCTTTGCATTTAAAAGCACATGTTTTATGTTTTGTTGCATGAGTAGCGATGATATGAATTCAGATTCTGAAATGGAGTGTGTTCCAATAAGTATTGGGCGTTCATTATTGTGTTCAAATAAAATGCGTTGCATTAAAAAAATATATTTTTCATTGGCTTTTTTAAAGAGCATGCTCTTTTCTTCGCAACGCAAACAAGATTTATGGGTAGGAATAACAACAGTAAATAATTTGTAAACATCTTGTAATTCTGCAGAGATGTCTTTCAGAGTGCCAGACATTCCACTTAAATGCAGATATCTATTAAAAAAGCTTTGATAAGTAATACGCGCAATGGTTTCAGTGAAATTACTGATGGCACAATTCTCTCTCAACTCTATCATTTGATGGATGCCATGCTCCCATGTACTATTGGGCAAAAGTCTTCCAGTATTCTTATTAAGAATGGTTATTTTGTTGTCACTTACAATATAATCTCTATCGCGAATAAACAAATGTTTTGAAGTGAGGGCAAGCTTTACGAAATATTCTTGGTTTCTTTTTCCTGACCAAATGCCTTTTAATTTTTGACAAGCAAAAGTAATTTTTCTTTTGCCTTCTGTTGTAAGTATAACTTCATCATTTTTTTGAATTGAAAAATCCAGATCTCGTATAAGTAATTCTGCTATGGATAGTGCTTGTTTATAGGTCTTAATTTGGCTTACATTTTTAGATTCTTTGGCTAAAATAAGTGGTGTTTTTGCTTCATCAATCAGAACGGTATCTGCCTCATCAACGATGGCAAAACATAAGCCACGTAATATGGTGTCACTTGATTTCTCAAGAGAAATAAAATTTTTGAATTGCATTTGGTTTTCTGTTTGTGAAAAATGATCTCTGGCAATATAATCATGCAGATAACAAAAAGCAAGTTGACTGCTCGTGCAATAAGTAATATTGGCTTGAAAAGCAGTTTTTTTCTCTTCTGTTGACATGCAGTCCTGTATATAAGAAACCTGTAATCCTAGACGATGATATAAAATTTTCATTGTATCGGCATCGCGTTTTGCTAAATACTGATTTGCAGAAACCACGTGTACAGGGATTCCTTGAAGTGCCGCAGTGATTGCGGCAAGAGTTGCTGTCAATGTTTTTCCTTCACCTGTTTGCATTTCTGCTAACATACCTTGAAGTAAAACAAAACCACCCATAATTTGTTCATGATGATGTTTAATGCCTAGGGTTCTAAAAGCGCATTCTCGAATAATGGCAAAGCTGTGGATTATAAGATTATGCTGAAGTTTTGCATTGTAAAGCCTGTTTCTCAACTCCATAATTTTGTCAGAAAGTTGTATTTCTGATAGGGATGCGTAATCACTTTCATTCGAGATTACTGCTTCAGCATATTTATTAATATGATTGTTATTTAATTCAAATTTATTTTTTACATTTTCAAACCATTGATATATAGTGTCATCTATAGAATTTTGATGCTCAATAGATTTTTGCGGATAGTCTCCATAAAATAATACTGGTTTTGATAGTGTTTTAGGCATTTATTTCTCTAAAAAATAATTTTTTGATTTTAATCAATAATTGATATGCTAAAGTTTTATCATTGTGATAGAGCTTTACATATACTCTTTTCCCCAGCAAGGAATGTTGTTCGAGTGTCGGAAAGGATAATTCGACCACAAAAATATTCTCTTCTGTTTTTATACCTGATTTATCCGCAGTAGTCTTGATGGCTCCACCACCTTCATTCCCAAGAGAAACACTTGGTAAGGTGTTTGTAATATTTATTCTTGGATTAATTATCTGTGCAGAAAATTCATTATGAGAATATTTGTTGAATTTAATTTTAACGGCTTTAATTGAATCATTGATAATATCAAAATCAGATTGTGGAATGGCAACTTGAATGGTGGGAAACTGGTTATCTTGTATATAACCAATAATGTCACCTTTTTTGATGTATTTGCCAATCAGATCTTGCTGATTCATTAAAATTAATCGGCCAGATTCCTGGCTTGAAATAGATAATTGATTCATGTCTTTTTTTACTTTATCAAGCGCTACGGTGATCTGATGATATTGATTTTTAAAATTTTCTGATTTCGTGTAATTGCTGTGAACGTTTTTTATGAGCATTGCTTTTATTTCTTCACGCTTTCCGATCAGATTGTTCTTTTCAGCACTCAATAGGAAATTATCAAGCTGAATAATGGCGTCATTTTTGTTCACTAATGCTAATGGGCGTTTTAATATCTTAGAAACGAAACCTTCTTCTTGTGCTCTAATAATTGCGCTATCACGGATCCATACAATGCCTTCGGCATAGGTGAAGCAAGGTATTTTGACATGGAATGCGATAATATATAGTGCTAATAAAAATCCAAGCCAGAACATGAAAATACGATTTCTACAATCTTCTAATTCATTAGAAGAGTATAAGGCATATGCGTATCGGGCAATCGGAGAAAATATTTGTGTGCATAAAGTCCATATAGCTATAATCACACCCCAGAAAAAATATTTATTTATGATAAAGACTAAAATAGAATAAAAAATAAATATTCGATATATAGAAGAGAGGATGCCATATAATATAAGACATGTTTTTTCGTATACTGTGCAAATATTGAGGTTTATTTTTGATTTGCCATATACAATTGTTTCAATTTTCTGTATTAAATAGTGCTTTGACTTAGAACTCAAGTTAGATATATTGAGCAGATCCGCTAATATATAATAACCATCGTATTTAAGCAGTGGGTTACCATTAAAGAAAAACGTAGAGACTAATCCAATGCTAATAATATTTAAACAAATTAATTTTATAAAGCCATCGCTGATATTTACCCATATCAAAATTGAAATAGATGCTAGGAAAAGCTCAACAATAATGCCAGCTGCACTCACTATGATTCTTTTGTATTTTTCTTTAAATAGCGTTGCCGCAGAAGCATTCACATATGCAAAAGGGATCAGTGCCATGAGCACAACACCCATATCTTGAATGATGCCACCCCATCGTTTTACCGCATAAGCATGCCCTAACTCATGGAGCAATTTTATTATACAATAACAAGGTATTAAAATACTGAGATTTTGTAAGTTTATAATTTCTGTATGTATGTCTCGATAGAGATTTGAAAAATGCACTAATATCTGTGATAAACCAAGAAGAATGATTAAAATACAAAATAGTCCACTCAAAGGTGTGAAAATCCATTTTACATAAGGGTATGTTTTATTGAGAAAATTATCTGGGTTAGCAATATGCAGCTTAATTGATAATGGATTCATTAATTTATTGATCAAATTTTTTTGTTGATGCTCTTGACCTTGACGATAGGATTCAAGAAAACGGCACAGTCCATCTATTTTGATCAAATCATTAGAGGCAAGTTGAATGATCAATTGAACAATCTCAATCTGAGTAGGGGCATCATCTTCTAATTTTTCATTGAGATGTTTCCATATGTGATCTACGCTCCTTGTTCCATTGAGCAAACCTATAAAATAATAGGCATTACCTTGAAAACGAAAGTGTTTGTTTGAGATTTTATCATGTAGAAGATAGGCAATGTTTCCCATAGAGGATTGTTTTTGGATAGAAATATCTTCTTTCAGTCTTAATTTTAAGTCTGATACTTTGTACCATAATGGACTGAATATGAGATCATTCATATTAAACTCTATGGTAAATATATCATGGTAAGTACATCCAAAGTTTAGATTTGAGCCATAAACTAAATTGTCGTGTCCAAATCCAAATTATATTTTTTTTGCCGACTTCTATTTTGGCTTGACCTGTCATGCCAGGTAAGATAGATTCATATTTCTCTTTAAAGACGGCTTCAACTCTAAAATAACTTAATTTATCTTTGGCAAATGAGACGGGGGTTATCTTTATAATTTCGATTTGATAATTTTTATTTGGTGCTCCATTGAGACGTAATTTCCCATTTAATCCAGTAGAAATATCATTAATATATTCTTCATTGATGTTCAATATAATTCGGTATTCATTCACAGGACTAAGTTTATATAATATTTTACCTTTTTCTACAGGCGAGCCAATGGCGTTTCTTAGATCACCTTCAATCACTATCCCATCGAAGGGAGATATAAGAGAAAGTTTGTCAAGTTTTCTTTGTAGTAAATGTTCTTTTGCGCGTGCTTGAGCAATCTGTGCTTTTATGACTCTGGTTTTATTTCGTTGGTGTTTGCCCAGTGCTTGCCGATACTCTGTTTTGGCTTTTTTTACCATATTTTGTAAGGATAAATGCTCTAATCTAAAATCCTCATCACTGAGCTTTCCCAATATGGTTCCCGCTTTAACGAGATCTCCAGGTACAACAAAGCTTGACTCCAAATATCCATCAAAGGGCGCGACGATAGAACGCTCAATTTTACCTTCGATCGTAGATTCTGCCGATATGGAATAATCTCCCTTTATAAAACTTAAAAGTATGATGAGCATGGTAGCTAAACCAGCGGCACATTTTATACTAAGATTATTGCCAAATTTAAAATAGCTATAGGTATGCTCAACTATTTTTTGGAGAAGGCTACAACTTTCTCGCCTTTTATGTTCGATTATAGGCCCAATAAATATGGCAATTCCTTTGCATAAATCTTTTTCTCTTCTAGAGAAAAATTGACCCGCTCTTTTTTCAAAGCACAAAGCACCTATGATTTTTTCTTCAAATACCAGTGGAATAGTAAAAATCGAACTTGCGTGCGTGATATTACTGAGTTTTTGATGAAATAAAGTGATGGAAAACGGTAGATTTTCGGTTTCAGGGTATTCAATGACAGATTGTTGTTCAATCGCTTCTTCCATTGCATTTGCTATGGTTTGATTGAGAACAGAGTGTTTGTCAAAAACAGAAACATTAGAAAGCGCAAATAAATTAACGGTATTTTTCTGATATAAACCTAAGCTTACACGCTCACAATTGAGGTAAAAAGCAAGATTAGAAAGCAGTGCGCTTGCCGATTTTGCAAATTGACTGTTCTCTAAGCATGCTAATAACACTTTGAACATGACAAGCAGATTGAGATTACTTTCTCTGTTATTGTATTGATTTACAGATGCTTGCCTATCTTTTATTAAATCATTCAATTAAAATTGCTCTAAAGTTTATCTGTTATGACTATATTGTTATCGTTGAAGTAAGCTAAAGCTTAAGATCAAATTATTTTCTTTATATTTTTATTAGTGCTGACGATATATAGTCACAGCACATGACTTTCTTGGGGATGATGCCTTGTTTTTATCACCTGCTGTAAAAATCAGTATTTGTCTGGCATTGATTGCAATGACTGTTTATTTTACAGCAGATGAATTGGGTTTAACGATCGATCACCAGCAAATCAGAGAAATGGTTTGGGCAAAAAACAGTGAATCTTTAGCTGTGCAGCTCAGCGCTTCATTGACAAGCACCAATAAAACTGTTGCCGTCGCATTGATCAAATCTATCGCTCATTTAAATAAAGATTTACAGGCCATCGCTATTGAGCATAATGGAAAGATTATTGATAAATACGGAAATATTGATACAAAAAAAATCAGTGCGTTAAAAAATAGTAGTGGTTATTATCGCGTCCCACTCTTTAAAAATAATGAGACTTGGGGATATATACATTTTGTATATGCACTAGAGAATTCTAGCATTGTCTCAAGTTTTATGAACAATAATAAGCTTGTTTTACCAATCTTTATTTTCTTTAGCTCGCTGATATTCTTTTCAATTTTATTAAAAAGCATTGTGAAAAATTTGGATCCATCTTCTGTTATACCAGAGCGGGTAGGGCGTGCATTTGATACCTTGGCTGAGGGTATTATTGTATTAGATATAGAGCAAAATATTCTTTTGGTTAATCTTAGTTTTACTAAAATGATTGGTATCAATAAAAAAGACTTTATTGGAAAACATATTAATAAATTGCCTTGGCAATATGAAAGCAATGGGATCATTATGGCTCCTTGGGAACATTCAGAGCGTGATAAAACAGCTGTGATTGGAAAAGTCATGAATGTGATGACTCCTTTGAAAGAGGCAAAAATATTTAGTATTAACTGCTCGCATATTGTTGATAATAATGATAATGTCAACGGTCTGCTTATTACCATTGATGATATTACTGAGAAAGAAAATAAAAATAAAGAATTGTTTCTTACCGTGAAAATGCTTAATGAAACAAAGAAAAAATTAAAACAGAAAAATAAAGAGCTTAAAGAGATCGCAGATAAAGATCCTTTGACGAATTGCTTAAATAGGCGGGCTTTTTATAAAATTTATATGGCGCTTATTGAAGATGTTCATAACACTAAAGAAGATATCTCGTTATCTTGTATGATGTTTGATATTGATCACTTTAAAAAAATTAACGACAATTATGGGCATCCAGCGGGGGATGAGGCCATTAAAACAATTGCAGGTATATTAGAAGAAAATATAAATATTCAGGACAGTGTTTGCCGCTATGGCGGTGAAGAGTTCTGCATCATTATGAAAGTGCCTGTTCAAGAAGGTTTTCGTATGGCAGAAACCATTCGAAGAAAAATAGAATCACATGTTTTTGGTGCAGAGTCCTTGTTGAAGGGGCATAAAATAACATGTAGCATTGGCATCAGTGAATTTACAAGTCAGATAGAAAAATTAGAAACACTCATCGATTGTGCAGATAAAGCATTATACTATGCAAAAGAAAATGGTCGTAACCAGGTTATTTGTTGGCAGAATATAGCCCTTCAAAATATATCTGAGAATTCGGTGCATAACAAAGATAGGCTATAGAACTAAAAAATTCTGTATTTATACTCTTCACATTCGAATTTTAGGCCTTGTTGGCAGCGTTCTTTCACCTTAAGTCTGCACTATTTGTGCACTCCTGGGGATTCACTCTCTTCCGCCTCACCTACATTGTGCCCCTCGCGGGCAAAAATCGACAGCTATGAGTATATTATATTTCTATTTTGCTTTATGCTGAAAACATTCAAGGCAACAAGGATTCGTTGCAATGCAAAAAGGACCTTCTATAACACCTGAAAAAATACCTCTGTTTCGATTTTTGGCGCTTAAGGGCGGTGGCTCCAGGGGCTTTATTCATTTAGGCGTTGCTATTGCTTTAAAGCGTTTAGCGTTGTTAGATGAAATTGACATGGTAGCTGGCAGTTCAGCAGGCGCTATTGCTGCTTTATTAATTGCAACAGGTTGGTCTGTTGAACGTATTATGACAGAATTAAATTCACTTGATTTTCAGCAACTCATCTACCAAGAATGGGCATTCATGGCGCCCATACGTTTACATCAAAATATGGGACTGCATTCAGGAGATGGATTAACAAAATGGTTTCAAAAAATAATAAAAGAAGTTACAGGCGATGAAAATGCCACGTTTTTAGATTGGCATGAGAAAAAAATGGTGCTTGATCATGAAGTCTCAGCACAAAAAATGAAGCATTTGTATATAGAGGCTTGTAATATTCAATCTGGTTTCAATGAAGAGTTTTCTCATACTTCGTCCCATAATGATGTACCTATTGCACTTGCTTTAAGTGCATCCATGGCTTATACAGGTTTTTTTACTCCTAAAGAGATTAAAGGAAAACTTTATTCAGATGGTGGATTGCAAAGTGACTGTCCCATCTTGTTATTTGAACATATCCAAGGTGAGCCTAATCCATTGATGTTGGCTGTTTGGCTTGATAGTTTGGATAGATTAAAGTACATCATCCATGGTGATATGCCGAATGAGATAGAGGTCAAAAGTCTTTCACAGCTCTTGTATTCACATGCTGTTGCCATGTATAACGTTCAGCTCAGAAATCTCTCCAAAAGTGCTTATAAGGATAGGCTGATTTATTGCGATACTCTAGATGTAGATAATTTGGATTTTACTTTATCTGCAGAAAGAAAAGATGCCCTCATTCAATCAGGCATTTATGGTACTGTTCGATTTTTTATGATGAATTTTCCGGAATATACATCAAAGCACTTTGATACAATATTGTTAGAGCATATGCATGCGTTGAATTATCCTATTTCAATTTCTGAATTTGAAAGTATGCCAATCTTGGTACCAGGCTTACATCTATCAGAGGTTGATGATGCTTTGGGCAGTCATTGGCATTATTTACCACAATTTAATTATATACTTGAACATACACAAAAACCTGAAGCAACAACCTCAAGTGCCAACCTTTCTGTTAAAGACGAATCTGCGCCTAAAGATATAGATAAATTACAAGAAAAATTCAGTGATTTAGAAATATCCCCAAACAAAGGTTGGTGTACGCTGATTTGAGAGAATCGACATATGTACAGAGCGATTGCACTGATGAGCTAGCACATTTCTAATCCATGTTTTACATGGATTTATCTTTAAGCTATTGTTTAGAAAATCAAATAAATACTTTGATGTCCAAAAAACAATAGCAGCCATACCCATGATTGCTATTTCAATACAGAAGTGATTAATTTTGATATTTTTAGATATTGAAAAACTTCGAACAGAGTGTTTTATAATATAGAACAATTGTTGTTTTTTCTGAAAAATATATATGTTTTTTGACATTTGAAATTAATTTGGGTAGTATCCACCCCCTTATCTAATCATCTAAATAACCACGTAGGTTAAATATAGAATGTTGAGGTCAAATATTATTGTGAAATCTATAAAAATAGATTTTTTAAATAAAATTTGATTATTTAAGATGAATCTTTAAGAGGTAATAATGGCGCATACCAATGAAAATAATAAAATCATGGACATTAATGGTTTTGTTGATGTAACTGTTTATCAAGAAATAAAAGAAAAAATTAGATTTCTAAAAAAAAGTCATACACAACAGCCTCCTTTTGAATTCAAAAAAAATCTGATATGGAAATATAAAGAAAAAATTATTGCTATTCTAGAAGCAGCGTTGCTGCAAGAAAATCCTACTGTGGCATTAGAAAAATCCTTAAATGAAAATTGGAGCATGGTAAAGAATACATTGTTAAGCTATACCGTTTGTCCAGAAGATGAGCTCACTTTATTGCTGTGTGATATTGCAGAAGTAGTAGGGCGGCAATTAAATAAAGCAGCCATCACTATTTTGATGCCTGGAATTAGTTTAGAAAACCTGCATCAAAATTATCCGCCTTTAGATAACCTCAATTTAAAAGCGGTGCTAAAAAGCCATATATTAAAAGATTCTGGTAATTATCTTATTCCATTGCAGCTCTTAGCAGAATTAAATGTGCCAATGAACAGCACACGTTTAAATAATTATTATTTTGATTATGCTATTGAAAATACAGAAGGCGATGAATTTATAAATGAATCAGAATTGCGACGTTTATTTGCATATTCTGAAGACACTTTAGCATTATTTAATGCTGCGTCTGATTATGAATTATTGTTAAATAATAAAGGCTTATTAGGGCATTTAAATGAGCTTGTCAGAAATTTAAGGATGAATAGCGCTGCGGTTAATGGTAGCGAAACAAATGCTGGTAATCAAGTCTATAGTGCCATTATTCGATTTAATGCTTATTATGAAATTTTGAGTGAAAATACTAAGCAGATGCTTCCCTTAGAACTCAAAACCGAAATTGATTTGCTATTAAACTTGTCATCAAATTCCAGTATTAATGCTAATGCAACTGAAAATTTAGAAACGTGTGTCGCAACTCGTCAAACTGCTCTAACAATCGCTATAAGAAATAATGAAGACGCCCTTGCTGGATTAGAAATCAATGGTGAAAAGATGAGGGAGCATCTTTCAAGAGTAAAGAATCATTACGAAAACTGTAAGCGTATCTTGATAGAAAATATTAATGCAGACAGGTTAATCGGATCTGATACCTTATATATAAATTTAAGACTACTTCAAGCCCTAGAAATTACACCAATTCTAAAGACACAGAATGATTTTGATAACTTTATGAGTTTGGCGCCTGAGGAAATTAAAGAGATATCTAAAAATTTTAATATTCGACGCGCTTTGGCATTCCTTCTTTCGCAGCGGTATGGGCTACCCTTGTATTTTATGGAGCTTCCACTTGAGCATTTACGTGTACTTATGTCTGTTATTGATAACTGGCTACATGCCGTCATTAATCTTCAAAAATTTGCACAGATTTTTATGTTGCTCGAAGGGGAACGTTTAGAAATTGTTTTTGATGCTTTTCTAAAAAATGGTATTTCACAGATTCGTAGTGCACAGGATATAAATACTATAATTAAGAATTTAGACTGCGAAAAATGTGCAAAACTATTTATTGCTTTAAAGGTAGAAAGTGCAAATATTAACACAGTTATAGCTTTATTGAAAAACATTAAAGGGGAAGATTTAGATAAAATGTTTGATTTTTTAATTAACATTATGATTCCTCTAATTGAATCTTGTGAAGATCTAAAGAACATCGTATGTGAATTATCGCCAGAAAAGTGTGCTGTGCTTTGTGCTGCATTAAAGCCAAAATTTTCACAAATTTTGCAAGATGAAGCTGACTATGAGGTCTTTTTTTCTGATTTGAGCCAAGAAAAAATTGATGCCATTTTTTCTTCTTTGAAAGAAAATTTAAATGAAATTGTAGATTGGACTCAGGTGTTTTCTAAATTGGGTAGTGTGTTGAATGCTAATGATAATGCTGAATTATATAGAATCATTAAGCCTAAATTCAAAGAAATGATTCATGATATACATAATTTTTGCGATATAATCGATGGTATAGAAGCATCTGAATTATCTCGAGAATTTTATATGGATTTTAAGTGGATGCTTCCAGAACTGATTCTGGATTGTGATTCATTTCTTTCCTTATATAATAGAATATCCGATGAATTAAAAACATCACTTTTAGAAAGTCATATAAAACAAATGCCTGACTTCATTGATAATAATGAGGATTTATTAGATATATTTTCCATATTGTCACCCAAGTATAGAGCAGAGTTGAATGAATGTTTGCAAAATAAATTTTCTATATTTATGTCAGGTTATGCACTTGCAACAGGATTACAGGGCAGGCATTCTAAAATAGCCACAGAGGTATATGACTTTTTTAAAGAAAAAGTGTCTATGCTTATCACTTCGGAGTATGTTTTTTCAAATATTATTGAATGTCTTGAACCCCGTCAACGTACAGAGTTTTTTAATACACATAAAGAAAAACTTCCAATGCTTGTTGCAAATGCTGAGAAATTTAGCAATGTATATTGTAAAACACCACATGAACATCGGTCAGAACTGATAGATATTTTTAAAGAAAAATTCTCCTCTTTAATCAATACACCTCAAGATTTTTGTTGGATATTTAGCGTGTTAGAGGAGGATGATCTTAAAAAAAAGCTGCCTGATTTTCTTGTTTCTGCACTCAGTTATTTTAAGAAAATTCGGGATTTGGAATTTATACAGCAATTAACCCCGGAAAAATGCGCGATATTGTGTGCGAATCTACAGCCAAGATTCCCGGAAATCATGATAAATCATGAAAATGATTATCATGATTTATTTTGTAATTTAACTACAGATCAGATAAATGCTATTTTTTATGCCATAAAAGATAATTTAGATACGGTTGTAGGAACATTTGAAGAATTTATAGAGATATCTAAAGTCTTAAATGCTACAGATCTTGCCCACATGTATCAATTATTTAAGCCTAAATTACATGATATGATTGTCTGTGGATGTGATCTTGTTGATATGTTTGCGCTTTTCAATAATGAGAAGCATCTTGATTCTTTTAGGGATTTTTTGGTGGATTTTAAAGATAAAATTTATGAGCTGACAGAAGATTATGATATTTTTATAGATTTGTGGAACTTGACTTCTGATAATCTTAATGAATTATTTTTTGATATTTTTATGGGTAAGATACCAGGTCTTGTCAAGACTGAAGAACAGTTGTTCCATTTGGCGCTTATCTTGCAACATAATAAAATTGAACACGATGAATTATTAGGTGAAGATTTTTCTGCCCGTATAAAATCTGGCAGTGAGTTTTCTATTCTGCTGAGGAAGAGCCGTATTGTTCCTTCAGAATGGAAAAAAATATATTCTTTTTTTAAAAATGAAATACATGCAATCATCAAAACAGTTTATAATTTTATGGATGTGGTTGAGTTGTTTGAGCCTTGTGAAACAGACGAATTTTACAAAGAGCATAAAGAGAAAATTCCAGGACTTATCAATAATGCTTTGGAATTCAATTATGTATTTAATAAGTTATCAAAGGAATATCTTGCAGAGTTATTTGTTTCATTAAAAGAAAAAATACCTGAATTTATAAAAGAACCCCAAGATTTTTATTATATATTAGACATTATGAATAATAAAAATATAACGCCAGAGATTCATGGATTTTTGTCTGAGGTTATTGAAAAAAAATATCCAGAAATCATTAAAGAAGCTAAGGATTTGAGTGCTTTGTTTCATATAATGCCTTTTGATAGTGATGCTCTCTTGCAAGATAATCCTTCTTTTAGAGCTATATTTTCTAAAGTAATTATCAGTCCTAAGACTTTAGGAGATATGCTGTCAGTGCTTAGGCCTATTCATTGTCAGATTACTTGTGGAATATTTAAAGATAAAATTTTAGAAATCATGAACACTGCTGATAAATATGGACAAGTACTTGCTTGGTTAACGCCTGAGCAATGCAAAGCTATTTTTAATGAGATGAAAGATGGTTTTTCGGACATAATTAAAAATGTAGAAGATTTAACAAAATTTATTGGTTGGTTAAATCCTAGGCAACGTGCTGCAATCTTTGAGTCATTAGAACCTATGCTTTGTGGAATTATTGTCAATGGCAAAGAATTGGGCAAAGTGGCTTGGATGCTAAATAAAGATTTGCGTGAGCGTATTTGCAAGAAAATGATGCCTGAGTTTGAAAACCTTATCCATGACGGAGAGGATTTTTTTGAAGTGCTCAGATGGCTGACTGTAGAGCAAAGCGAACTGCTGTGTGAAAATATTAAAGATAGAATCCCTGATTTTATTAAACAAGGTAGTGGCTTTGGAAAAATAATTTGCTTTTTAGATTCCGCAAAACGTAGAGTAATTTTCGATGTGATTGCCCAAAAATTACCTGATATGATTGAAAATGGGTATGATTATGGAGAGGTGTTGCGTTGGTTAAATGCTGATGAGTTACGGGCTATGGATAAGACAGGGTTAGTCAATCAGCAATTTGCAAAAATACTTAGTTGGCGCAAACTTCAGCCATGTCTTTCTATGGTGGATAATAATGCCAATATTAATAGCGTTTCTAATAAAAATCGGTTGATAATGTAACATCTTGATTTGTCATGAGGTAATTGCACTTGTGATCTTTTGCTTAAGCTTTTATGAAAGAATAGTGCAATTACTCTGATTTTTTTGTTTGTATTTTTGTTAGAGCAAAGTTAAAATGTCCGGTAGTTGGCAAAGGCAAGATGTCCGGTTAATGGTTAAAAAATCAGGATATCATGGCAAAAAATTAGTTTGAGTGACATATCACCCAAGGGATTATTGAGTGCATGCTGTGCTATTGAGGCAAAAGCATCCAATATCCCTTAAAGTCTGGGTTATTATCTAAGAACTGCTCCATGTTTTTTCTGTTTAAGGTTGGGGCAGGCGTCTTTGGTTTTGAAATTACTTCATAATTTAGCAGATGGTTATTCAGATAAATTTTAATGCCCTCATAATCCTCACAAAGAATAATTTTTTGTTTTATGAGATTTTTTGGGCTTTGTTTGTTACGAATGATTTTCAAGACTTGTTTGTTGTGTTTAACAAGTAAGTCTTTGGTAATGGTTTTTGTGGTTTGAATAGAGCAGTGAAAATCTAAAGATTGCTTTTCTTGTTCTG
>JBFWLB010000046.1:0-18919 GCA_050252335.1 Candidatus Berkiella sp. | reverse complement strand
CGATGACAAAATTAAAAGAAAATAATTTGATAGAAACCATTAAAGATCTAAAACAACCTGTTTTGGGTATTTGTTCGGGTACGCAGATATTATTTTCTCAAAGTGAAGAGGGCATGGTTACTACTTTAGATATTATTTCCGGTCAGGTAAAAAAGCTGATGAATACTCAGCAATGTGTATTGCCACATATGGGATGGAATCGTTTATGCGAAATAAAGAAAAATGAGCCTTTGTTTGAGGATGTACCAGAGAATAGTTATGTTTATTATGTACATAGCTTTGCTGTTTTATGTTTGCAGCAAACCATTGCTCAATCAAATTATGCAGAAACTTTTTCGGCAGCAGTTTTGCAGGATAATTTTTATGGTGTGCAATTCCATCCAGAGCGTTCTGGAAAAATTGGCGAAACAATATTGAAAAATTTTGTGAATCTATAAGAGGGTTTTTTATGTACTGTATTCCAGCAATAGATTTGAAAGATGGCAAGTGTGTGAGGCTTTATCAAGGGGATTTTGACCAAACTACTGAATATGAATGTGATGTCATAGAATTATGTAAAAAATATGAGTCACAAGGGGCAAAAGAATTGCATGTGGTAGATTTGTCTGGCGCAAAATCTGGCAAGAGTTTACAAAAAGAATGGGTGAATAAAATCTTGCAAAATACTAGTTTAGAGATGCAAGTAGGTGGTGGTATTCGTGCGCGTGAAGATCTTGTTTATTACTTTAATAGGGGCGTAAAGCGTGTCGTCATAGGGAGTTTGGCGGTTTCAGATACAAAAACAGTTATTGCTTGGCTCAAAGAGTTTGGTGCCGATCGCATTACAATAGCCTTGGATGTGCAGTTAAAAAGTGATAACACGCCCATTATTATGACACAGGGTTGGCAATCATCCTCTGCGCTGTGTGCATGGGATTTATTAGAGCAATTTAATCGTTCTGGTTTGAGGCATGTATTATGCACGGATATTGCACGTGATGGTACTTTATCTGGTCCTAATCAATCACTATACAAAGCAGCATTACTGAGATTCCCTGAGCTTTTGTGGCAAGCTTCAGGAGGCGTGCAGGCGCTGCAAGATCTTGAACAATTACGTCTGTTGGGGTTAACTTCCGTTGTGATTGGCAAGGCATTATTTGAAAATAAATTTTCTTTGTCTGAGGCACTTGAACAATGTCAAATTTAGCAAAAAGAATCATCCCTTGTTTAGATGTGAAAGAAGGACAAGTAGTAAAAGGGGTACGTTTTCGTAATCACCGTATTATGGGCGATATTGTTGAGTTTGCGAGCTTTTACGTTGAGCAAGGTGCCGATGAGCTGGTTTTCTATGATATCAGTGCCAGTGCAGAAGGAAAAACGCTTGATAAAAAATGGATAGAGAGAATTGCGCAAATTGTTAACATTCCCTTTTGTGTTGCGGGTGGAATACGCTCAGTGCAAGCAGCAGAATATGTTTTAAATCAAGGTGCGGATAAAATTTCTGTGAACAGCCCTGCTTTAGAAAATCCATCGCTCATTAATGAGCTGGTTGCTGCTTTTGGCAGTCAATGCGTCGTAGTGGGTATTGATAGCATACAAGTAGATAATGACTATCGGGTCTGTCAATACACAGGATCTGCTCAAAAAACACAAATAACACAACGTTTAACCAAAGATTGGGTGCGTGAAGTGCAAGAAAGAGGTGCGGGAGAAATTGTACTCAATACAATGGATCAAGATGGTTGCAAGAAAGGCTATGATATCAAGCAATTACAGCTTATTCGTTCTTATGCCCAGGTTCCGCTGATTGCTTCTGGTGGCGCAGGCGCGGAATCAGATTTTTTTGATGTTTTTACACAAGCAAAGGTAAATGGTGCATTGGCAGCAAGTGTATTTCATGAAAAGCAAATGAGTATTGGTGCACTCAAAAATTATTTAGTTGAGCAGGGACTTATTTTTAGAATTTAAGAGAGAAGATAATGAATAATATTACAAACACAATGAATATGATGCAGATTGATGCGCTTGCTTGGGAAAAAATGAATGGATTATTACCAGCCATTGTACAAGATGCAAATTCAATGCAAATTCTGATGATGGGTTATATGAATAAAGCCGCTTTAGTGCAGACAATAGAAACAGAGAAAGTAACTTTTTATAGTCGTTCTAAAGGTAGGCTATGGGTTAAGGGAGAAACTTCTGGTAACAATTTAGTATTATGTTCTATTACTACAGATTGTGATAATGATACTTTATTGGTGTTGGCTAAGGCCAATGGCCCTACCTGCCATGAGGGCACGTCTTCTTGTTTTGATACTAATATTCAGGCGGATATGAATATAATAAATCGTTTGGAAGCGATTATTTTAGAGCGCCAGCAAAACCAAGATGAAAAAAGCTATGTAAGCACTTTACTGTCTGAGGGGCTATCACGTGTTGCTCAAAAAGTTGGAGAAGAAGCGGTTGAAGTTGTGATTGAAGCTATGAAAGATAAGAGTAGTGCTTTTTCTGAAGAAGTAGCAGATTTGATGTTTCACTTATTACTGTTAATGCGTTTAAAAGGCGTCGCATTTGCAGATATTTTACAAATACTTAAAAAGCGTAATAGCCTTCGCAGTAAAATTTGCTGAAGCATCTAAAAGATGTTCAGCAAATCATTCTACGAATAGAGCATTTATGATTTAGCTAGCATTTTTTTCTTAGCGTGTTGTTGTTCAATTAAAGTCTGCATTTGAAGTAGTGTACCTATTTGTGTATCAATAGGCATTTTTTGGAACTTGAGTACATTTGCAGCGGTGTGTATTGAAATATTTCCGAACGCACGAACTGTTTCAGAATTTAAATTATTAAATACATCCAATACTTCTGATTCCAGACCATACACTACATCTTTATGGGTTTTAGAAGTATATGTATCCACAATTGCTGCCACTTCAGGTGATAAGATAGATTGTTTTGGCACTTCCATTCTTTGAGAAGAGCAAGAAGCCTCTGATATTGGATGAATGATAGCTGTTTCTCTTGGCATTGATGTGTCATAAGCAGTGGTCATGACGGGAGCGCTAGATATAATGCTAGATTCTAATTTTTCTAACAGAGTAGCAGCAGTTAGATTTGCATTAGATCTTGCAATATCAAGCAATGTATAAATATTATTGCTTAGGAGAGCAATAGTGCTAGGATGCTGTAGGGATTCTTCTAAGCAGCCTAAATTATAAGGGAGAGGTTTTGCGACAATCTGTTGTATGAATTTTAAGAATGCTGCTTCGTTGCCCTTTAATGATTTTTCAATAAAATTTCTTATATATTGCTGACCATCTTCTTTTTTTGTTTGGGCAATAAGCGACAAGAGCTTATCTTTGTTGGCAAATTGAACACTTTCAAAAGTGCTATTTTTAATGGCTACAATTTCGTTAATACGACGGTTTTGAATGGTCCAAAGGATCATCTCTAGATAATCTTCATCGCTAGATTGTGTTTTTGGCAATGTTTTATATGTTTTGAAAAAATTAAATAATTCTTCTGCTGTTAAGTGTTTTGTTACTTCAGGGCATTGTGTTGATGGTTGTTGAGAAGAAGAGCTGGCAAGACCCTTTTCTTTTGTTCTTTCCTCTAATGGTCTAATAGAGTAAATTTCATGCTCTCTAGAACCACTAATTTGTGTATCTGTTGTGGGTGAATGTAGACAAACATGCGCAAAACGCAGTCTGATACTCTCAGCAAAGGGGATCTTAATTTGACCTTCATTATCAATATGTCCACCTGTACTAGCAAGCAAACCTACAACAGGGTGTTGCATATGCACTTCTGCATGGAGCATAATTTCAGCAACCAATGAGGTATGGGTTTTTAAAAGGCTTGCAACTTCAGGGTTATTTAAAATAGCTATTACTGCTTGGATTTCTGGAGTGGCACGAAGTGTTGTAGAGTCAAGCAGGGGATCAAGTTTACTTGCATCTTTTACCGCAGAGACAAGATTACTTAACTGTATTTTCATTGTGAGTGGTAAAGCTGTTTGAATGGTTTTAAAGCTAAGCATTGTGCCCCCTAATTTTTCTACAAAAATGTTATGAAAAATATAACATTTATTTGTAAATTTAAGTGTTTATTACAGATAGGGGGTGGGGTTTAGCTGCTTAACTGCAGCTTATCTTTTTTATAGATAAGCCGCAGTTATTTTTTGAGTGGGTTTCTACTCTTTTTATGGAGTAGTAGTTACATCATTGGAATCATTATCATGATTAAAGTTAAATTTAAATAATTTAGAAAATGCTATCGTAAAAAAGCCATTTCCCGTTACATTGGTTGCTGTTCCAAAGGGATCAAATAACATGTAAATGGCAGTGATAAGTCCAATCATTTCGCTTGAAAAATGAAAGTATGTTTCTAAGAGAGGTGTAACTACAATAATAGCACCACCAGGAACAGCGGCTACAGCAAATTTTGCAAGTGCGTAGAAAAATCCAAACTCAAGAAAACCTGCTAAATCTGGTAGTGGCTTGCCAAAGGCCAATAAAGTGGTAAGCGTTAAAATGGTGACGCCTAAAGCACTGCCAATCGTGTGTGTATTGATGGTAGCAGGAATGATAATTTCTGCTACTTCAGGATCTTTCAAATTTTTTTCTGTGCACAAAATAAGAATGGGCATTGTTGCTGCACTTGATAAGGTGCTCAAACCAGTGATTGTTGCTGGCAATACATTTTTGATGTAACCCCAAAACTTTTGTAAGGAGAATTTTGATACCATTAAATATAGAAAAATAATATAAGAGAGCTGTGTTCCTATAACAATGAGTGCAACAGGTCTATAGGTTTGTAAAGCGGTTTCTAGAATATTGTCATGCTCAAGTTTAAAGACAAAGCCTAAGATAAAGAGTGGTAATAGGGGGGTAAAAATTTTCTTTAAGAAGAAAGTTGCAGCGTGATGTAAGGATTTAGCTGTTTTTTCTGCTAATTTATTTCTTCTGAAAGAGAAGAATAAGCCTACGCAAAAACCGAGCAACAAGGCTATTTGATTAGGAATTAATTTGGGTAATTCTAAGTGCCACAATGCCGCCAATGCCGTATCTGGATGTGCTGGAATATAGGTTGGCATACTTAATTTAGGCAAAGCCAATGAACCAACAGTAAATCCCGTATAGATGGCTGCTGAATTAGAAATAAAAATCATTATGATGAGTGCAAAAACAAATTTTAGAACACCTGTCTTAAAATTCATTAATGAATAAAAAATAAAGCTAAAGATGATGAAAGGCAAAATAAAAAGCAAAATTGCTTTCATTGATAAACTGATGGAATAGAGAACGGACTTTATAAAAGGTGAAACATAGGGACCTAAAAAAAGTGGAAAAATAAGAATGCAAAATAACAATAAAGGTAAGCGCACTTTTGTTAGAAATTTCATTAAATGAGTCATTTTTTTTCCGAACAAGTTTGAGTTATAAGAAAAACAAAAATCTGATTGAGTGTTGTGAACGATGCCTAAAAATAGGTACGAAAACTAACCTCAGCGTTAGGGGCTATGACCTAACAAGTAAGATAAGGAACACGATTATATCGTAAAATAAGTTGAAATGTTAATAGAGCTAAACAAGAAGTTTTTTAGCTTACCTAAGATACGGCACTTAGCGTTTCTTAGGTTTATTTTTTTTATTTAGAGAGAGCGCTGTAATCCCAATGGCAGCTACGCCAATTGCTGCTATCCCAATCCCTGCAAGTGCTTGATAGCTAGGAACGTAAGCTGTGATTTCTTCTGAACGTACACAATCAGCAATGCCTGCTGTTGCATATTGTACATTTTCTGAAAAATATTCAGCACAGTTTTCAGCCGTTACATTGAGTGTGGTAGCCATGTTTTGCACAGATTCTAGGTAATCAACACCTAAGTAATAATGAAGCATATCCCAGTATGGGGCGCTATGTTGAGCAATATTTTCAGGGTGTGTAAAGGGGTTTTGCAAACCACATTTTTGTGCAGTAAACAATTCTTCTGACGCTGAGGTAGAGTAAATTTGGCAGGTATGGTTGTAAATTGCTTTTAACCAACCATCTTCAATTGCAGCGTGTTTTAGTGACTGCATGAATGTTGCTAAGCTCATTTAATATCTTCTTAATAAATTTTTTGAGTGTTGTATGAAAATGTATTTTGGGTTTTCGGGACGACACACAGTGGTAATCGCCCCTCAACTATCACTATGCAGTTATCAGTTTTAGCACAGCATCATAATTAGGTTCTTGTGCAATTTCTGGTACTTGTTCCGTGTAAATAACTTTTCCATGTTCATCAATAACCACAATAGCTCTAGATAATAAGCCTTTTAGCGGGCCATCTGTAATGGTAGCACCATAGGCGTTACCGAATTCAGGGTTTCTAAAACTAGAAAGTGCGATGATATTTTTTGTATTGTTGCTTTCGCAAAAGCGATTGTGAGCAAAAGGCAAATCAGCAGAAATACACAATACTTTGACATTTTCTAAAGTTGATACTTCTTTATTGAACTTTACAACAGAGAGTGCGCAAATCGCGGTATCTAAACTAGGAAAAATATTTAAGACAAGTTTATTACCTTTGAATGATTCTAAGGTAGCTTCTGATAAATCGCGTTTAGTCAGTGTAAAGTGCGGGGCAGAGGCACCTTTTGAAGGTAGTGTTCCAATGGTATGAATGATATTTCCCTTGAGTGTGATCTCTGTCATATTAAGTTACCTATCCAGTATATAAGCTTAAAAAGCGATTTTAACATCATATGGTTTTTCAGTGTACCGCCTAGCCTAAATTAAAAGGCAGAGTGAGAGAAAGTAATGCCAGTCAGTTAAGATCTGATTGGCATTACTCTATGTTTTTTTATTGCATGCGCGTGGTAGCGAAGTAAGCATTTAATAGAATTGCGGATGAGCGCAGTGAATCAATTTTCTTTCTTTGTAGTCAAAGAAAGAGGCACCTTTAGGTGCAGAGAAGGATTTTTAAAGCAGACATTCTAAACAATCCATAAGTATAGTTCTCTAGCTTGAAAGGGCTTTTATCAGTCCTGTAATGATTAATTTCTTATAGGCCTCTAATTTTGTGGGATCATCATAAATTTTTCGCTTATGATCAAAAAATGCGTTTGAAATTGTTCCGTAGATCATAATACAAATTAATTCTGCAGAATATTCTTGAGTGATTAGATGCTCTTTTTGTAGATGTTGTATTGCAGCTTCCCAATTATCAGGTTGATAATTTTCAATACCCGTTAATAAATTACTTTCTGTCTCTAGTTGTTGCCATGTAACTAGCTTCGATAGGTTGGGGTTATGGCTATAAGCCTTAAAACGTTGACTCACAATTGTATCTAGGAAGCTTTCTAAAGAAGAGGGTTTTAGAGGCAAAGTCAGCTCTTCTTTTGTCATGTGTTTTAAGTGCGCTGCTTTTACAGCCTGCCACAGCGCTTCTTTGCTTGGATAATGATGAAAGACAGAGCTTTTAGCAACCTCGGCTAATTTAGCAATAGCAGCAATGCTAGCCCCATTAAAGCCCTTGGCTAAGAATTCTTGGCTTGCGGCTTCTAATATCTTTTCTTTCTTACTTTCAACGGCACTCAAAAAGCCCCCATTTGACCGATCGGTCGGTCAGTGCTATGCTGTTACTTTCTTACTAACAATTTAGGTTATTATTATGTCGGAAATAAAATATTGTATATACCCATTCTGCGCTTTACTTCTTATGGGCATGGGTGTGTTACAGGCAAAGGATAATAATATGTCTTTGCAGGAAGCGCAAAATGTAGCACACGTTGAGAGAACCTTTGAATGGTTTAATCAGCAAGTACGAAACGAAATGAATGTAAAAAAGGTATTAAAAGCAGAGGTTGCTGAATATTTTGCAGAAGATGCTCGTATGGTTACAAATGGAAAATTAATCTGTAACGGAATTGATGAACATACAGAACATTTTGTTGAGTTTCAAGAAAAATTTGCATCCATGTATGCGATGCCTTTTAAACAGATCGAAGCAAAAGATGATAAAGTGTGGTTGCATTATTCAATTAATATTGAACACAGAGATAGTCGTGTAGAAGCGATTCAAATCATGGGATATATGCAATTAAAAGAAGGCAAGATAGCTCATTTTGAAGAGCTTGTTGTTCATGCATAGTTCTTAAATAGAAGCATAAATGGAGAGAGGCAACATGAGCATTACAACCAAAAATCCAAATGCAGAGGGTGATTTTAAAGATCACCCTTGTCCAGGTATAGACGCAATTATTGAATCTAAATCAAGAGATTTGGGTGGTTTTTCAGTGCGACGTCTTTTGCCAAGTACGCAGATTAAAAAAGTAGGGCCTTGGGTCTTCTTTGATCATATGGGACCTGTGCACTTTAAAAAGGGAGAAGGACTTGATGTGCGTCCGCATCCGCATATTAATTTAGCTACGGTCACTTATTTGTTTGAAGGTGAGATTTTGCATCGTGATTCTTTGGGAAGTGTACAATCTATCTTGCCTGGTGATATAAATTTAATGGTTGCTGGAAAAGGTATTGTACATTCAGAGCGTAGTCCTTTATCGTGTCGCGAAGAAGCACAGAGATTACATGGTTTGCAATTGTGGTTAGCGCTTCCTAAAGCGCAACAAGAAATAGAGCCTATGTTTTATCACTATCCAAAGACAGAAATACCGAATACCATTGTAGATAATGTTACAATCCGTGTCATGATGGGACAAGCCTATGGTATACAATCTCCAGTACAATGCTATACATCAACTCTGTATTTAGAGGCGCATCTGAAGGCAGGACAAACACTCAATATTCCTGAGGATGTTGAACAACGGGCTGTGTATGTAGCGGAAGGTTGTTTAGAGGTTAGTGGTGTGAAGCTTGATGCCTATTCAATGACTGTTTTTAAGGCTAATTGCCCTATTCAGTTAAAAGCTCTTGAAGATACTCAAATTGCGTTGATTGGTGGTGAGCCTATGGAAGATAGATATATATGGTGGAATTTTGTTTCGGACAGTAAAGAGCGTATTGAGCAAGCTAAGCAAGATTGGTTAACTGGAAAATTTCCAACCATTCCAAATGACGATCTTGAATTTATACCTTTACCCAAATAAAGCAATATAAAAATTATGACAAAAAAGAAAAGCATAAGTGTACACATGAAAGCACATGAGAATTGCGAGATGGCGAAGACAACACCCTCAAAAATTCATATGCGAAGACTATATTGCCCTTGGCTTAAACTTGAGAATCCCCTCTATGTTAAATACCATGATGAAGAATGGGGTGTGCCGGTTCATGATGATGTTAAGCATTTTGAAATGATCACGCTAGAAGGTGCACAAGCTGGATTGAGCTGGGAAACCATTTTAAATAAACGAGAACATTATCGCAAAGTATTTTTAGGTTTTATCCCTGAAAAAGTTGCTCGCATCACACCTGCAAAGATTGAAAAATTATTACAAGATCCAGGTATTGTGCGTAATAGACTAAAAGTTGAGTCCACCATTTCAAATGCAAAAGCATTTCTAGAAATTCAAAAAGAATTTGGTTCTTTTGATAAATATATATGGTCATTCTCAGCATTTAAAACGATTGCCCATCATCACCGCTCCATACAAGACTATCCTACTAAGACAGAATTGAGTGACAAAATTTCTAAAGATTTGAAGAAGAGAGGCTTCAGATTTGTGGGTAGTACGATTATTTATGCTTATTTACAAGCAGTTGGAATTGTGAATGATCATACAGCTTCTTGTTGGAAAGTAAAAAAATAAAATGACAATCTTAATTTGCCCAACCTGTTCTGCGTCATTGCAAGCATTTGATAAAAACTATGCTTGTATAAAAGGACATAGTTTTGATAAAGCCAAACAAGGCTATCTTAACCTATTGCTGTCACATCAAAAGCGTACACTATTACCCGGTGATAGCAAAGAAATGGTTGTCAGTAGAAAAAATTTTTTAAATAAAGGTTTTTACAAGGCAATTGCACAGGCAGCAAATGAATGTATTCAAAAATCTTTAATAACAGATAGGGCGCAAATTGTAGATATTGGTTGTGGTGTTGGTTACTATCTATCATATTTACAAGAAAATTTGAGCATAAAGCAGCAAGCCTATTGGGGAGTTGATATTTCCAAAGAGGCGATTAAATGTGCAAGTAGTTATAAGGCTATAAAATGGTTGGTTGCCAGCAGTAAAAATTTACCCTTTGCCTCAAACTCTGTAGATATTGTGTTATCTGTGTTTTCTCCGCTTTATTTGGAGGAAATAAAACGCATTCTTTCTCCGCAAGGCAAAGTGATTATGGTAACGCCAGCAGAGCAACATCTAATAGAGTTGCGGTCGATATTATTTGAGCACGTAGAAGAGCATAGCGTTGATAAAACGCTTGAAAAATACTCTGCGTCTTTTAATGTAGAAGAACAAGGATTGATTTGCGACTCTTTTTCGCTTTCTTCACAACAAGATATCGATAACCTACTTAAAATGACGCCATTTTATTGGAAGTCTTCAGTTTCTAAAAAAGAGGCCTTAAGAAAATTAGAAAGCTTAGATTTAACGCTGGCGGTTAGTGTATGGGTTCTATCTAAGCGAATCTAACAGTTACCTATTCTTCATCCGCTATTCGCCTTTAACACTCACCAGGCTTTCAGTCGGCCTCTCCCAAAATTGGTAGAGGCGTTATGATTATCTGATCGCATCAGTAATTTTATTAAAAAATTACTATTTTTGAAGCAGCTTCTAACTTCTAAAGCGATAAACTACATTTAGAAGATGCTTCACTATCAAATAAGATTTCTGTTGAATTTAATGCTGCTTGCCATGGGTATGCTTCTTTTCTGTATACCCCATTTCCCCAACCTAAGCTTGCTAGCCACGGATCAAGTAGAAATTCAGTGCCTGTGGGTGCTGTGAATGAAAGGTAGCAGTGTGAGCTCATTCCATTGGGATAAGAAGCAAGTTTAAATACTAAAGTAGGTGCTGCTTTTAATAATTTGTGCGCTAATGAAAGTGCAAAGGTTGTGCAGCATGCAGATTTTGCTAGATCAATATCTTCTGCAATTCTTTGAATTTGTGCTTTACTAAATGTGCGTGTATGAGCATTTGGATGCGCACTTAAATTTGCAGTCATTTCATGCTGAACTCGTGTTTGAGACATTTCCAGTGTTTTTTGGGCAACCCACTCTTTTTTTCCGGGCGCAATTGCAGATTCAAACCTCAGATAATCTGAACAAGCGTATTCACTATAGCCTTTTGTGAGTGTTTGCAGAATAAGTTCAGGGTTATAATGAAAAGGTGTGCGAAACTTATTATCTGATATATCTAAAGGTTTTTGTGCAGCAACTAATTTTTCGATAATGGCTATAGCGACATCATTCTGTTGATAAGCTAAAGCATATTGTAAAGCCATAGCACCTGTGTCTTTATCTCTTTGGTTGAGCAGCTTTGGTGATAATTCTTGTACTAAATCTATAGCGCTCGCAATATTTTTATTGCTGATTTCTACTAATAGTTTTTTCAGCTTTCGTTCTTCTGCTTGTCTCGTTTGTGGTTGAGGATAGGAAAAATGAACGGTGGTATTGGCGTTAGCTATTTGTATCTGCATCTCACTTTGTTTTAATGTTAAAGGATATTTTTGTATTTTTTCCATGATTGGACTGTTATGTATTTCTGCAATGGCGCTGCCTGCAAAATCTTCTTCTGACAATGTGAAAGTTAATTCTTTCTCTTGAGCAAGTGTATCGCAAAAGACAGATAAGGGGAGCGAATGGTCAGTAAATTTTTCTAAAGCAAGCGCAACTAAGAAGGCTATAAAAACATCGTCTGGAAGCTGGTTTTTCAATGCGAGTTGGGAAAGTTGAGTATTGTCGGTGGCTAATAATGTTTTTAGATGATGTATTTTTGATTTATTTGTAGCATCTTGGAAAAACTGCGCAATTCTTTTTAAGCAAGATTGATATTCATTGCTGAGTTCTTCTTTTGTCAGTTGTTTGCTGTATCCCAGCTGGATAATGGTCATCCAATCGAGTGTTGCTAATGGACCCGTTTCAGGAGGGTAGAATGCAATATCTAAATATTCATATAATTTTTTTGATTGTGTTGGAGACAATATCACAGTAATACCCCTCAGCATTCAATTTTAATAATAATTGTAAGTAAATTTTATTATTTTTAGTGATCAAATAGTAACGTGTTTATGTTTATTATCACAAGTTTTTTTGAGACCTTTGGTCTTTCTTATAAGCCACTAGTCTAAAGTTATCATTGCCTTCTATTGAAAAAAATGAGAGATGGCTAGAGCGCTTAAGTGACTAAAGCGGATTATCATTTGCAAGCTACCGCTTATCAGCATTGCTCTAGTAAAAGCATTATGCCTACCACATATAAAGACATAGTATTTTTAAGTGTATGAGAGAGGTCCCCATGATAAAAAATTTAATCAGCCACTATAATCCTAGTTTTGAGAGCGCGGTGTATAAAGATGTGACCTTGCTCGAAACATCAGAAAGATTTTTACCTGAACTGGATGTTCTTGCTGTGCGAGATAAATGCTTAATGGAAAAAAGTGAGGCTGTACCAGAATATTCTGGTATGCAAAATGTGCGCTTACACTACATTCGCTTACTCCAAGAAAAATATGGAAAAAATACATCTCAAAGCCTAAGTGCTCATTTAGAAAACAGTATATTGAGTGCTTTTTGAAATTAGTTAGTTGCAGAAGATGGGTTTAAGAAATGCTAGGATAATATTGAAGAGCAGAAATAAGTAAAAGTTAAGAATGAGGTGTTGTAATGGCAGAGCATAAAAGCACAGATCCCTCAACAAGCTTAGAAGGGGTCGATAAGGCAGAAAAAGCTAAGCTCGACCTCTTTATCAGTAGAATTTTACATGCCCAGAAAACAGGCCTTTCACAAAAGCCAACACTGCCAGATACAAAGCAAAACCCTAACAAACCTAAGCTTTAACTAGATATACTCTTCACATTCGAATTTTAGGTTTTGTTGGCTGCACTCTCTCACCTTAAGTCTGCACTATTTGTGCACTCCTGGGGATTCGCTCCTTTGCCGCCTCACCTAAACATCGACTGTTATGAGTATATTCTGAAATAAGCTGTCGTTGCGAGCAAAAGACGCTGAAAGGAGTCGATTATAAAATATTGCACCTATTCTTCGTTCGCAAAGCGAACATTTTCTCACTTTGTAAAGGGAGACGCTCGTGCAGCGTAGCTGCGCCGAGCAGAGGGATTTAGCTGTTTGGCCTTAAACCCACGGCATAAATCCCCCTTGCGCACTTATCAGTGCGCGTCCCCCTTCAAAAAGTGGGAGCCTGATTCGCTATGCTCATTGATAAGTATTATTGAACAAGTACAGGGGAACCATTAGCGATTTTTACCCATGTCATTTTACGCTGGATGCGATTATCTGCGTTCAAGCTTAATTGACCTGTAGCACCATCTATCATTGCATTGGGTGATTGTTGTAGTTGGTTAAAGGATTGTGTTAAGTCATAAGCATCAACCCCCATTGCAAACAATCGGCTTGATTCTCCAGATAAGCTATCTTCTTGTTTGTTGATCAATTTTTTCACACGGCTTTGTTTTGCATTTACAACCCACGGCATATCAATAAATTGAATCCCATTCATATCACGATCACGATTCGAATTAGGGTTGCCTGCATAAACACTGGATGTAGCTAAAATAGGCAGATCATGTGCATAGTAAAAATCAAACAGAGGTTTAATCTGTCTTGCTTGCGCAGATGGTAGCGCCATAAAGACAACATCTACATCGCTACGGCGACGTACTTGGTATTCAACATGTTCTTTGATCAGATATTTAATAGTGTCACTGCGCTTTTGGCTTTGTTCGATAGCAAGTAGATCCCTAATTTGTTTGGCAGTATCTTTATAAGGCTCGATTTGTGCTTCGGATACAATGCGTCCTCCTTTTTTTTGCCAGCTGTCTCTAAAGCGTGCTGATAACCGTTTACCCCAACTATTATTAGGAACAACAATGCTTGCATTGCGATAGCCTAAGCTACGTGCTTTTTCGGTAATTTGATCGGCTTCATTTTCAGGTGATAAGGAAAATTGAACAAATGAACGAATGTTAGAGTGTACTTGTGGATGTTCGTTTAAAGTTAAGATCGGTGTTTTAAGTGCATAGGTTGGCATTTGACTTAAGCGAATCACTTCTTCTTTCACTAAAGGGCCTACCACAAAATCAGCACCTTCATTGACTGCGCGTTGATAAGTGCGAATGACATCATTTTCGAGCGTGGTGTCATATACTTGAATGCTGGGTTTTTGACCTGAAGCATTGTCATAATAGGCAGCTAAATAGCCTTCACGAATGGTTTTTGCAGCTTTTGCATGCGGGCCATTCATAGGTAATAACAAGGCAATTTTTCGAGGTGACATACCTGATGGCGCAACATAGTATTGTTGTGCTTGTGCATTGTTATCAGCCATTTGATACTGTGGATAATTTAAATTTGCTGATAAAAAGGTTTGGGCAGGGTGATTAGGAAACTGCTGTTGCCATTGATAAATGGCTTGTTCTCTTTGTGCTGGGTTTGAAATAGATTTTTCTATATAAGCAAGACTTAGCCATGGTGATAGCGGGTATTGCTCCCTTTGTAGTGCTTGATTTAAAACATGTTCAGGCACTTTATTGAGTATTTGTCGTATGGCTTGTCGATTAATTCTTTGGCTTTGCTGATCAATGAGTAATTCATCGAGGATGGATCGTGCACGTGCTGCTGCTAAATAATTATCATTGGCTTCGTAAGTACGAGCTTGTAGAAAGAGCACACGAGAGCGTGTTGCTTCAGGAAGATTGGCTTGATGCGGAATGTTCTGTAGCAGTGTTTCTGCTTGTTTAGGATTGTACCTGGCTAAGGCAAGTTCAACTAAAACCATCTGTTTTAAAATTTTTTGGTTTACATCGAGCGCGCTATCACTTACCTTATCCAGGAGTGATGCCGCTTTTGTTGGTTCACCAGCTTTTACAAACATATCTGCTGCCATTACTTGATACTCTAGTGACTGCCTTGGATTAGAATTTTGCGACAATCTTAAGTAATGCTGAGCAGAAGAAAGGTATTCAGCTTTCTCATGCATTCTTTGGCTTTCTTTCGTAAGATTGATAGTTTGTTTGTTTTTCGCGCTGGAGGATTCACATACAATCGCAAAAAATAAAGTTAAAGAGCATAGTAAGGGGAACAAAATCGATTTTTTAGCCGTTTTACACATAAGTCTGCCGTTCCTTAAAGCGAGCCATGGTAGATGATAGATCAAACAGGTAAACTTTACGTTGTTGCTACACCTATTGGCAACTTGGATGATCTAAGTTTCAGAGCAAACACAATCTTAAAACAGGTTGATTGGATTGCTGCTGAAGATACAAGGCAAAGTAAAAAATTGCTAGATCATTATCACATCCAGAAAAAGTTGATTAGCTTGCACAATTTTAATGAAAAAAGCAGGATTACTCAACTCATTGAATCTTTGAAAGCAGGTCAAAATGGGGCGCTGATTTCTGATGCTGGAACGCCTTGTATCAGTGATCCTGGCGCACATTTGATACAAGCACTTCATGAAAATAAAATTTCAGTAGTGCCTATTCCTGGCGCTTGTGCTTTAATCTCTGCACTGAGTGTCGCGGGGGTTAGTGCGACAGAATTTTTATTTCTGGGATTTTTGCCAGCAAAATCAGTGGCGCGCAAGCAGCAATTGGAAGCAATAAAAAATCTTCCATATACCCTTGTCTTTTATGAGGCGCCGCATCGAATATCAGAAATGTTGTATGATTGCAAAAAAATATTAGGTGAAGAACGGAATGTTGTTGTTGCCAGGGAATTGACAAAGAAGTATGAAACACTCTACGTTAGTACTTTGAAAAATTTGAGTGTAGACGCAGATTCAGCCGCTGTTGAAATAAGAGGTGAGTTTGTTGTCATTATTGAAGGGCTTCCTAAGGAAACTCTACAAGATCATCAACAGAGTGATCAAAAAGCAAATAAAATATTAACTATGTTACTTTCTGAAATGTCAGTAAAGTCAGCTGTAAACATAGCCGCAGAAATAACAGATTGCCCAAAAAATAAACTTTATGATTTGGCAATTGCAATACAGAATCAATCTTAAGCTATAGAACATACATTTGGGTACTCAGTTTTTTGTTTTTGCTTTATGTAAGCAATGAGTATAAGTGTAATTAAAAAGAAATAGGTGATAAATGGTTGACAAAGATATGAATGTCTCTATCCACATAAATTGGATTGACTGTTGCTCGAGGCAACAAAAGCCACAAATAGCCATTGATGAACTCCCCGCACAAGCGCTTTCTATTCAGATGCTTATTACATAGCATTTCTTATATCCATCTAGAAAAATAAATTTTTATAAGCCTTGCGTTTAAGGCTCTTAACATTTTGGGAATTTTATGTATCAACAAAAAAATTATAATTCATTTGTTCCTTGGTTAATGATTTTATTAGCCGGATCTTTTTATTGTTACGAATATATTTTGCGCATTTCTCCTAGCGTTATGATCCCTGAGTTGATGAGTAGCTTTTCAATACAAGCAACACAAATAGGATTGCTTTCTTCTTTTTATTATTTTGGTTACTCAATGGGCTCTGTGTTGGTTGGACCTTTTGTTGATAAGTATGGGCCTAAAAAAGTATTGTTTTGGGCTGCTATATTGTGTGCACTTGGTACATTATTGTTTGCGCATGCCGATTCTCTTGCCTTAGCGAAGCTTTCACGTTTGATCATTGGTTTGGGTTCAGCTTTTGCTTTTATTGGTGTTTTAAAAATTGGTGCGATATGGTTGCCCGGAGATTATTTTGGTCGATTAGCAGGTATGTGTTCTATGTTAGGAACCGCAAGTGGGATGCTAGGGCAGATTTTCCTCAGCCGCTTAATGAATGATTACAGCTGGCAATCTCTTTCTATCTATAGTGCAGCAGTTGGTGGGGTTATTGCGCTTTTACTCTTTTTGCTTTTACAAGATAAAAAGAACACATCAGTTGCTAATAGCATTCATGCAGAAAAAGAAGTAGAAACTTTTGCACAACTTTTTTCTACTTTTAAGAAAGTGGGTAGAACAAAAGTGTTTTGGCAAAATTGCTTGATTGGTTTTACAACTTTTTTACCTATCATTGCTTTTGCTGATCTCTGGGGCATTCCTTTCATTCAAGAGGTATATCATGTTGATAGAGAAACAGCTGCATTGAATGTATCTATGGTATTTTTGGGGTGGTCTATTGGCGGACCTAGTTTTGGATATTTATTTGATGTCTTTAAAAGATGGCAGCCAATCTTTTTGTTAGGCACTTTGGTTGCCGTTCTGTGTTGCGCCATTATTCTTTATAATCCAATGCCCATTGAATGGATGCGGTATGTATTATTTATGTTTGGTTTTAGTGCAAGTTCACATGTGTTGGTTTTTGTTAGTAGTAAGAAAATGTCGCCAAAGGAAATCGAAGGTACTACTTTGGGGGTGACAAACTTATTTATGATGTCGGCTGGCGTTATTGTGCAGCCTTGTATTGGTAGCGTCATTGATTACTGTATTCCTGTCATGCAATCCTTTGGCATTGTTTTGAATACAGTCCAATCTTATCAATGCGCATTATCTATTATTCCAGTGAGCTTATTAATTACCCTTTATCTTATTAATAGAGTTAGCTCAATCATTTATAGCAAAGATCTCAAATCTTTCTTGCCACGCAATCTGCAACTTAGTATGCTTACCCGCCAGAGTTGGCCAGACAGTCGCTATGTGGAAAACATAGAGGAAAGTCCGGGCTCCGCAGGGCAAAGTGCCAGATAACGCCTGGGAAGTGTGAGCTTACGGAAAGTGCAACAGAAAGCAAACCGCCGAAGCCATAATCTTGGTCTTTTATTAGATTAAGATATTAGTCGAGATATTGGACTTTTTGAGTTCAAGATCGAAGGCTAAGACTACTCAAAGTAGTTGAATTTTAGGCAAGGCATCGAGGCGAGGCGCAGTTGGAGTGTACATAAAAGTACATGACGACTGCGAATCGCCAAAGATAACGAAGCATAAAGTTCAAATACGAAGAGTAGGGCTGGTAAGGGTGAAAGGGTGCGGTAAGAGCGCACCGCGTAGGTGGCAACATTCTACGGCACGGTAAACCCCACTTGGAGCAAGACCAAATAGGAACCTAATAATGCTGCCCGCATTGGGTTCGGGTAGGTCGCATGAGCCATATGGTGACATATGGCCTAGATTAATGATTGTCCATGACAGAACCCGGCTTATCGGCCAACTCTATCTTAATTAAGCGTTTATGAATCTTATTTTCATTCCAAATCCAGCTTCTTTCTTTATCTTCGTTCGCAAAGCGAACATTTTCCCCTCTACCAATTTTGGGAGAGGTGGCTTCGAAGAAGCCGGTGAGGGTTAAATAAGTTAATCACTTATTGATTATTCTGCCTCAAAAATAATTTGTTCCAGAACTAAATCTAAATTTTTCAAAATAACAAATAACTTTATAATCTTTAAAAACCCTCACCTGCCCTGCGGGCGTCCTCTCCCAAAATTGGTAGAGGAAAAAATCATTCGCTACGCTCATTTGTAGAAGAATCAGTAAAATTGGGGGAACGGTGTCGTTCATTATATCAATTCCCCTTGTGCACTTGTCAGTGCGCATCCCCCTTCAAAAAGTGGGATTCTGATGGCTATGCTCATCAATAAGAAAGAGCCTTGATTCGGAATAACATCAGAGGTATTCATATATAAAGTTATGTAACTAATCTTCTCGTAATGAGAAGAAGTCCCACCCAAATCAAATTATAGATAGACATACAGACTACTTAGTTTTAAAATTAACTTTTAATTTTTTCCACTGCATTTTATAGATAGTTTTTTTTTGAGTTGTAGACCAAGTATTATCCTCGCTTTTAGTTTGATTAAAATTGTGCG
>JBFWLB010000045.1:0-19085 GCA_050252335.1 Candidatus Berkiella sp. | reverse complement strand
TACAACCACAAACAATTTAGTAGATTTAGATGTAGCTGCCAATGTGGGCACAGGGCTTGTGACAGGTATTCTTCATACAGTCGATAATATTGCTGCTAATATAGAGGTTAATGCAGCTATATTAGCTGATGCCTACTCTGACTCTTGTGACTCTGAAGATGACAGCAATCCATATTCAATAGGCAATTTATTAGGATTAAGTGTTGTATCTGATATAAGCACAAATATTTTGACAGATGTGCTTCATTCAGTAGATGATGTTGCTGCCAATATTGAAATTAATGCTGATATACTCAGCAACAGCACTTCTGAAGCATGCTACCCTGACAGTGAAGATTATCCAAACAACAATCCTACAACCACAAACAATTTAGTAGATTTAGATGTAGCTGCCAATGTGGGCACAGGGCTTGTGACAGGCATTCTTCACGCAGTTGATAATATTGCTGCCAACGTTGAAATTAAGGCAGATATACTCAACAACAGCACTTCTGAAGCATGCTACCCTGACAGTGAAGATTATCCAAACAACAATCCTACAACGACAAACAGCTTAGTAGATTTAGATGTAGCTGCCAATGTGGACACAGGGTTTGTGACAGGTATTCTGCACGCAGTTGATAATATTGCTGCTAATGTTGATATTAAGGCTGATATACTCAGCAGCAATACTGAAGCATGCTATCCTGACAGCGAAGATTATCCAAATACAAATCACCCCACAACAAACAGCTTAGTAGATTTAGATGTAGTTGCGAATGTGGGTACCAGCCTTGTGACAGGTATTCTTCAGACAGTCGATAACATTGCTGCTAATGTAGACGTTAACGCAAATATACTTAGCAACAATGCGTCTGAAGAAAGCCCTTCTGAATGCAATGAAACAAGTAATACTGGATCACTGATAACCTTATTAGGTGGATTTGGTGATGATATTATAACTACAGCAAACAAAAATCTTGAAACCATCTTAAAGAATGGAACACAAGATATTGCTGATTTCATCAAAGATGCAAGCGAAGTCAAAATACCAGAAAGCATTTCAGTAAGTGATCTAGGCATTAATGCCAGTATTACAACTGCTTTAGATAATATGAACACTGACCATTGTCCAGATGTTGCTGCTATAACTGTTACAGCCGCGGTTAGTCTGCTCGAAAATAGTGTAGAACCTACTCATATTGCTGCAAGTACAGCGCCCTTGTTTGAGAGTGTTGGTTTAACACAGGCACATGATGCCATAACAGAAACCTTAAATAGCATTCATAGCGGACTTGATTCTCTTTTTGGTAGATAGGCAGGATGTGTAAGTTTATCTGAGTAGAAAAGCTCCCTTCTCGAGAAATAAGAGAAGGGAGCTTTTTTGTAGCAGTTCAAAAGCTATTTTTTTATTTCTGCATAGCAGCTTGAATGCCTGTGCCAATATCAGCAGGAGAGCGAACCGTTCTAACACCGGCTTTCTCTAAAGCAGCAAATTTCTCATCAGCAGTACCTTTGCCACCTGCAATAATTGCACCCGCATGTCCCATACGTTTACCTTTAGGTGCAGTAACACCGGCAATGTAAGAAACAATTGGCTTAGTAACATTGTGCTTAATAAATTCTGCTGCTTCTTCTTCTGCAGAACCACCAATTTCACCAACCATCACAATTGCATGAGTATTAGGATCTTGCTCAAATAAAGCTAAGGCATCGATAAAGCTGGTACCAGGTAATGGATCACCCCCAATACCAATACACGTACTTTGCCCCAAACCTAAGGCAGTGGTTTGCTTCACAGCTTCATAAGTTAAAGTACCTGAACGTGACACAATACCAATGTTTCCAGGTTTGTGAATATGGCCAGGCATAATACCGATTTTGCATTCACCTGGTGTAATAATACCAGGGCAGTTAGGGCCAATTAAACGAGAAGCAGAGCCTTTAAGATAATGGGTTACTTCTAGCATATCCATTACAGGAATACCTTCTGTAATACAGACAATAAGCTCTACACCACTGTCTGCCGCTTCAATAATTGAATCTTTACAATAAGCCGCAGGAACGTAGATAACGCTTGCTGTTGCGCCTGTTGCTTCAACTGCTTCACGCACTGTATTAAATACAGGTAAATCTAAATGCTTTTGGCCACCTTTGCCTGGGGTAACGCCCCCAACCATTTTTGTACCATATGCAATTGCTTGTTCAGAATGTAAGGTTCCTTGACGTCCAGTAAAACCCTGGCAAATGACTTTGGTATCTTTATTAACTAATACACTCATGTTTATGCCCCTACAGCTTGTACGACTTTTTGGGCCGCTTCAGTTAAACCATTGGCAGAAATAATATTCAAACCACTCTTATTTAATAAGGCTGATGCTTCTTCTGCACGGTTACCTTCTAAACGTACAACAACGGGTACTTTAATACCTACTTCTTGTATAGCGCCAATAATACCTTCAGCAATTAAATCACAACGCACGATACCACCAAAGATATTTACTAAAACACCTTTAACATTTGCATCAGACAAAATGATTTTAAAAGCTTCGCAAACACGTTCTTTGGTTGCAGTACCGCCCACATCCAAGAAGTTTGCGGGTTCTCCGCCATGCAATTTAATTAAGTCCATCGTCGCCATAGCAAGACCAGCGCCATTTACCATACAACCGATGTTACCTTCTAAGGCAATATAGCTCAGCTCCCATTCTTTGGCGCGTTTTTCTCTTTCGTCTTCTTGCGTTGGATCGCGCATATCTGTAATTTGAGGCTGGCGATAGAGTGCATTGTCATCAACATTAATTTTACCATCTAAGCAAATCAGATTGCCCTCTTTGGTAATCACTAATGGATTAATTTCAAGTAAGCTCAGATCTTTTTCAGCAAACATCTTACCCACGCCAATGGCAATTTTGCTGAATTGTTTAATTTGCTCAAGATTTAAACCTAATGCAAATCCTAATTCACGACATTGATAAGGCATGACACCTAATAAAGGATCTACTTGAATCTTTAAGATTTTTTCAGGTGTATCATGTGCTACTTTTTCAATATCCATACCACCTTCTGTGGAGGCCATCAAAATGACAGACTTGCTAGCTCTATCTAGTACAGCACTTAAATAAAGTTCTTTATCGATATTGGTTACTTCTTCAACCAGAACTTCATTGATAGGCTGTCCATTACTATCCGTTTGATAGGTGACAAGACGTTGATGCAACATACCACGCGCAGCTTCTTCTAAGGCATCACGTGTTTCAACGATCTTAACGCCACCTGCTTTACCACGACCACCGGCATGCACTTGTGCTTTTACCACTAATTTAGGTGTATTTAGTGAGCTCATTGCCATCACAGCATCTTCTACAGAATGCGCAACAACATTATTAGGGACAGGCAAACCATATTCTTTAAAAATACGCTTTGCTTGGTATTCATGTAAATTCATTTCTATTAACCTTAATTTTTAAATGTCTAAGAGTAAGCGCGCTGGATCTTCAATTAAATCCTTAATTGTCACTAAGAAGCGAACGGACTCAGCACCATCAATCATTCGATGATCATAAGAGAGCGCTACATACATCATAGGTCTAATGACAATCTCACCCTTCTCAACCACTGGGCGTTCTTCTATTTTATGCATCCCTAAGATACCGGTTTGCGGTGGATTTAAAATAGGTGTTGATAGGAGTGATCCAAACACACCACCATTAGAAATGGTAAAGGTGCCACCCGTCATTTCTTCAATAGAAAGCGTTCCTTCTCTTGCTTTTGTACCTAGACCAGAAATTGATTTCTCGATTTCTGCCAAGCTTAATTTGTCTGCATCTCTAATAATTGGAACAACTAATCCACGTGGAGAAGAAACAGCAACACCAATATCAAAATAGCCGTGATAAATCATATCCGTACCATCAATAGAGGCATTTACAACAGGGAAACGTTTTAAAGCTTCAATCACCGCTTTAGTAAAGAAAGACATAAAGCCTAATTTAACACCATGTTGCTTTTCAAATTGATCTTTATAACGATTCCGTAAATCCATCACTGGCTTCATGTTGATTTCATTAAAGGTCGTTAAAATAGCAGCATTGTGTTGAGCACTTAAAAGGCGCTCTGCGATACGTGTTCTCAAACGTGTCATAGGTACACGTTTTTCAGGTCTATCACCTGTCAGTGCAATTGGCGCGGCTGGTTGTTTTGCAACTTGTGGTGCAGCTTGCGCAGATTTTACATCTTGCGTTGTTACACGACCACCTTTACCAGAACCTTGTACAGTCTCAGGCGCAACATCATGTTCAGCCATCATTCTTCTGGCTGCAGGACCTGCTGTTTTCTCAGCACTATCCACTTTGCTTGTAACAGGCGCTGCCACTGGCTGAGCTTGAGCTTCTACAGGTGCATTTGTTTTTGCACCTTGCGCACCAGGCGTCACAATACCAATTACTTCTTCAGCTAAAACCGTTTCACCGGTATTTTTAATGATTTTTTCAAGAATCCCTGCTTGAGGTGCAACCACTTCCAATACTACTTTATCGGTTTCAATGTCTACCAAATTATCATCCTGAGCAACCATATCACCGGGCTTTTTATACCACGTAGCAATAGTCGCATCTTGAACAGATTCTGGTAAAACGGGGACTTTAATTTCAATAGTCATAGTTTTCCCTTGTCGTTTAGAGGTTTAATGCATCATTTACTAAAATACTTTGCTGCTCATTATGCGCTGCTATATAACCCGCCGCTGTTGCAGCTGACGCATTGCGCCCAGCATACTGCAATGATTGGTTTTTATTTAAGCATGCAATAATGTGATGCTGAGAAGGATACCAAGCACCTTGGTTTTTAGGCTCTTCTTGGCACCAAATTACTTTATGCGCATTAGGATATTTTGCCATTGCTTCTTTTAACTCAGGTTCAGGGAATGGATACAGCTGCTCAATACGCATAATTGCTATATCTTTTCTTTCTTGCTGAGTTCTTGCCGCAACAAGGTCATAATAAACCTTACCACTGCATAAAATAATCTTAGTCACATCTGCGGGTTTAAGGTCTTCAACTTCAGGGATAATTAACTGGAATTCCCCGTTGATAAACTCATTTAATTCCGAACCAGCCGCTTTATGTCTTAACAAACTCTTAGGTGTCATCACAACTAATGGCGTACGGAGATTTCTAATCATTTGTCTGCGAATCATATGAAATACTTGTGCAGCATTTGTGGGCACACAAACTTGAATATTATGCTCTGCACACAATTGCAAATATCTTTCTAAGCGTGCAGAAGAATGCTCAGGACCTTGACCTTCATAACCATGTGGTAAGAAAAGAACCAAACCACACAAACGTCCCCACTTTTGTTCGCCAGAGCTGATGAATTGGTCAATAACTACTTGAGCACCATTCGCAAAATCACCAAACTGCGCTTCCCAGATCACCAAAGTTGTAGGATCAGCTGTAGTATAACCATATTCAAAAGCCATCACCGCTTCTTCAGATAGAATTGAATCAATAACTGTAAAAGGCGTATCACCATTTGCAACTTTCTTGAGTGGTGTATAAGAATGGCCATCTTTCTGATCATGCAAAACAGCATGACGATGGAAGAAGGTACCACGACCACTGTCTTGACCAGAAATACGAACTGCTATTTTTTCATCTAATAATGCGGCATAAGCTAATGTTTCAGCAAATCCCCAATCAATAGGTATTTCCCCTGCCGCCATTTTGACTCTGTCTTCATAGGTCTTGCCTACTCTTGAATGCACAGAGAAATCTTCAGGCAATGTGAGGAGCATCTTTGAAAGCGCAGCAATTTTCTCTTTAGAAACGCCTGTTTTTACAGCTTGACGCCAATCGTCACTGAAATAAGGTGTCCAATCAATTGCATTTGACAGCTTGTGTCCTTTTACTATTTTCTTAGCAACAGTTTGACCTTCATCCAACATCTTACGATTAAGGGCAACCAACTCATTGGCTTTTTCTGCTGATAATACATTAAGTTTTACCAACTGCTTCGCATATACATCACGTGTGGTTGGATGTTTCTTAATTTTACGATACATCACAGGTTGTGTTGCAGAAGGATCATCGGCTTCATTATGGCCGTGGCGACGATAGCTTACCAAATCGATAATCACATCTTTGTTAAATTTCATACGATAATCAATCGCTAATTGTGCAACCAACACAACCGCTTCAGGATCATCACCATTAACATGGAAAATAGGTGCTAAAACAGCTTTACCCACGTCTGTGCAGTATAAAGTAGAACGCATATCTTGAGGATTAGAAGTTGTAAAGCCCACTTGATTATTAATCACAATATGGACAGTACCGCCCACACCATAGCCTCTGGTTTGAGACATATTCAAGGTTTCCATGACAACGCCTTGGCCTGAAAATGCGGAGTCACCATGAATAGCAATGGGTACTACTTTATTTAAATCTACGTCTTTAGAACGCGTCTGACGTGCACGCACAGAGCCAATCACAACAGGCGTCACAATTTCTAAATGCGAGGGGTTAAAAGCAAGCGCTAAATGTACATTACCCCCTTCTGTGGATACATCCGATGAGAAACCTTGATGGTATTTTACATCCCCAGACTCATAAGCAAGTACGGCCTTTCCTTCAAACTCATCAAACAAATCACTTGGATTTTTACCTAAAATATTAATCAAAACATTGAGACGTCCTCGGTGCGCCATACCAACGACCATTTCACGCACGCCCTGTGCACCACCACGTTGAATCAATTCATCCATTAAGGGAATCAATGATTCTGAACCTTCTAAGGAGAAACGTTTTGCACCTGGATATTTTTTACCAAGATATTGCTCTAAACCTTCAGCAGAGGTAATACGCTCTAAGATATGTTCTTTCTTTTCAGCAGAGAATTTTGGATTTGTTCTTGTGCTTTCAATACGTTCTTGAATCCACTTTCTTTCTTCAGGAGATTGAATATGCATATACTCTGTTCCTATTGAACCGCAATAGGTGTCGTTTAATGCACGATACAATTCCCCTAAGGTCATGTGCCTTGGACCCACAAAGGTCTCAGCATCAAAGACAGTACCCATATCTCCCACGGTCAAACCATGATCTTCAAGAGATAATTCTGTTGAGCATTCTTTGGGGATTTCACGCATACTGAGTGGATCAATTTGTGCGTGCAAATGGCCTTGTAAACGATATGCATTTATCAATCGCAAAACTTGCATTTGTTTACGTTCATGTTCTAAAGAGACGCTATGATGCGCTTGAGGTTGTTGTGAGTGGTTTGTGCCTCGAAGTTCTGGTGGTAACTTAGCTAAAGCAACAAAATGCTCTCTAATATCCGCATGAGAAATATCTTTAGCATTTTGTCCATTCACAGATGGCAATGATGCAAAATATTTTTGCCATTCTAAAGGGACTGAATTAGGATCTTGAAGATAAAGTTCATAAAGATATTCAAGATAGTGTGCGTTCCCTCCAGCTAATGGTGAGGTTTCCCACAAAGCATTCATGGTTTCTTGCATAGATCACCTTGGTCTGTAACCGTTTATATTTAACTAACTAATTACGTGAGTCTCCCTACTTCTCTTAAATAGATAACTTATTTTTTGGCCGTGAATATCCTTTTGCGTTGATGCAAATTATACACTAATTAAAAAATAATTTATTGTAAAAATAGGGCTGTGTTTTTAGTGTAACGCTGACTTAGCTTTTAATCCCCTCTCCACAAAGGCGAGAAAGGGGAAGATATTTGACTAAGAGATAGAGCCCTCCCCCCAAAAAGAAGGGGATCGAGCGTCTATCTCAAGTATCATCCTTCAAAATCTGAGTACGAATCTCGGCGATCGCTTGCGTTGGATTAAGACCTTTAGGGCAAACATCTACGCAATTCATGATTCCTCGGCATCGGAAGACACTGTATGCATCATTAAGCTGATCTAAACGCTCGTGCGTTTGATCATCGCGACTGTCTAAAATAAAGCGTGAAGCCTGTAGCAAAGCAGCAGGCCCCATAAATTTATCTGGATTCCACCAATAAGATGGACAGCTACTTGAACAACAACCACACAAAATACACTCATACAGCCCATCAAGCTTTGCTCTGTCCTCTGGAGACTGTAAGCGTTCCTTAGGTGGTGGCGGCTGTTTATTCATTAAAAATGGCTGTGCTTTTCCATACTGACTATAAAATTGTGTCATATCCACAATTAAGTCACGAATAACAGGAAAACCTGGAAAAGGTCGAATCACAATAGGGCCAGACAAAGAACGAATGGGGGTAATGCAGGCCAACCTGTTTTTACCATTTATGTTCATTCCATCAGATCCACAAACTCCTTCGCCACAAGAGCGTCTAAAAGAAAGTGATTCATCTTGCTGCGCCTTGATTGCAAGTAACGCATCTAACACCATAACCATGCCAGTTTGTTCAATATCTAACTCATAGTTCTGCATGGTTGGCTTGTTATCTTTTTCAGGATCAAATCTAAATATAGAAAAACGCATGGCAATACCTTTTAGTAAACTCGTTCTTTGGGTTCAAATGCTTCAACCAAATTAGGCTTATTATTCACGGGTCGATATTTGATGGAATCATTCGCAAAATACAGCGTATGCTTCAACCAGTTTTTATCGTCACGTTTAGGGAAATCCTCTCGAGAATGCGCACCACGGCTCTCTTCGCGTGCATGAGCAGAAACAGCTGTTGCAATTGCAACGGCCATTAGATTATCCAACTCTAATGCTTCAATGCGCGCTGTATTGAACACACTACTTTTATCTTCCAATACTGCTTTGCTTAATCGCTCTCTCAAGGTTTTTAATTTCTCAATACCTTCTTGCATAACCAGTTTTGTTCTGAACACGCTAAAGTCATTTTGCATAACCCGTTTCATTTCAATACGAATATCTGCAATTCGTTCACCCTTAGTAGAATCATCCCATCTTCTTAAACGAGACAAAGCTTGGTCAATATCATCTGTAGAAACAAGCGTATCATCCATACCTTGATTCAAACTATCGTTGATATGAATTCCGGCTGCTCTACCAAATACCACTAAATCTAACAAAGAATTGCCACCCAAGCGGTTTGCTCCATGCACAGACACACAGGCACATTCTCCTACAGCATATAAACCTTGAACGATGCTGTCTTGCCCTTCTCCCTGACAATCCAATACTTGTGCATGAACATTTGTAGGAATACCTCCCATCATGTAATGACAGGTGGGAACAACAGGAATAGGATCTTTAATTGGATCAGCATTTGCAAAAGTAATGGCCAATTCGCGAATACCTGGCAAACGTGACTTAATAATTTCTTCGCCTAAGTGATCCAGCTTCAAGAGCACATGATCGCCCTCTTTACCACAACCACGACCTTCTCTGATTTCAAGCGCCATTGAGCGAGCAACCACATCGCGCGATGCTAAATCTTTTGCATTCGGCGCGTAACGTTCCATAAACCGCTCACCATTTTTATTGATCAAATAGCCACCTTCACCACGGCATCCTTCTGTGACCAATACACCAGCGCCTGCAATACCTGTTGGATGAAACTGCCACATTTCCATATCTTGTACAGCGAAACCTGCACGTAACACCATTCCGATACCATCACCCGTATTGATGAGTGCATTGGTGGTTGAATGAAATATTTGACCTGAACCACCTGTTGCTAAAATGACCGCCTTACTCGCCAAAAATAAAATTTCGCCACTTTCAATGTCTAAAACAACAACACCAACCACTGCACCTTTTTGATTTTTGACTAAATCAAGTGCATACCATTCACTAAAGGTTGTCACTTTATGTTCAAGATTTTTTTGATAAAGCGTATGCAATAAAGCATGGCCTGTTCTATCGGCAGCGGCAGCAGTACGTGTTGCTTGCTCACCACCAAAATTTTTGGATTGCCCCCCAAAGGGACGCTGATAAATTTTACCATCCTCAAATCGAGAAAAAGGTAAACCCATATGCTCAAGCTCATAAATGACTTCTGGCCCAACACGACACATATACTCGATACAGTCTTGATCACCTAAGTAGTCTGATCCTTTAACAGTATCAAACATATGCCAATGCCAATTATCTGGATGCTTATTGCCTAAAGCGACGGTAATACCTCCTTGTGCAGAAACAGTGTGCGATCGTGTTGGAAACACTTTTGACACTAATGCTACCTTGCGTCCTTTAGACGCAAGTTCAAGGGAGGCGCGCATACCCGCACCACCAGCGCCAACAATGATGGCATCAAATGTACGTGTCGGAGGAGTTGCCATTGATAATCCTTTTAAAATTTCTTATTTTTAATTCTTATGTAAACGATTACTTCTGTTTTTAGATTTTTGCTTATCATAAAGCCCAAAGAGCAAGCACAGAAACTTGCTCTTACAAAATCTTAGAAATAATAGAGAATCTGGAAGCCCCAAAAGAAGTAAGCAAATAACGCTACGATGATTATTGTTTGTAGAAAATATCGTACCGCTGTTTGATGGACATAATCTGTTAATACAGTCCACAAACCAATCCAAGCATGTAAGCTCAAACTAACCAAAGCTAACAAGGTTGCTATTTTCATGGCAGGATGCATAAAAAAGGCATACCAACTTGCAAAAGTAATTTCTCTATGGGAAAGCAAAAACCACAGGCAAGCAACTGTATATAGGCTTAGTATTACTGCGCTGAATCGTTGAATCAGCCAATCTCTCATACCTGTTCCACCAAAACTCATGACACGCTCCCTATACACCAAGCAGCGAGGCCGGCTATAACAAATGTAGTAATCAACACCATCACAGCGCCTAAGCGACCTGATTTTAATGAATCACCGATATGACAATCCATCAGCATGTGTCGCAATCCCGCGATCAAATGAAATGCAAATGCTGCAATAAAGCTCCACAATATGACTTTCACCCACACAGCTTGAAACCAAAGCCGCATGTCTAAAAAAGCAGCTTCTGACTTGAGTGACTCACCAAGTCCACACAGCAACAAAGGGATAAATAAAAATACCACGATGCCACTGATCCGATGACCAATAGATACAAGTGCCGTCAGCGGTAATCTTATAGTGAGAGGGTTGATGTTTTTAGGTCGTTTGTCTTTCACCGTTCACTAAACCTTTTTAGTTGACTAATAAAATATTTTAGAATGCTGAACATTATAATCTGATTGCAGACTTGTTAACAGTTACTCAGTTATGCTTTCTATTATAGTTTGAAAGCGTGCTTTTTGAACAAATTTTTCTCATCACCCAAAATTGGGTGTCCTGTAAAGTGTAAAGAAAGAACATAAAGAAAGTGTAGTGGGTATTAAGAAAGTCTAATTCATTTCATTCATAAAGCTTTCTAAATTTCGAATGGCAAAGGTGTTTCTACTACAACTCTAAACGTGGGTGTCCTGTAAGATCTCTGTAAGATCTCTGCAAGTTTAAATATCTGATATTCTTTAACTGATTTAACCCTCACCTGGCTTTTAGCCATCCTCTCCCAAAATTGGGAGAGGCATTAGGATTCGCTTCGCTCATCAACAGAATCCAAGTAGAAGTAAATGAAGACTGCAACAAGGCGTAGCCAACAATGCTTCAAGCCCAAACACGAAGAGTGTATTTTGTGCGACACCGCGTTTATACTTGAAGCTATCATTCTGAAAATAGAAAGGAACCGTAATGGGAGATGTTGCAAAACTAACTTTACCAAATCAAAATCAAGCGATTGATTTACCATTACTGTCAGGCACCTTAGGACCTCAAGTTGTTGATGTGGGTGCATTGGCGAAACATGGATATTTCACTTTTGACCCTGGTTTTAGATCTACCGCTGCTTGCGAATCTAAGATTACTTATATTGATGGCGATAAGGGTATTTTACTGTATCGTGGCTACCCCATCGAAGAACTCGCCGAAAAATCTGATTATTTAGAAGTTTGCTACTTACTGCTCTATGGTGAATTACCCACCCAAGAACGCAAAGATTATTTTTGCAATAAAGTTAAAATCCATACCATGGTGCATGAACAATTAAGCCATTTTTTTAACGGCTTTAGACGAGATGCACACCCCATGGCAGTGATGTGTGGTGTGGTCGGTGCTTTATCTGCTTTTTATCATGATTCTCTTGATATTTTGAATGAAAAACATAGAGAAATCGCAGCCCTCAGATTAATCGCAAAAATGCCAACTTTGGCAGCAATGTGTTATAAATACTCTATTGGGCATCCCTTTGTCTATCCTCAAAATAAAATGGGATTTGCTGAAAACTTTTTAAATATGATGTTTTCTGTTCCTTGCGATGATGCACTGCCTAGCCCTACCTTAAGCAAAGCGATGGACAAGATTTTTATTCTCCATGCTGATCATGAACAAAACGCTTCCACCTCCACTGTTCGATTAGCAGGCTCATCTGGCGCGAATCCTTTTGCCTGTATTGCCGCTGGTATTGCTGCTCTCTGGGGACCTGCGCATGGTGGTGCCAATGAAGCCGTTCTCGCAATGCTAGAAGAAATTGAAACACCTAAAAATATTCCTAAATATTTAGAACGCGCCAAAGATAAAAATGATCCATTCAGGTTAATGGGCTTTGGACATCGTGTATATAAAAACTTTGATCCACGCGCCACCGTGCTAAGGCAAAGCTGTCATGAAGTACTCAATGAGCTTGGTATTCATAACGATCCTTTATTTGAAATTGCCTTAACGCTCGAACAAATTGCCCTAAAAGATGATTATTTTGTCGAAAAGAAATTATATCCCAATGTAGATTTTTACTCTGGTATTATTTTACGTGCCATGGGGATCCCAACTAATATGTTTACTGTAATTTTTGCATTGTCTCGTACTGTTGGTTGGATTGCACATTGGAATGAAATGATTGGCGAACCTAATCAAAGTATCAATAGACCCAGACAGCTCTATACCGGAGAAACAGAACGAAAATATACTCCTATTGAACAACGAAAATAAATCTAAACACATAAAAAAGAAGGACTGCACTTATGTCCTTCTTTTTTATAAAACTTCTTCACTTATAACAGAACTCTACTATAAGATTGTGCAACCTCTTACAGCACTTCTTTTCGCTAATTGTGCTTCCAACTGAAGAATTTTTGCTTTGTAATCCTCTACCTCTTCACATTTAGCTTGTAATTGTGCTTGCAATACAGTTGTTCGCTCCTCAACGGCCTGCTCGACCATTTTTTGTATCCGACTAGCCATGCGTGCCTCCATTTCTTGCATTTTCTTTTCAAGTGTTTCATTAGAAGGCGCTGTTTCATGCAATCTGAGGGCTTGATCTTTAAGCTGCTCTTCTTGGCGCTGCAATACAGAGGTTAATTCAGAAATCTTCCCTTGTAAAACTTGCGCCTCTTGTGTCTTTGCCTCAAGCTTTTGCTTAAGCTTGACTTTGCTACGCAATGTTTTTATAGCAAAAAGACAAGTATTTTTCCCTCCTCCTAGATTATCTAATAAAGGCTCGTCATTTAATGCTTGTGTAGGTAAGCCAGAGCTAGGTGAATCAAGACCATAAACCAAATTAAACGCAATATTTTTACGCAATTCATTGCTCTCTTGCATTTCCAATGCATAACCTAATCCTTCAAGCAATGTTTTTTTATGGCCTTTTGGATTTTTAATTTGACAAGCTGTATTTGAAACATTATGCATCCCATAAATAGTTGAATGAGATAATCTATAATAAATTTCATCGCGATAAGGATTTTCTGCCGATACTCTTGATGCAATATTTTTCAATCGATCAAGCAACCCTATTTCCTCATAAAACACAGCAAGGAAATAGTATGCATTTTCATGATTTTCTTTCTGTGCATTTTCAGCAAGCATTTCCAACGCTTCAAGCTGCTCTTTGAATTGTGTCTCAAATAACTTTGCTCTATTTTGTTCAGAATCTCCTTGCAAATCCATCTCATTCCATAAAACACCTATTCGTGCCAAACTGGCAAGAAAATCAATTTTACTTAGTAATGGCGCCAATGATGAATTCTGTAGAATATGCCTAATTGAAACATTTTTCTGCGTTCTGGTATCCGCTTTAGCATCAAAATCTAAGGCTTCAATAGGAAAATTATCTATCAATGTATTCAATACCTCTGGATAACCTTCAAGTGCAGCCTCAACAATATGCCATAATACGGTTTTACCTTTTTCAATTGCCGTATCCTCTTCTTTGACATTAAACTCTAACTTTTCAGCCGGAACACCCAGCAAAACTGTCAACAATGGAAAGGGATGCACTTTAGCTAATTTAGCAATATCCAAGAATGCTGTGCTATCTTTCTGCCATTTACCTTCTCTTTTAACATTAAAATCTAAATTTCCCAATGGAATATATTTTAGAATTTGTTCTAGTAATAGCAATCCATTTTCTTGCTTCTCTAAAGCTGCTCTAGTAACACATGCAAATGCTGTTTCACCGTTTAAAAAATTATCTTCTGCGTTTATTTTTGCATTAAAATCTAATTGAGCAGGCATCTCTTGGAGCAATGTTTGTAACAATGAAGGATGTTTTTTCACTGCTGCATCTATTATAAAAAACAAAGGAGTTTTCCCTTTATAGTAGCTATCACCTTGGATTTTTGCATTAAAGTCTAAAGTATGATGCAACCCATGTTGAATGATTGACATAATAAGATCAGGTTTTTTATAAGCCAATTCGCTTATAAAATGCAGTGCTGTTTTACCTTCATTAAAACCTTCACTTGCACCAACATTAAAATCTTGACTTGCTATAACTTGAGAAGACAACATTAACTCAAATAAAGCAAGATGCTCCGGTGCAAACAAATCAACACGATTCATTTCTTCTGCAAACAACCAAAATGCATTCTTTCCTTGGTTAATACCGCTTTCTGCCTTATCCCTAAAATTCAATAATGACGGCACTTGCTCTAATAATTGTTTCAAAATAGAGTAATGTTCCTTGCAACTTGCTATCGTAATAATTTGCAAAATACTTGATCCACTGTAGCAACCTTCCTGGATGACAACGTTGAAGTCTAAAGTCGTTAGCTCTGCTTCATTAATCAATACCTCTAATTCTTTGATACTTTCAGCACAGCAGCTATTGCCATGCTTAAAAAGCATAGCTGTCAAATGATACAATTTTTGTTGATAACACAATGCTGGTTGCTTCTCTGCAATTCTTTGTTTTTTATAGAGTGGTTGAGTTTCGAATTGAGTCAGTGATGGTCCACGTTTCATGGAAATACCTAATATAATAGCCTGATGAATTCAAGCATTATAGTAGCTAGATAGTTGAATAGAACAAAAAAACGACGAGTAGTCACAATTTTCAAACCAATGGCTCATTATGCCTAAGGATTTTATTAATTCGCTCTTTCAGACTTATCAAAGTCATTCATTTATCATCTCACGCCACTCGATTCAAGAAGATAAAAAGCAAGAGGTGCCTTATCGCACCTCTTTTTATATGTTTATTTGATTGGCCTGAATGTCCGTTGCGTATCAATATCAACTAAAGTCTCATTTAGCTCAGATTTCCCTTCTTTTGATTTATGTCGATCGTATAAATGTGTTTGAATTTTGTTTTTCTTCACTTCTGGATCAATCTCAAAATGCTGTTTATATTTATCATGAATTTCAGCGCTACACTTTTCTTGTATGATCTCTTTTAAATAAAACGCCTCTCCTAAGTGATTTTCAATATATAACTCTGTTAAAGGCCTAAATATATCTGGGCATTCATTCATCATTTCGATATATCTACTCATTGCAGAGTCAATTGACCATGTACGATTATAGAAGTGTATATCACGCATGGCCTCAATCAACTCTTTTTTAGCTTTAATCTCAACCAATCGATAATATAGCTCTGGCTTGACAGCATCTTGATATTGTTCTTTTAATACCTCGATTGGATTTTTGTAATGGTATTGCCCTCCTCTGGCTAATAGATCACTGGTAATTAATTTGTGTTTGTCATTATCATTTTCAATATTACTGATACATTGCCAAATATAATCATGATGCAATTCTGCTGTAGAGCTAAACAACAGACTTAAAAACGTTTCTGGTGTCCTCTTAATTGCCGTGATAAAGCTATCTTTAGAGAAATAGGATGCAAGGAATGAGATAGCATCTCTCTTTCTACCATCAATACTTTCAACACTTGACTCAATCTGCAAAGCGATCATCCAAAGTGTTCGAATATTTTCTTCCGATAAAGTAGGCTTAATCAAATTAAAAACAGTCATAAATTTATCATAATATTGCTCTGGTTCTTTTATTGCATAATGAAATAACTCTGCAAATGCACCAGAACTATTTACCGCAAATAATTTTTTGATATAGCTTTCATCAAAATGAGACAGTAAATAATTAAATTTACACTCATCTTTAAGAAGATAATCAAAATTATAGATATATCCCTCGTAACCATCTTCATCAATAATAGGTATTGCATTTTTGTCTAGGACAGGAACAGAGGCATCCAATTTTTCAACAGGAATGTCTGCAAAAAACATATCTACGTAGCCTATATCTTTTGAAAAAATTTCTGTTAGATTTGGTAACCTTTTGATCAAAGTTATCCTATCTTCTAAAGAAATAATCGATAAAATATTAGAAATCTCTTCATTTGAGGCATGTTTACACATGTCTGCTGTAAGTTCAGGATTTTCAAAATATTTTCCAAACGTCTTTTCAAACTGTGCCTTTGCTTTTGTATTGTTTAAAAAAGCTGGGTTATTATATAATTTTATGATTGAGCCATAATCATGCTTAATGTAAACTTCATTTATATAACCTTGAATCATAAGTTTCAACATAGAATCATCTATTAGCCCTACATAGTTTTTAAACTGCGTATCACTGCCATGCTCCAAAATCAATCTAAAATAATAGGGAGTAATAAATTTTTCATCTTCAGGTGTTTTCAAATATTCATTTTCATTTATACTTGTGCAAAATTTGTCAAATGCTTTCAGAGAAGCAACATTCGACGCATTTAGTAATGGGTATTCTTTACGCCATGCAATCATTCCAACCTTCTCGTGAGATGAAAGGACGCGCAACAGTGCCTCATGCAAACTGCCCATTTTCTTATGGAGCAATTTCATTTTACTCTTCTCAACAATCCGATAGGGCAAAATATTTTTTTCAAAATACCTCATTTTCTCATCAAAATTCTCCGTTAACCAACTTCCGCTGAGATCTTCTTCTTGTAAATAACCAAGATCGCCATTATAAAATCTTAATTGCTGTAAAATGCGTTTATAATTTGGATGTAGCTTCGCACTATCCGGGGCTAAGCCCATAAACTGTGTTTCATGTGTGTTCATTACCCATATATAATTAGGTTCTTCTATGTTTGATTTTTGCAATAATGCATCAATGTCTTTGGCTTCATCATGTGTGATGATCATTGCTTTAATACCTTCAGGCGTTTGAATCATTAAAACAGCATGAATTTGCTTTTGATACTCTGGAATAATACGATCTACCTCATCATGATGATGGCTACGATAAAAATTGTAACTGCGAAAAATATTTTCATCAAAACCAGAAGTAACCAAATATTCTCTTTCATCACGATTATATTTATCTGGATTCATTAAAAATACTGGCATTTTTACAGCAATTGGCGATGTTCTCTGAGCACGTGCATAATCATCGTAGTAAGGTGTATCAAAACGCATCTGTGATGAATAGGATAAGAGCTGTTCTATTGTCATTGATGATAACCAATTAAGAATAACGGCAGGATTAGAATACCCAAGCTTAAATTCATTGCTTGTTTCTTGTTCTTGCTGTTGACGTTGATCTTTGTGCGCTTGGGATTGTTGCTGAGACTCTTGTTTAGATTCTGCTGTTTGATTAAGTTCACCTGCTTGCATACTGTGCATTTTTCTTTTTTCACAATTGCGCATTTCAGTTAGAATCAAATTTTCTAATGCTATGTCCATTTTTAATTTATCAACGCCTGGCAATTGAATACCCGCTTCATCAAGTAAACAAAGCCATTTTTCAAAAAAAGCTTTGGCGCTTTGTTGAAGTATCTCTTTGGTATCTGTCTCAACCTCGATCATGCCATAAGATTCAATCATTTGTTCTGAAATAGATTGGATAAAAAATGGCTCAAATATCTTATGCAATCTTTGTTTCTCTTTGGCATCAGAGCTATCTATTTGCAAAATCTTATTCTTAAGATCAAAGGCAATCACATTTTCTATTTTTTGTAATGCCCCTGTAAACTGATCGCTTAACAAGCGATTGATTTCATTATTTTCACAGTTTTGAATGATTGCATCAATATCTGCACCCATATCTACGCTAATCGCATGCTTTGTTTCAGGCGTTATCACAATATCAACTGTTTGCGCACCTGCGAAGCCCCTCATGCGCATTACCCCTTGGCATAAATCCTTTTTTAAAGTTTCTTTATCAACTGTGACAATTGCTTTTGCTCTAGGATCTTGCTTAACATCAGCCCCAATTGTATGGCGTTGATCATAATAGGTAAAATACTCATTGGGTGTACAATTTAACAATTTTTCTATTTCTGATTGTGACTTCCCTGTTAAACAAATCGCTTTTGTGTCTGTCCCAACAACAGGCAAGGCAAAGATTTCATCAAGACCTGAGGTAGCATCTTTATCAAAAAATAAAACATATTTGATATTTGTGTCATATTGCTTATTATATTCTTGCATAAATTGAGCAATTTGATGTGCTGCCTCTCTGTTTTTAACCCCTCTAAACGTAGCGCCCACATCGATGATAGCTCTCACACACTCAGGCGCATCTGTTTTTCCTAAAACACCCCGTAAATATTGATTAACAGACTCATAAGGAACATCATAAACTTGAGTATTTTTCGATCTTAAACGCGCAACAGTTAGGCCATCTGTGCCTAAGCTTAAGGTCTGATTAAATTTTAAATTCTGATAAAATGTGCGCCAATTCCAAGGCGTACCTGTAATCCCTTGCACAGTGCGATAAAGACAAGCATGATTAACAGGGTTATGTGTTAACACTTTGTTTTCTATTTGCATCTTGGGTAGGATTTCTTCTTGTAATACATAAAACAAGAATGCTCTATTCAGTCTAAGATTGTTGAAAGTTTCTTCTA
>JBFWLB010000044.1:0-20596 GCA_050252335.1 Candidatus Berkiella sp. | reverse complement strand
AGATGTTCTGTGGGGTACGACACAAGTCAGGCATTGTTTGTTTGGTGGGCCAGAAAAAACCAAGGAATGCTTGGCTCCGGCGAGAGACTATTTTAATGGTCAAGGTAATTATTTTGCTCAAGTGAGTGCGCCCTTAAGAAATGCCGCAGTGAGTTGGGCTTCTTGGGGTAAAGATATGTTTTGGGATGGTATGGGTGCGGGCTATGGGTTGATGCAAGATAGTATGCAATATGTAGCAGAAGGGGTTTCTGAGGGCTTATTTCAGAAAACAGGTGTTAGGATTCCGCCTACTGCTTTTTATTATGCAGAAGTATTGGCAGGCTCTGCTGTTGCATTAACCTTATCTTATTTGAGTTTAAAAGCCTCTTGGTTCAGGTTGAATCAATGGTTCATGGGGCAGCCTTTGCCACCGTTGGTTGTAAATAACCGCTTGTACCAATATTTATTTGGTGTCGCGCAGCAGCCTGTGGTTCAACATGGACAGCCACACCCAGGAGGGGGGGGGGCAGTGCCACCACCACAGGTTGTGCATCCGCAGCCTTAAAATAAAGAGAAAATACGCTAAGCTAAGAGGGGTATTTGTGATACCCCTTTGGCTATTTTTAGAGGCGTTATATTCAGTCCTATGTATAAATTGTTGAAAAATATATGTTTTTCGATGTAGCACTCTGGTGGGAAGAGTGCTAAAATTGTCAATAAATAGCTAAAAGTAATTTTAAATAACTTGTAGATACAGGTGTGATTATGTCAACAGCCTTGCAAATAACCTCTTATAATTTGCCTTCTGTACAAGATGGGTTACAGGCCTATTTGCAGCGTATACAGCAGATCCCGCTCTTAAGTGCAGAAGAAGAGAGAGAGCTAGCAGTGGCTTATCATCAACAAGGTGATTTGCAAGCTGCGCAAAAACTGGTTTTATCTAATTTGCGTTTTGTCGCCTCTATTGCACGTACTTATACAGGGTATGGACTCGCTTTAGCCGATTTGATTCAAGAAGGCACCATTGGTCTTATGAAAGCCGTCAAGCGTTTCGATCCTGTCTTAGGGGTTCGATTGGTTGCGTTTGCTGTACATTGGATCAAGTCTGAGATTCATGAATTTGTGATCCGTAACTGGCGTATTGTGAAAATTGCAACCACAAAAGCACAACGAAAATTATTTTTTAAGCTGCGTGGCAAGAAGAATCATTTAGCATGGTTTACGCAAGAAGAAGTCGCTGTGATTGCCAAAGATTTGGGTGTATTGCCCCAAGAAATCATTGAAATGGAATCGCGCTTGCATGGCAAGGATATGGCCTTTGATATGCCATTGAATGAAGAATCAGGTGACACTTATGTGGTGACACCCGAACAATACTTGGAAGCACAAGAAGGTGATCCTTTGCAGGCTTTAGCGCACAATAATGAGCAGGCCAATCAGCAAGCCAAGTTAAAAGGTGCATTAGAAGCACTGGATCCACGTAGTTTGGATATTGTGACTGAGCGTTATCTCAATGAAGAAAAATCATCATTGAAAGATCTTGCTGCTAAATATAAAGTATCGCTTGAACGCATACGTCAAATCGAAAAATCAGCTATTTTAGCGCTGAAGAAAATGATTACTGCGCATTAGATATTTTCTATCGCAAATAAAAAGGGTAGCAAAGCTACCCTTTTTTATTTGCGAAGTGGCTTAGTTTGCTACTGCTTTTGCTTTGACAGCCTCTTGTTTATTTTGATTCAAGACAACATTCTTTGTTCTGTCTATATCACCGCCAATCAACGCCAACGCTTTCAGTAGATTCAGCGCTTCATTGAGTTGATAATCTTCAATGATAAGCGGTTTCTTAGGCTTTTCTTCTTTGATTTCGGCTAATTTGCTATCCTTTGCCAGGCTGGCTGCCACGGCTTGATCTTTTTGAGCTTGGGCTGCAGCATCTTGTTTATTATCCAAATGGCCACTGAGGTCTTGCTCTCTTAGCATTGCCCAGGTGTCATCATCTTTTTGTTCTGGAATTTTGATATTAGGAATTTGAATATCCGGCACAATACCTTTAGCTTGGATAGAGCGCCCAGAAGGTGTGTAATACAAAGCAGTTGTCAGTTTTAAGCCATGTTTGTCTCTGAGTGGTAATACTGTTTGAACAGAGCCTTTACCAAAGGTTTGAGTACCGACAACAAGCGCACGTTTATGATCTTGTAAAGCACCAGCCACAATTTCTGAAGCAGAGGCAGAGCCTTCATTCACAATTACAACGATAGGTGCACCTTTTAAGATATCGCCACCTACAGATTTTTCTTCAATCTTAGAACCTGGTAAGCGACCTTCAGTGTACACAATTAAACCATTGTATTTAAGTCTTGCTTTGTCTAAGAATAGATCTGAGGTTTTTACAGAGGCATCTAAAACACCACCTGGGTTATTTCTAAGATCTAAAATAACACCTTGGAGTCGATCATGAGAGGCTGTTCGAAGTTGTGCGATAGCGGCTTCAAGATCTTCAGAGGTGCGGGTTTGGAATTGAGAAACCCGAATATAGCCATAGTGATCATCGAGCAACTTGGACTTAACGCTTTTCACTTTAATGATATCGCGTGTTACTTTAATCTTCAGTGGCTTTGTTTCGCCTTTACGAATGACGGTCAGTATAATGTCTGTTCCACGCTCGCCTCGCATTTTTTCAACAGCATCTTTCAGTGCCAGGCCTTTAACAGGGGTGTCATCAAGACGCACAATCATGTCTCCAGCGAGAATGCCAGCGCGGTAGGCAGGTGTATCATCAATAGGACTGATCACTTTGACAACCTCGTCTTCCATGGTGACTTCTATTCCCAGTCCGCCAAATTTGCCTGAAGTATTTACCTTCAAATCAGAGAATTCATTGGGATCAAGGTAGGTTGAGTGTGGATCAAGGCCAGCTAACATGCCGCGAATGGCGTTTTCGAAAAGTTCTTTATCGTCCACAGGTTTTACATAATATTTTCGAATGTGTTCTACAACTGATGTAAAGCGCTGTAAATCATCTAATGGGATATTGCTTTCGTTGGGCTTAGCGAAAGTAGAATAGGTATATAGGCTGGAGAGTAAAACAAGAGCTAAACCAAAGTGGTTTTTTAGATGTAATTTCATAAAGTTGTCCTTAACAATAAAAAGGTTACGCGTACTCTCCGGTAGCTTGAGGCTCATTATCTAACCTCTACCTTGCGTCGATTATGCTGTTTCTAAAAGACGTAATGTTTTTATAATTTTAGTTGAAAATTCAAGTCGTGCTTTTTTTGAAAAATGTTCACCAACTAACCAACCTTGAACCAATTGCTTAGATCAAGTGCCATCCCGTCTTTTCTTAACTCAAAGTATAATCCAGGTTCGCTATGACCACCGCTTTGACCAACCCTGGCAATCATTTCAGCTTTATCAACAGTGTCACCGACAGATTTATAGAGTATGTCATTGTTACCGTATAAGCTCATGTAACCATTGCCATGATCAATGATCAAGAGTAAGCCAACACCACGTAGCCATTCTGAAAATACAACGCGTCCACTGTAAATGGCATATACAGGTGTGCCTGTTGTTGCTTTTACATAGGATTTCTTGTTTTTTTCTCCAGGATGAGCTGTGACGGCCATGAAAGTGGCACTTTGGCCTTGTATGGGGAAAAAAAGCGTACTTTTATTTTTTTGAAATTTAAAGGATGGCTCGACATATTCTGGCATTTTTGCCAGGCCAGCTTTAAGTTTTTTCATGACTGCTTCTAAGGCGTGTTGTTCACCTTTGAGTTGCACTAGATTTTTCTCGTTTGCATTTACCTGATTGTTAAGTTTGCCTAAGATTTCTTTGCGTTGATTTTGACTTTGCAGCAAATCATTTTTTTGCTGGTTTTCAGCTTTTTGTAGTTGCTCTAAATTTGATTTTTCTTGTTCAATTTTTTTAGCGGTTGCTTCAATACTTGATAAATTGGTAATAAGATTATGGATTTCCTTTTTTCTAGCGCCAGATAAATCATGATAGTAGTGTGTTAAACGCATCAGGCTTTGTATATCTTTATTAGACAATAATAATTGCCAGCGCTCATTTTGATAATTTTTATAGGTTTGTAAGATCAGTTCAGAGAGTAATTTTTCATGTTGTGCTTTGTCCTTTTCTAGCACTGCATAATGATTCGTGAGCTGCGTCACTTGGGTGGCAGAGTTATCAATTTGTGTTTGTAGGCCACGAATATGTTCATTCAGTTTGCCAATCTCTATTTCAAGACTTCTGAGTTGCTTATTTAAGAGAGATAGTTGTTTTTTATCTTCATGGATACTAGATTCGGTAGAGCTGATTTTAGATTGTAGAAGCTCTAATTTTTGCTTGGATTTTTCTGTTTGCTTTGTGGGTGTATAGGCGTGTGCATTCAAGGCTGTCCATAAGCAAAGTAAAAAAATGAAATTATATCGAGTTATCATTTTAGGCATCCGTTAACAAAGATACACCCGTCATTTCCTTGGGCGGGGTAATACCCATAACGTGAAGTAAGGTTGGTGCAACATCTTGTAATGAACCTGCTTGATGTTTGAAAACCATCGGTAATGGGCCACAATACACAAAAGGTACTTTTGCAAGTGTGTGTGCCGTATGCGGGTTATCTGTGTTGGCTTCAAACATGCAATCTGCATTGCCATGATCGGCAGTTATCAACAGCGCACCATTTTGTGCTTCAATGCTTGCAACTATTTTGTTTAAGCATTGATCTAAGCATTCGATCGCCTCAATGGTGGCATTCAAATTGCCCGTGTGTCCAACCATATCTGCGTTTGCAAAATTGCAGATAATGACATCAAAGCGATGGGAGTCAATGGCCTGTGTTAGATGTTCTGTAATCTCAAGCGCGCTCATTTGCGGTTTTAAATCATAAGTTTGTACTTTAGGAGAAGGAATAAGTATTCGCTCTTCTCCTTCACAAGGTGTTTCAACGCCACCATTGAAAAAGAAAGTCACATGCGCATATTTTTCTGTTTCGGCAATTCTTAATTGTTGTAATCCTAATGTTTGCAAATATTCTCCTAAACCATTTTTGGGTGTGGTTTTTGGGAAGAGAATCGTTGCTTTAAGCGCGCTGTCATATTCCGTGAGTGTTATTAATTGTTTGATAGGTTTGAAGTGCGGGCGATCGAAACCAGAAAAATCCGTTGTTGAGAGTGCATGACTGATCTGTCTTGCGCGATCTGAGCGGAAATTCATAAACAATACCGTATCTGTGGTTTGCATACCTGGATAGGTGGGGGCGACGATACTGGGTAATACAAATTCATCTGTTAGATTGTGCGCATAAGCGTGTAACAGTGCTTGCTGCGCAGAGGAAAAATGTAGGTCTGCTTTGCTATGCACTATCGCGTTAAAGGCGCTTTCAATTCTATCCCAGCGATTGTCTCTATCCATCGCATAGTAGCGTCCCATAAGGGTTGCAATCTGTGCTTGAGGCAAACCTGCGACAATATGCTCTAATTTTTTTAAAGAGGCTTCTGCACTTTTGGGAGAGGTGTCTCTGCCATCTAAAAATGCATGGATATAAACAGGGCAATGGTAGCGTTTACTATGTTCTAGCAATGCAAAGATGTGATCTTCATGACTATGTACGCCGCCTGGTGACAACAAGCCCATGACATGAATAGCAGTTTGTGTTTTTTCCGCATTGAGAAAGGCTTGCGTTAGGAGGGGATTGTTAAAGAAGGAACCATCTTGCACCGCAAGATTTATTTTGCTGAGATCTTGATGGACGATACGTCCGGCACCAATGGTGAGATGTCCTACCTCTGAATTACCCATTTGCCCATGTGGTAAGCCTACCGTTTCACCACAGCCTTCAATCTCAGTGTAAGGATGTGTTGCAATTAGTTTGTCCCACGTAGGTGTTTGGGCTGCCAGTATGGCATTCCCTTTTATTTCTTGGCTGGCACCCCAGCCGTCCAAAATTAGCAATAAAACTGGCTTTGGTCGGGTCATTTTGAGCTATATCAATATTTTTTTATAGAGACCCATTGTAACTGATTGCTTGGTGCGGACAACATGCTGAGTCGCCAGACAAAACGATCCTGTGTATAATGGCCAGCTTATTGTTATACCTATTGGGTCATGAGCGGATGGAAGTATACTGGTCATTTCTTCTTCAGCATTGGGCTTTATCGAGTCTTTTTGTTGTATTGTTAGTTTTGTTAGCCGTCACTGAGCTGCGTAACCGATCTTTTGGTTTGCCAGGGCTTGTGCCGAACGAGCTTGTTAACTTAATGAATCATTCGCGTGCAGTGGTTATCGATGTGCGAGAAAAGCAAATTTTTGAGCAAGGTCATATACTCGGTGCCATGCATATGGTGCAAGCTGAATTAGAAGAAAAAAAGAAAACACTGACGAAATATAAGTCTAGGCCGATTGTTGTTGTTTGTGAGAATGGTGCCCAGTCACCTAAAATCGGACAATGGTTTTTGGCGCAGGGATTTACGGATGTTTATTTTCTAAAAGGCGGGTTGAACCAATGGCGTTCAGAAAATTTACCCGTTTCTAAGCATTAATTTTATTCATAATCAATGGGAAGGGAGAAGATAATGGCAAATGACAATACAACGATGCCTGATGATAAACAAGGGCCAATCTTTAATATTCAACGCATTTATATCAAAGATGCTTCTTTTGAAACACCCAATGCGCCACAAATCTTCAAAGAAGAGTGGAAACCAGAAGTCAATGTAGATTTACATACTAAAACAACAGACATTGAAGAAAATGTATATGATGTTGTATTGCATTTAACGGTTACCGTGAAGATGGCTAATAAAACAGCGTTTTTGGTTGAAGTGCATCAAGCAGGTATCTTTACCATCAAGGGATTCCCTAAAGAACAATTATCTCATGCTTTAGGTTCAATGTGCCCTAACATCTTATATCCATATGCACGAGAAGCGATTTCTGATCTGGTAACACGAGGTGGTTTCCCTCAGTTGTTGTTGGCACCTGTTAATTTTGATGCACTTTATTTGCAACATTTAGAGCAACAGAAGAAACAACAAGAAGGGGCTGCGAACGGATGAGCGAGTTATTAGCACGTTTACCCTTAATCGTGCTTGGATGCGGTTCTTGGGGAACCGCTTTAGCATTATATGGTGCCACACGCTTTGAGCAATTAAAGCTGTGGGGGCCATTTGCAGATGAAATCAATGCGCTGAATCAAGATCGAGAGAATAAGAAATATATTCCAGGCGCTAAATTTCCAAAGCATCTTGTCTGTACTTCTTCTTTAGAGGATGCCTTTGAGGTTGATGCCTTGGTTTTAATATGCGTGCCAAGTCATGTTTTTGTAGAAACGCTAACCCTATTAAAACCCTTTGCTGCAAAAATAAAAACACTCATCATTGCGACAAAAGGTGTTACTGAAGACGGCCTCTTCTTGCATGAGATTGCTGAAGAAATATTGAATGTGCCGGTTGCTATTTTGTCAGGCCCTAGTTTTGCCAAAGAAGTTGCCATGAAAATGCCCACTTCTGTAAGTCTTGCAAGTAAATCTGCAGAAGTACTTAAAGAACTAACGCCGTTATTTCACAGTGCATTTTTTCGTATTTACCCATCAACAGATGTCAGAGGTGTTGCTATTGGTGGGGTTGTAAAAAATGTAATTGCCATTGCGGTTGGTATTTCAGATGGCTTAGGCTTTGGGGCAAATGCACGGGCAGCGCTGATTACAAAGGGGTTGCATGAGATGAGTCTTTTAAGCAACGCCGTTGGTGGACAGCTTGAAACCATTATGAGTTTGGCTGCTTTGGGCGATATGGTGTTAACAACGACAGACAATCAATCTCGTAATCGTCGTTTTGGTTTGGCTTTAGGTCAAGGCCAGACGGTAGAAGCAGCTGAGCAATCGATTGGTCAAGTGGTCGAGGGTAAGCGTAATGTTAAAGAGCTATTGTTAATGGCAAAGCAATATAATGTTGCATTACCGATTTGCAGCCAAGTTGAACAAGCTATTTATGGCGCTAAGCCAGCACAAAATGCCATGCTAGATTTGTTGAATCTTCCTATCCAGCATACCTAAATAAGAATTGCTGTCATGCCGGAAATAAGAAGCGCTTCTTATAGTCTTCGCGCATGAGTTTTCGGGGGTGTTGTCTTCGCCATCTCGCAATCCTCATGTACTTTTGTGTACACTCCGGTTGCTCGAGGCTTGACGCCTACCCGAAAACTCATGTGCTGTGACTATATTATCCGGTATCTCTCTCTAAACACCCGCAAAATTATTTTGACGCCACGCCTCATAAACCATAATAGAAACCGCATTAGCTAAATTCAAGCTACGTGCTTGGGTTAATTGTGGAATGTTTAGCTTATTCTCAGTCTTAAAATTATCTCGCAGTTCTGCAGGTAGTCCTCTTGATTCAGGGCCAAAGACAAAGACATCGCCTGCCTGAAAACGGGGTTGATGATATTGTGTTGTGCCTTTGGTGGTGAGTGCAAAGCAGCGCTCGGGATTAAACTGTTCTAAGCACAGCGCTAAGCTGGGGTATAATTTTACATGAGCAAGTGCATGATAATCTAATCCTGCTCTTTTAAGCTGTTTATCATCTAGCGTAAAACCCAAAGGCTCAATTAAATGCAGGCAGCAGCCCGTATTGGCAGATAAGCGTATGATATTGCCGGTGTTGGGTGGAATTTCAGGTTGGTAAAGTACGATATGAAACATGTTTCGAATTATATAAGAAAAAAAAGGGGTATCAACCCCTTTTTTTAAATATGGCAGTATTTTTAGAAAATATTACCAATCAATGCTGGGTATCCTAAAGGTTGGCTTCTTAAGCGTTGCGCCTCAGAATGCTTAATGGTGATTTTCTTGCCCAGTTTCTCTGCCATTCTTTGTACCAGCGTATCTGTACTATAGAGACCTGTATACATTGTGTTGGAGATGGGTACATGTGATTCAAGAAAAACCTGATTTCCCAAATAGCCAAGCTTATTAGGTTCGTGAACGATAGTCACTTTCGTTCCAACGGATACCATATGATAAAGCTCACGGATATTTTCGTTTAACATACGAATACAGCCATGACTGCTTCTAACACCAACACCCATTGGATAAGGCGAGCCATGAATCACGATGTTCTTGAAGCCTGTACTTATTGCAAACTGGCCAAGCGGATTTTTAGGTCCTGGAGGCATGGTTGGTGCAATGGGTTTACCCAGACGTTTGTGGTTTTCAAGTATTGAGTCCGGTACGACCCAAGTAGGATTCTCTCTCTTTCTAACAACTTGAGATTCACCTAAAGGTGTATCCCAACCTTCTTGACCAACGCCCACAGGAAAGGTCGAGACGTGTCTACCATCTGGATGGTAATAATACAATCGCATTTCTGAAAGATTGATAACAATACCTTTGCGATGTGTATTGGGGAGAACAAATCTTGATGGGATGACAAGTGTCTTGCCTACACCAGGATTCATATAGTCAACGCCTGGGTTTGCTTCTTTCATCTCATATCCACCGATGTCAAAGCGTCGACCAATTGTTGATAAATTTTCGCCAGGTCTAACTGTCGCGTGTTGTATTTGCCCTACAATATTTCCATCTGACGGCAGAGGAAAGGTTAAAGCAGATACATTACCCGCAACAAAAACAGTGCCAATCCATAGCAATAGTTTAGCAACAGCAGACTGATTCCTTGCCGCCGAGCGCAGTATATTTTTCATTCGCGCACCTATCACACATGGTTAAAACCAAATTATCCAAATTATCATTCACACATTGTTATCGGACGGAATCTAAAAACATTAAATTTTTAATTTTCATTTATCGTCTTGGCTTGAATAACTTGTCAGAATCAGCAATATAGCCAATAGTTGTATTAACCATAGCTGTTTTTGTAACTGGATATAAAACAAGATGTTAATGCAACCATGGGTTATTCTGATTCGATCACCTGTCTTGCAGCCATGGCTCAAAATATCAAAGCCAAAGCAAATGGGGCTTTGTTTAAATGATGAGCATCTGTTTGGCTGTGTGGGTGATGTCCAGACCGCCTCTCATGAGACTGTAGAGATGTTTTCATTTGAGTCTCCCTTTGATGCCGCATGTAAAAGCGCCATTAGTGCCTATATTGTCAAGAATCAATTGGAAACGACACCGGCCACTCTCATTTTGGACTCGAAGAAATGTCAGTACTTTCTAATTGATAACATTGATACAGAAGAAAAATACAAAAAAGAAGCGATTCAGTGGGGGCTGACAGATTTTTTAGATTATCCTGCAGAAGATGCTGTGATTGAATATATGGAATTGCCGACCAAAAATACAATGCAGGATAAAAAAATGATTTATGCCTTTGCTGTGCATAAAGAGATTATCGCCCATTATCAATCCTGGGCTGCAGACTGCAAAATAAATATTACTAAAATAGATATCTGGCAAAATACCATAAAGCATTTATTGTGTGAGCAGGATGCTCTAGCTGGCGTGATGATGATTGTATTGCGGCCCGACATGGTTGAGATAGTGATCTTGAGAAACAAAGAGATATATTTGCTAAGACAGCTGGATATTTCTGTGGCCAAATACAAATTTTTACAAGAAAAAAAAGATACAGGGGATTTTTATAATGATTTATGTGTTGAAATTCATAGAACAATTGATTTTTGCGCCAGTAAAATTATGCAGCCTAATGTCAGCCAAATATTGTTATATGATGATATGTCTTTAGATATAGACTTTCTCAAGGTAGAGGAAATATTGGGTATAAAAATTAAATCTATTTTAACAAATGAAAATATCCAGAAAAAAAATATGGAGGCAAAATTTGTATTTGCCTATGGTGCAATGAGTGGGGTACTGTTGTGAAGCAAAGCATTAATTTTCTAACAGCAACGACTGCGTTGCCACGGCGAAGATATACAATGCTCATTGTCGCTGTATGGGTATTTACTTTTTTTATCCTCTTTTTCTGGGCGGGGGCACAGAAAAATAAACTGCAAGAAATAAATAGACAGGTGGAAGCCATACAAGCGGAGAATCAAATCATTAAGGACAGAATAAAAACCTTGAGTCGCGTGGCGAAAAATACCGTTGACGAATCGGACAGTATTGCATCGCCTTCTATATATCCGCCCATTCATTTGACAAAATATTTGAATCAAATCGCTAAAAATTATGTGCAGGGTACTACAATTGATTACATTCACATTCAGGGGGAGCAAAAAATATTAATTGAGGGCAGGGCTTTACATTCAGGCCTTGTAACCGAAGTGATTGATAGATGGCTACCTTTTGAGGAAAAGCCATTCATGATAAAAGTAAAAAATATTAATCCACAAAAAAATTATATTGTTTTTAGCATAAAGGCAGAGTGATAGGCACATCATGAACCATCAAGCAGTGTTGAATAAAATAGAGCAGCTCAGTAAACGAGAAAAGATATTACTGCTTAGCACAGGGATAGTTGCGGTTTTGTTGCTTGGTTTTTCTTTTATGGTAGAGCCTTTGTCAAAAGAGAAAGCACTCAGCCATCAATTGTTAGCAAATGCTTTATCTGAGCAGACATTATTAGTGAAACAATTAAAAAAATTTGCTAAATCAGAAAAAGAGACTTCGCAAGCTTTAACCGCTCAAAAAATAAATACAGTAGCTAAAGATAAGCAAAGTGCGTTGTTGTTAGAGAGGCTGTTATTGCAACCCCAAGGTTTAGAGTTGATTTCTCTTGAAAGTGTTATGTCAAAATCTCAAAAAGAGAAAATGCTTGCCCCCTTAGAAAGCTACCAGATATATCTAATAGGAGAATATCCGGTAATGCTTAAATATATAGCTGAGTTGCAAGCATTGCCATTTTCTATACGTTTTGAGGATTTTAAATACAAAATTAAGCAATTCCCTCAGGCGGATATCTATCTCACTGTCTCTCGGTACCCTATTGTGACTGTAGCACCCCTCTCTGAGGCGGAGCAGTTATGAAAAAAATAAAGTTGGGAGATTTATTGGTTGAACAGAAGGTTATTAGCCTAAAAGATTTGGAGTTGGCTTTGTCGGTGCAAAAACACACAGGACAAAGATTGGGCGCTATTCTTATTGAAAAAAATATACTTTCTGAGGAGCATTTATTATCTTTTTTGGCGAGTCAGTTAAGTTTGCCCTTTATTGATTTAGAACATTATAGTGTTAAAAAAGAGATTGTTCGATTATTGCCAGAAATATTATCACGAAGATATAAAATGCTTCCTATTGATTTGCTAAATGATTCATACTTGGTTGTCACCTCAGATCCAACTGATATATTAGCGTATGATCAAATCAGTGCAAAATTAAAAAAGACGATTCGACTTGCGGTTGCAAAAGAAAATGACATTATTGAACTTTTAAACGCTGTATATAAAAAATCTGCTGAAATAAAAAATGCAGCGGGTGAAATAGAATTCACGATGCGACAAGCAGAGGGAATCGCTGAATATCAAGAAATACTTGAGAACACACCCATCAAGAAACTATTATATTCCATTCTCGAAGAGGCTTATCTGAATCGAGCATCTGATATTCATTTAGAGCCTGGCGAGAGTTTTTTTCGAATTAGACATCGTATAGATGGGGTTTTATCAGAGCAGATCATTCATCAAAAAACAGTTTTCTCCTCTTTGATTTTACGCATAAAATTGATGGCAAATTTAGATATTTCTGAACACCGATTGCCGCAAGATGGGCGTTTTAGCATTGTTATTCAGGAGAGAGAGATTGATGTTCGGGTTGCTATCATCGCATTAAATAACCAAGAAGCGGTTGTGATGCGGTTGTTAGATAAAACCATGGGTATTTTAAAGCTTGAAAGCTTAGGTATGAATGATTCTACACTAAGTGTTTTTAAGAAACATATTTGTTTTCCGCACGGCATGGTTCTTGTTTGTGGACCCACCGGCAGTGGTAAGACAACAACTTTATATTCAGCACTTGCTGCAATAAATACACCAGAGAAAAAAATTATTACTGTTGAAGATCCTGTAGAATATCTCATTCCTCGTGTAAATCAGATACAAGTACAGCCTAAAATAGGGCTGGATTTTGCGACCATTTTGCGTTCGGTTTTAAGACATGATCCAGATATTATCTTGGTTGGGGAAATTCGAGATCTTCAGACAGCGGATATTGCACTAAAAGCAGCTTTAACAGGTCATCTTGTATTCTCTACAGTGCATACTTATGATGCAATTTCTGCTTCAATACGATTGATTGATATGGGTGTGCCACCCTATCTGATTGCAAGTAGTATTAAATTGATTGTTGCACAAAGATTATTGAGGCGGATTTGTGAGAAATGTAAAAGAGTGGTAAAGCCGGATTTGGATGAAAAAAACTGGATAAAAAATAATTTTTCAATGGATTGCGAACAGATGCGGTTTTTTAAAGGCGTTGGTTGTTCTGCTTGCAATATGTTAGGTCATAAAGGAAGAATTGGCATTTATGAGATTTTATCTATTAATGACAAAATAGCTTCTGCACTGCGGAGCAATGATTTTGAGTCTTATACTTCATATGCGCGCGAAGCTGTGGCGCATCAATCATTGATTGAGCAAGCCTTTCGGTATGCGGCAGAAGGTTTGATTACATTGTCGGAGGTATTGTACTTAAGCGTTGAGATTGATATGGATGCGATAGATACACATGAAAAACTATCATTATCACGGCATAAACCAGAAAGGCAATAAATTGCAAGGCATGATTGTGGCAGTTTCAAAATCAGAGGCTGCCATGAAATTGTTGTCCATGGGTATTAGGCCTCATCATATTCGTATGGAAACAGATAGTGGAATTAAATATCCTGCTTTGGATAATTTTTTTATTAAAAATAAGATCCCATTAGATGAGCTGAGTTTGTTTTTTTCTCAACTGTACAGTATTGCTCGCTCTAATATACCAATGATAGATGGTTTGCGTTCTATTTGTAGTACGCATAGCAACAAGAAATTTGTCTTGATTTTACAGAATATCATTTTTAATCTTGAGTCTGGCTTTTCAATTACAGATGCCTTTCATAGTTATCAGTCTATTTTTGGTGGATACCCGATTTCATTGATTGCAATGGGAGAAAAGACCAGTAATATGGCTTATGCTTTTGAACAGATCAAAAATCATTATGAAGAAGAGATTAAAACAAGAAGACAAATATGGCAAGCTATTCGATATCCTCTGGTTGTGATGTTTTTTATCATTGTAGCTGTTTTGATTGTTAACTGGGTTGTGGTGCCCTCTTTTCAACAATTTTTCTCTGCTTTTTCCGCAAAATTGCCATGGCAAACACAGGTGTTAATGCAATCCTCTTATTTTTTTATGCATCATAGCCATTTTTTATTGTTGGCAATATTAGTTGCATTAGGTGCTATCCGCTATGCGAATACAAAGGTATCTGGGAAGTTATTTTTTGATAGATTAAAGTTTCATATTCCCTTTGTCGGAGGAATCTTAGCTAAAATTTGGGTGTGTCGCTTTTGTCTGCAATTAGCAAATGCATTGCACGCACAAGTTCCTATGTTATCTGCAATACAAACGATCTCTTCTGTGTCAGATAATCAGTTTTTTACGAGCGAGATTGATAAAATTCGTACCAGAATAGAGTTGGGGGAGTCTTTTGCATTGGCTATTAAGCATAGCGCTTTATTTGAACCATTAGTGATACAGATGATTCTAATGGGAGAACAAACAGGTACATTAGCAGAAGCATTAGAAGGCGTTGTTGCCTATTATCAAAAGGAAATTCAATATCGTGTGAGCGAACTCTCGGGGCGAATGGAGCCAATCCTGATTACGTTTGTTGCTGGCTTTGTGTTGTTATTAGCCTTAGGTGTTTTTTTACCCATGTGGGACATTTCATCAGTGGCACTTGGAAAATATTAATGGTTTGCCATGATTGAACGATAGAGTCTATAGATGAGATCTATAATGTAACTATGTGTTCAACTCATTTTGGGTTGAAGGCAGTTATGAAGCGTTTATATATAAGGTAAGTACGGCGATGCGTCTATATCATTTTGCTGCTAAAGGCTTTACATTAATTGAATTGGTGATTGTTGTGGTGTTGCTTAGTATGTTAGCCGCTGTTGCATTACCAAGATTTCTAAATGTGACTCAAGAGGCTGAAGTAGCAGTGGTAAAAAGTACAGGTGGCGCTTTTAGCACAGGACTTCTCATTGCAAAAACAAAATGGGAGTTAAGTTCAGATAAGCAAGCTTATTTGGATATGGATGAAGATGGTACGCCCGAGACTATTTTTAATGCCAAAGGATTTCCCATTGGTATCAGCGGTGATGGTAATACTGCGCTTTCTGATATCAATAATGAAGGTGAGGCAGGTCATGATGCTTGTAGTGAGATTTTAACACATGTGATTAATCTTTCTGGTGTAACAGTGATTCCCGCAGATGCTAATGGTAAGTGTAGTAGTGGTGACTTTTGTGCTAAAGCAATGGGCAATAATGAGTGTATCTATACTTATAGAAACTCTAAAAGCTTCATAAAATATAAGGCAAATACGGGCGAGGTATTATACCAATAGAATATTTTTATGCTGCAGGTAGACAATAATGTTATCTTCAATCAAGGCAGCAAATGGCTATTCCTTACTGGAAATGATGTTGGTTCTTATCATTACAGCAATCTTAGGTGTTGTAGGCTTCTCTTTTTCTTCTACTTATAGTCGTTTTAATGCGCATACGGTGAGTGATGAGATTTACACTCTGTTAAATGCTGCTGCTTCCTTTACACGTCAGAGCAGACAAAGTGTCTTAGTTATTTGTGATGTTGAACAACATGCTATGACAGTGATGCGTCTGGATCCCTTGACGAAAGTATTACACAAGATAAAGCATATAGATGTTGTTTCTATCTCTCCAAGCTTGAAAATGGTTTGTCCCCAACAAGTACAATTCAATCCAGATGGTAGTGTATTGATTTTAGATAAAAATAAAGATAAGCAGGAGATAGAGTATCGTATCGGTGGACAAGTTATTTCTGTTGATGGGCAGACATCTTATGTCTATTAATTATCGATCACAAAGCGGTGTGACATTGATCGAATTGATATTTGCCATTGTGATAGTAGGCATTACCTTCTCTGGTGCTTATCAGGGGTTTTTGTATATGTTAAAAATAGGCACTCAACCACTGATTGAGAAGCAAGCTGTGCAACTAGCCTTTAGTCTTTTTTATTTCATGGAGGTCGATAAAGAGGAAAAGTGGGATAATCATTGTTTACCTGTTTTTAGCGTCCCCGTTTCTCCTTCTGATAGTGATTGCCAATCACTCCACAAAGCGCAAGTGATAGACTTGCTGCCCTTCTATCAAAGTGCAAGTTACCATGAATTTTCTGTTTACTTACAAAAGAAGCCTATACGTTTGCAGCAAGATATTTTTTATTTATGGGATCTGTGTTTGCAGGACAAAAGAGGGCATTCTTTTTATTTCAGTAAATTAGTAAGTTATGATGAAAAATAATAACGGACTTCCTAAAAGTGCACGTGGCTTCACCTTAATTGAAATGCTTTTGGCGCTGGTTGTGCTAGCTATTACAATGAAAGTGTTTATTCTACTGAGTTTAAGTTTTTCTAATGCTTTCACAGCAGTGCGACAAAATCATATGACATATTCTATCTTATCGCATGCCAGCGATTTTTTAAGTAAGGAATTATCCTCAGCTTATCCTCATTCTATAGCGATGAATGCAGATAAATCATCTATTCAATATCGTAAAATTCTTTATCATGGTGGTGCCTATCTTCAAAAAATAGAGAAAGGCTGGAAAGTGGAAATGCCCCAACAGCTAAGCGCAGAAGAGCACACTTTGAAGGATGTAACTGCGATAGCGATAGCATCACATCCCGCCGTTATCCTGGGCGTAGAGGTGAACAGTCAAGCGCATAGTCTGCTGTTGGTTAATGATAAGAATGAATGGGAGCACTCTGAGTGGGTCGAGATCTATATGCTGTCTTCTGAGTACAGTATTGATTTCTTGCAAGAAACACAGACCTTAGTTAGAAAATCAATTAGAGAAGATCTTGATAATAGAGCAGCTGCTTTAATAAGTCATTTAACGGATTGTAAATTTAATTGGTACAAAGATTATAAAACGCTTAATATAAATTTAGTGCAACGTATTGATACTGAGAATGACTATACTTTTGTGCAACAAATCATTTTTCAAGAATAATCAGTCTGGTTTTGCATTGTTGATAGCCATTTTTGTGTTATTAATCATTGCTGCAATCACCATGATGGGATTCCATTTTACAAAATTTTCTCAAAGAAACATATATTTATCCTTATTGGAAGCGCGTGCTAACTTGGCGACAGCAAGTGCTTTAGATATAGCGACTCGCACCTATGAGCGAGAGCCCTATAAATGTCCAGACCAAAGCTTTATATTCACTAAGGAAATGGGGGCTTTACAAGGGTTTCGTGTGGATGTTTCTTGCGATGCAGAAAACACCAACGCTGAAACAGCGCAAACACCCATTGGTATTTCTCTTAAAGCAATTGCAACTTATGGCAGTGTTGGAGAAAGTGATTATATAAGCTACGTTTCTTATAAATGGATTCAAAAACCATAGGGTTGCCAAGCTTCATTGAAGATTGGTATAACGAAATATAGCCACAAAGCGAAGGAACGCTACTATGATAACCGGCACCTATAAAAACGTTAAGCCGATTGATTGCTCACGCACACCACAAAAAAAGCAATTATTTCTAATCGATCACTTTGGATATATTAACTCTTTTCTGATTGATGACTTTGAGCCGATGCTACGATCTTTGCGTATTTCACGGTCATTATTGCCACTCCTAAGCGATTTAATTCAAGCACATATTGTCTTTGCTTTGTCTGAAAAAATTGGTTTAAAGCCTGGTCTTTTTTTAGAAGGTGATAAAGCCATTATTGAGAATCTGAAGAATCATATCAGCGACATGATTGAAGATGAAGTGCATGATGAAATTGTTGCAAAATTGGTTGAAAGCTGGAATCAAGTCGCTGCCCACCCACTCGCTGAGCATTATCAACGTTTGTCGCAGCAAGCTCAAAGCATAGAGAGTGAGGGTGATATTCGGATTATGCCTTTTGATCATTATCATTTTTTTATGAAAAATATTTTCGCAGGGATACTGAATCTATGGTCTACTTTAGATCAAGACAGCATGCGTTTCTATATGAATTTTACAGAACTTTGGTTTAGTACTGTTGAATGTCGCTCCTATAGAAGAAATGATTTCTTTAATTATGATTTATTATTAAGAGAATTAGTTTCGTATCGGAAAACGGTGCATGGAGAAAAGCAACAATGGTTAGATGAACGTATTCAAGCTGTTAAACTTGCACGTAACCAAGTGCAAGAAGGATGCTTAACGCATGTTAAAGGCTGGATCGAGCTTTGGTTAGTGGATTTAGAGAAAAAATTTAGTGCAGCTGATTTGGGCGTTGCTTTAGTAAATATTCTTAAAAAAAGGAGCCGGATCAGTAATAATTTTGCGCTTAATAAGGAATTAGCAGAAATATATCGCTTTAATATGGATCCTCAAGGGCGCAATGCTGGATTGATTAAATTTATTTTTAGCGCCGAAAAACGTGCTGAGATGGGCGAGCAAGAGATTTTAAGACTAATCACAGAAGCAATTGAGTTTACCATTATTGCTTATGCAATGGGACATGAGATAAATATTTATGAGGTTGTATTTCCATTACCTGAATCATTACTCTGTTTAAATTTACCTGAAGACGTTATTGTACAAAAGTTGTTGGACAAAGAATGTAATGAACCGCATCAATTGTATGCGCTTTATCAGATGACACAATCGTCACTTGTGAAAGCAACCATTGAAGATATGGTGTCTGCTCATTCTCGTATGGCACATTCAGGCATAATTTTACCTCTTTCATTGTCTTTATTAACAAGGCGTTCAAGAATACCTATGCCCTTGTTGGCAAGTTATCCTGCTCTATGGTCTCAAATTCCTCTATTAACTAGTGTGAGTATAGAAGATCCACTATCCGAAATAGGACAGCCATCTCATTCACGTGTACCAACGATGCTTTTACCTTCCTCCTCCTCGTCTTCTTCTTTTGTATCGGATGATTTGCTCGACGAGGAGAGAAGGACAAGGTTTGTTGGGTTACCGAGTCTGCGTCGGCACGAGTCTGTATTTCCTGCCTCTTCTCCTCTTTTTACACCGGGATATAACCGTCTCAATAGTTTGATTCGTGGTCAATCTGATGTTCGACTTGAAGAGGATGATCCAGATGGATCAAGGCTGGCGCAGCAATTAGATGCGGTATTAGATCTACGTCAGGGTGGAGATGATTTGTCAGAAGAAGAGTCCGATAAACCTCGAGCAAACGGCTGTTATGTGATGTAACAAGGGCGGATCATTAAACACTAAGGTGCTTTTTTTCGAATCATTTCTCTGATTTGATAAATAGTAATGATTTCTGTTTGTCCTTTAGGCTTTTGGAGATTTGATTTTGAATAAACAAAAGCCTGAAGCTTATAGCTACCTCTGTCTAAGCGATCGATTTTAAAATTGGGGCTATCACGAAATCCACCTAAAGCATTACCATTTGCTTTTAATATAATTCTATCATCTGCCTGTAGGCTGGGTTCTAGTAATAAACTGATTTCAATACTGTCTATTTCATGCGTAAAAATATGGTCATTTTTAGGTGCAACAAATACCATCTTGTATGCTTGAACGCTTGTTTTGATGGGCAACAGGGGGGCAGCATTGTTGTCAGAGCTGTCTACAGGAAGAGAGGGAGAAGTATAGGTGGATAAAGGAGGTAGATGCAAAGCTTCATTTTGAGATGTGGCTTTTTTATCACTGTAACTAATATTACCTTTTTCATCTTTTGACTTATAAATAGGTACAGAAGACGCACAAGTGCTAAAGCTAAAGATCAGTATGAGAATAGAGAGCATAAAATTTTGCATAGTAGTACCGCTCTTTTTGATAACATAGTCACAGCACATGAGCTTTCAGAGGTTACTTGATGCCTCCTGCAAGTTCATGTGTGTAGACTATAGAAGAACTTATTAGAGACTATAGTACATCTCAAACTCAATGGGGTGTGTGGTCATTGCCAAACGCAGAACTTCTTCTTGTTTGAGCTTGATATAGCTTTGAATGAGATCGTCGGTAAATACACCGCCTTCTTTTAAGAATTGGTGGTCCTTTTGTAAACAATCTAAAGCTTCTTGTAAATTGGCTGCAACAGTAGATAATTCAGCGGCTTCTTCCGGTGGTAGATTATATAAATCTTTGTCCATGGGTTCGCCTGGATGAATTTGATTTTTGATGCCATCGATACCGGCCATGAGCATTGCTGCAAATGAGAAATAAGGGTTCGTTGCTGCATCAGGGAATCTAATTTCTATACGGCGTGCTTTGGGTGACGTTGTATAAGGAATTCGAATAGATGCAGAACGATTCCCTGCTGAATAGGCTAAGTAAACAGGCGCTTCATAACCAGGAACAAGACGTTTGTAGCTGTTGGTGGTTGCATTGGTAAAGGCATTCAATGCTTTTGCATGCTTTAAAATAGCGCCCATGAAAAAGAGCGCTGTTTCAGATAGACCTGCATAACCA
>JBFWLB010000043.1:0-21720 GCA_050252335.1 Candidatus Berkiella sp. | reverse complement strand
TCCAGTCTGTTGCACAAGGTGCTTTAGATAGTTTAGATTTTTCTGAAGAAGAAAAATCTCCAGAAGCTAAAAAAGAAGAACAAGAAAAGCAATTAGAAGGATTTAAAGATACTTTAGAAAAGATTAAAGAAGTTTTAAAAGAAAAAATCAAAGATGTCCGTTTAACAGAACGTTTGACTATTTCACCTGCTTGTATTGTTGTAGATGAAGATCAAATGACTAGCCAAATGGAGCGTTTACTGCGATCAGCTGGACAAGATATCAAGCTAAAGCCAATTTTGGAGCTTAATCCTCAGCACTTGTTAGTACAAAGGTTAAAAGAAGAAGGGAATCAAGAGCATTTCAAAGACTTGAGTTATATCCTTTATGATCAAGCTGTTTTATCAGAAGGTGGTCAGCTCGAAGATCCTGCTACTTTTGTTAAGAAATTTAATGAGCTTTTATTAAATGTAGCAAAATAGAAAACGTTCTTTATACAGGGAATCAAGGAGATACGTAATTATGAGAAAGGCAGCATTATGGACATTGATTGTCGCAGTTCCACTCTTAACAGTGGGCTGCGAAAAAAATCCCCTTAAAACGGGATTTTATAAAACAAATAAAACGACTCAGCAAGCAGTAGCCAATAAGCAAGATGCTGTTGCTACTGCTGCAAATACAAATGTTGCGAAACCATTAATAACAGCATCTCAACCATCTACCAACAATCCTCAATTGATTCAAACCGCAGCTCTGACAAGTGAACAGCAGTATAAACAAGGCTATGATTTATTTTATGGTATTGGCACAAGTCATGATGAAAAGCACGGTATTAGGCTCTTAGAACAAGCGGCTTCTCAAGGACATGTAAATGCTAGACAATTATTGGCACGTTTAGATGAAATGGGCTATCAAATCAATGATGCTGTATTACATCAACCCGCAATTCAGCCTGCTCAAGTTGCCCAAGCACCTACATCGATACCTGTAAGCAACGGTGAAGCCATTACAAGCATAGATGCAGCACAAAATGAAATCATTACTGAAAATGATTGGTATTATAGTGAAGATAAAGCACAAGCAGCAGCAACTATCGCATCTACAGCTTCATCGATACCTCAAACACAGCAAATTGAAAGTAGTTATGTTGATCAAATAGGCTCTGTTGCAGCGGTAGCTCAAGCACCTGTGAGTTCTGAACAAATTACTGAGCCTAGTGCTACAATTGGTCAGACAACTGCACGTACTCGTATGGCTGCAAATAGACATGAGCAAGCATTATTGTCAATGGATCAATCCTTTTATACGCTACAATTAGTTGCTGCGCGTGATAAAGAAGGGGTTGATAGATTTATTAGTGAAAATCAATTAGATGGAAATGCGCATGTTGTAAAGAAAAATACTGCAGGCACAGATTGGTATGTCGCTTATTATGGTAATTATCCCAATCAAAAAATGGCAAAAGCTGCTGCAAGTCAATTGCCTTCTAGTGTAAAGCGTACTGCTAAGCCTTGGGTAAGACCTGTTCGCACGGTTCAAGAAGAGATAAATCAGAACGTTGGTTAATCATCTTTATTGATTCACAAGAAAGAGGTGGATTGTACATCCACCTCTTTTTTTTGCGCACTTCTTTATAATTTATAATTATTCCTTTTTTCTGCTTTCTTGTCCGTTACATTTTCCTCTCGAAAGACAAGCAGTTTACGTTGTTTATGGTTGGGTAATACAATCGTTTGCTCAACAAAACCATGAGCACGTAGTGTACCAATACTTTTTCCTAAAATTTTGAGTCGACCATATGCAATTTTCTCAGACCGTTTTTTGGGTTGTTTGACAAGCATGGTGCCTACTTTGACGCCTTGTTTATTATGACCTCTTGCAGAGATCGCAGGTATATCATAGTAAGTACCCGACTCATCACGTATAAGCTTGTAAAAAGGTGCAAAGACGCGTGAATCTTCAGGCATCGTTATGAATAAGCTATGTTTAGCTAGGCGATTAGAGCTGATAGCGACAATAGGGGTAAAGCCTGGTAGTGGTTCGAATCCAAAGCTTTCTACTTTATGCGTTTTAGCTTTGGCATATGTAGGCATAGAAAGAGGGCTAATTAGCTTAGGTGTATCTAATACAATTTCATCTTCCTGCCTGCTTGAACTTGAATGCGTATGCAGTGTTGTTTCATCTTTTGTATCTCTTATACTTGGAGCCAAGGGAATGTCCTCTATCTTTACTTGAATGGAGGAGGGAAGCATTGGCATTGGGTCGCTTGTGTGTTGAACTTCTTCTGATTCTGTCACAAGCGCATCTAAGGATGGGCTAAGTGTTAAGTCCTGTAACCTCTCATGTAAGAGAGCAACCAGTTTATTTTCTGTATCTTTAATACTCGGTTTTTCTATGGCAATATGAGGTGTTGCGAAAATGTTTTTGAGCTCGGTTAAAGTCTCTATAAAATCTGTATTGAATAAATGATTATTATTAAATACGATTTTTCGTTTGTTTTTTCTCGTTATAAAAGCATTTTTTTTAAGAAAGTCATCAAAGAGCTGTTTGTTAGTATCATGAAGGGTATATGGATTGTACTGAAAAACCACTTCGTTGTTTTGCTGTGAAAGAGTCCCAAAAGTGAAGAGTATTTCTTTCATCAAAGCGACTTTATTTTGAATATATGATTTCTTGAGGTGCGATATTTTATCTTGTAATTTATGTTTCTCTATTTGTATAGATGCTTTTTGGTCTTTTGCTGCAAGCTTTTCTAATTCGCCCAGATATTTATGTGTTGATTCTAGTATAGTAATTATCTTGGGGTATTTTTTCAGATTGTTCTGCTCTATAAAGGCATTTGCAAGTAAGAGACAGCCTTCAGATAGCAAAGGATCATGCAAGTTACAAGCTGTTTGTAAGGCGATTGCTTCTTGTAATTGATGTGTTGCTTTGCTGATCCATCCGTGTTGAATAAAAACATAGGCTGCAGTACTTAAGCACAATCCTCTGGTGTGACTAACAGATATTTTTAAATAAGGGTTATTTATTATCATTTTTTCATTGAATTCTTGAGATTCTAATGAAAGTGCCAAAGCTTCATTATATTTTCCTTCATTGAGATGCCAATGTGCCAGTTTGATGGTAACAAGTGCTTGTGCATCCCATAATGAATTATAGAATCCCATATTTGAATGTAGGAGTGCTGTACTGCTTTCTTTTAAGATTTTACGCAATTCTTGATCAATGAGGGCGGCATGCTTGGTGATGGTGCCATCATTTTTTGTAATCTGAAAGAGTAGTAAGAATTTGTTGTATATTGTATCAAACTCATCATGAACAATGTCATATATGAGCTTGTCGTTAAATGTGATTTCTCGGGTGGCAGGGTTATGTGCAGCATATAAGAGATCTTGTAAGGTATTTAGCCAATAGCTGAGGGTTTTTTCTATGCCATTATCTGATTGATTGGCTTTGCAAAGTGTTGCACAACTAAAAGAGAGTTTTCTTTTTAGTGTGCTGCTTAATCTATCAAGACGATTCAAGGCGTCACATAAAAAAGGTAAAAGTATGTCTTGATCTAAATATACCATATCCCTTTTGCTCAGTAATTTATCATGCAACTGATGTCCTGTTTCTTGTACAGAGATGGTTAAATCAGGCGTGTTCAGGGATAGAGCGCTTTCCGGTAAATGTTTGAGCAATAATTGATATGTTTGTTGTATGTTATCGTTTCCAAGACATAAGTGATGTTGAGAAGTATTAACAAGCTTTTGTATATCTATGGATTGTGGTGAACTTTTCAGAATGCTTTCAAGTTGCGAGCGCTGCGTGATAAAGCGTTCTGTTATTGCATTGTTTGCATCGACTGATTTAGTGAGTATCAAAAAATGATGCAATTGTGATCTCTTTAATTTTAAAATGCTAAGTGCTGTATCAGATAAAAAGTCTACAGATAATCCTGCACCTGCTGCAATGAATAATTTTAAGCATTTTATTCTTTGTGAATTTTTTGGGTTTAGCACCATCTTTTCAAGAATGTGATGTTGGTCGGCAATGCTATCTGAAGAAAGGGGGCTGGTGAGCAATTCCTTTGTTAAAAAGGTGAGTACTTCGAGATGCCCTTCAATGAATGCAATAGCTGTGGGGGATATCCCATGTGCATTGCTTTGTGTTGGATCAGCTCCTTGGGCGCAAAGTGCCTGAATAGCAGCCAAGTTACCTTGTTTTGCGGCAAGGAATAATGCGGTTTCACCCTCATCTGTTTTTTGATTGAGCAATGCTGGATGCATGTTTAATAAAGGAAAAATTAAAGAGATGAGTCCTTTTTCAACAATAGCATGCAATGCGGTGTGTCCTTGCAAGGAGGGCATTACTTGCTGTGTTTGTGGAATCAAATCAAGAGCGGTTTCTATCTTTTCTGCATAAATGGCAGCGCTTAAAGCAGTGTGTCCATTTTGTGAAATCTCATTGATGGAAAATCCTTGCGTATTTAAATAGGCAATGAGTTTCGTGAAGCCTCGTTTTGCTGCTTCAATTAAAGGGGTTGTCATTGGTTTAGGTGATGATACATCAAGCTCAATTGTTAAACTATCACGGTTTTTGGACAAGAAAAGCTGAACTTGTTCAAGTGCAATTTCTTCATCAATTTGAGTATTTTGAATGATTTTTATCAGAGTGTTTAACATGAGCTTAACGGCCGGATGAAAAATAATTTTCTCATCTTAGCATCAAACTTATTCAGATAAAATATGCTAGGAACCTTGGAAAAGCTATTTAAATTAAAAAAGCCGAATTATTTTATTCGGCTTTTTTAATTGTGTATATACTCAATTTTATAGTATCTTTAAGCGGCTGCTCTTGTCGTAGTTGCAGGTTTTTCTGTCGTATTTGCTGTTGCATCATCATTGTTGCGTAGGCGCTTAATTCTATCTTCCATGGCTGGATGCGTAGAAGTTAATTGTGCGAATTGTAAACAAGACCATTTGAACCAACCAATGTTTTTGTCAGCAAGACTATCAGCGCGCTTTTGATCTTCTTCAGGATCTAAACTCAAGCACATCATTGAGCTTAACGCTTCCATGTGTGGACAAGTATGATGAGTATGTGAATGCTTACCACCTTTGAATTCAGAAGTTGTTAAAAGATTCTCAAATGCTTGTGCTAAATCTTCTGCGCGACCACATTTTTTAGCCATATCATCTGCAGCAAATTCACGGGCACGAGAAAGACATAAGCTCAGTAAAGTGCCTGTGAAGGGAATAATCCAGTAAAATAAAAGATATTCAGCAGCGATTTGAAGAAAAGAAGCATTTTTTTGATTGTCTTTATCATCTTTATTTTTATTATTGTCTTTATTGTCTTTTTCACGTGCACGTTTTTGATCGTAAATAGATTCGCTTAAAATTCTCAAAGCGCTAGAAAGAATAGAAATCACACCTTTGGTTGCAACATCATGATTAACAATGTGGCCTAATTCATGGCACCAGATTGCTTCTATCCAACGGGATGCTTTGATCATATCGCCACCGGCTTTCTCTTTGGCTTCTTTTAATAATCCTGTTGTAATGGCAATAGCAGTATGGCTTTTACTTCTGCCTGTTGCGAAAGCATTTTTCTTATCACTTTTAATTACACAAACTTTGGGTTTGGTTTTAAGATTAATATTAGGGTTGCTGCAAAGATCTTCTACCATTTTGTTTAGGTCGAAGCCTTCAGGCTTATCGTCTGTTTTTACTTCTTTTGCATTCATGAGCCAAAGTGAGAGTTCACGACAATACCAGAGTGTTGCGAAAGTGAAGGTAGAAGTAAATCCTAAGCTAAGATATACCCCTAAACCGCCTGCTACATAGCTACCGATAAAGCCGGTGAGGGTGAGCATGGCAGCAAAGGCAACTAAGGATTTGAGATTGGTTTCCGTAGTAGGGGAAATTCGAAACAACATGATTTTCTCCGTTTGAATGATAATTTTATGAATTCGTTAAGCAAAAAAGTATATTTTATCTAGGATTTTCAGCAATACCGTTTATCCCGTTATTTAATCCGTTCGAGTATAAAGACAAGAAGTTAGAAAGTCAACATATCGGTGAATTTTGTCAAAAAAATCAATGGGGTGTATGAGTTAATCAACTAATCAATGAGATGGAGAGAGAGTGTGAGGTGAGCAGGTCTTCGCTATTGTAAAGCTGAGGTATCCCGACAAAATTTTATGATTTCATGGAATGCCTCAGGTTATGAAAGGATGTCTCTTCGCCATTCATATATATTTGCACAATATTGCATCCAACTATATATCACCAACCTTCTTTTTTCTACAAATGAGCGTAGCGAATGATTTTTTCCTCTACCAATTTTGGGAGAGGAGGCCTGTAGGGCAGGTGAGGGTTTCTAAAGATTATAAAGAGATTTGATTTTGGAATAATGCTATTTAGAAAAATTTAGATTTAGTTCTAGAACAAATTATTTTTGAGGCAGAATAATTAATGGCTGATTAACTTATTTAACCCTCACCGGCTTCTTTGAAGCCACCTCTCCCAAAATTGGTAGAGGGAAAAATGTTCGCTTTGCGAACGAAGAAAAAGTCAGTACACATTAAATAAAGGTATCACTGCGAACTAAATAATTCATTAGGATACCTCAGCTTCGAAAAAAGGGATTTTCTATTCGCTTCGCTTGTCTAAACAGAGTGATTGCTTCTTTTCCTATAAGCATGCCAAACAAAAGGTGGTAAAGAGAAAAGAACGATACCTCCAACTAAGATTCCGCTATAAAGTAGTGGATCCATAAATTGGTATTCTTCAGGTGGTACAAAACCTACAAGAAAAGCACCAAGACTGAAAAGGGCCCCTGTGCCCGCAATGAGCCATACACCAAGCTTGCCGCCTGGGATACGAAACCTGCGTGGTGTATTGGGTTGAGAGTAACGTAGTTTAATGACGCTGAAGAATATCATTAAATACATGAGCAAGATAAGCTGAGCTGCTTGGGTTTGAAATATCCAATAGAATTGGTTAATGGTAGGGATAAATAAATTCATACTGACAAGCATCGTTCCGATAATAGCCTGCATCAACAAGATAGCAACAGGGGAGTGATGTCGGTTGGTTTTTTTAGCGAAAGCCGGCAAATTACCATTCTCTGCACTGGACAGTAATCCCTTACTTGGTCCCAAAATCCAAGTATTCAATAATGCTAAGCCACCAACGACAGTGAGAAAAGCAAAGCAAGGTGTTGCCCAAGGCACTTCAAGCAAATTAAAAAATTTCTGCATAGCTTGCATCATACCAGAAGATAAATTGAGTTCATTTTTAGGAATGACCATTGCGATACTTAAAGCACCTAGCATATAGATAACGATTATTATCGTTGCTGAAATAAAGGTTGCAATAGGAAATGTTCGTTGTGGATCTTTTGCGTCTTGCACATAAAAAGCAGCGACTTCAATACCAGCAAAACCTAATGCGATTACAGTAAAGTATGCGAGTGTTGAGAAATTGAGTTCTGGAATTAAGCTTTGCATGCTTAATTCAACTTGAATGGGCTGACCACTTTGAAACCAATAGGCACCCAGTAGAATAATGGCAATACCAGGTATTACACTGCCAGCAATGATGCCTATCGTACTTACAAAGCCTGAAGATTTTGTACTGTGGAAGTTGAGTAACGAGCCACACCAAAGGACGGTCACCATTACACCAAACATAAAATATCGGTTATTAGATAATTCAGGCTGTAAAATATAAGCAATATTAGCAGCAATGAAAGATAAGACAGTTGGTAGCCATACCACACTTTCAATCCATTCTAACCATACGGCTAAAGCACCGTACTGCTCACCAAAAGCCTCTTTAACCCAAGCGTAAATTCCACCTTCTTTGGGCCAGCCTGCAGCAAGCTCTGCGCATACCAGTGCCACAGGTATAAAAAATAGAAAAGCAGCTAAGCTGAGTATTATAATAATGCTTGTGCCATTTTTAGCGAGCGTGGGGAGATTGCGCAATGCAATAATTGCGGAGACACTGATCATGGCCAGCGTAAAAATACCGAGCGATGCGGCATTACCTTTAGATGCGTGCGTAGCCAATGAACCTCCTAGCTTTGTTTTTACTTTTCTATTTTCATCTTATGCTTTAATGATGATCTGCATTGATTGCTCATTTCAAACACGGGAGGATTGTAGCAATAAAGATATAGCATTTGAACTTTAGGTTTTAGACGCTACTTGAGTGAGAAATTATTTGCTGTAAACATCATAACGAAAAATTTACCTAATTGACTTAATTGATAAAAAGTGACAGCGTATAGGCTTGAGATCATTTCAAATGAGTTTGATAAACAGATGTAAGGATGGGAGTTACAAATGGCGTTTGTAGATAATCAGTTTTTAAGTAAATTAGCTATAAAGAACGTCAATAGTGGCGCAAGTGTGGGTGAGTGGCTAAGCTCTGATACACAAGCGAATTTAATCCTATCTGAAAATCCTAGTCAACAGACACATATTGCAAGCGTAGCAGCTTGTACTTTGCAGCAGTATGAGCAAGTGATGCATGCTGCGTTGCAAGATTTTAATGAATGGCGACAAATACCTGTCCCTAAACGGGGCGAGTTGATTCGTATCATGGGGGAGTTATTAAGGCAAAACAAAGATGCTTTAGGTTCGTTGGTTGCACTTGAAATGGGAAAGAGTAAGCAAGAAGGCGATGGTGAAGTACAAGAAATGATTGATATTGCCGATTTTGCTGTGGGGCAGTCGCGCATGCTATATGGTTTGACGATGCATTCTGAGAGAGCGCAGCATCGTATGTATGAACAGTGGCACCCATTAGGGGTAGTTGGCGTTATTTCTGCTTTTAATTTTCCTGTAGCTGTATGGGCCTGGAATGCATTCATTGCTGCTATTTGTGGGAATACTGTTGTTTGGAAACCCTCTTCCAAAACACCACTTTGTGCCGTTGCTGTGCAAAACATCTGTCATCAAGCAATGCAGCAGTTTGGTAGGAAAGGTGTTTTTTATTCTATTATTCCTAAAGATCGTTCTGTTTCTGATGCCTTTGTTCAAGATAAGCGCGTGCCTTTGATTTCATTTACAGGTTCTTGTAAAGCAGGTATTCAGGTGAATCAAAGTGTTGCAAAAAGAATGGGGAGAACCATTTTAGAATTAGGTGGAAATAATGCAATTATTGTCGATGAAACAGCTGACTTGAAGCTTGCTATTCCTGCCATTGTTTTTGGCGCGGTTGGAACAGCTGGGCAACGTTGTACATCAACTCGGCGTTTAATCGTTCATCATCGCCGTTATGAAGAATTATGTGTTCATTTAAAAAATGCTTATGCGCAAATTAGCATTGGCAATCCATTGGATCCAAATAATTTAATGGGGCCTCTTATTGATGAAGCTGCTGTTTTACAATATTTATCAGCCATAGAACAAATTAAAGCACAAGGCGGAGAAATTATTTTTGGTGGCAAGCGTTTGGATATACCTGGCTATTTTGTTGAACCTGCCTTAGTAAAAGCGAAAAATGACTGGCCCATTGTGCAAGAAGAAACTTTTGCCCCTATTTTGTATGTCATGTCTTATCAAAGCATCGAAGAGGCCATTGCATTGCAAAATGGTGTTGCTCAAGGCCTATCGTCTGCTATTTTCACTGATTCTATTCAAAACAGTGAGTATTTCTTATCTGCAATGGGTAGTGATTGCGGGATTGCAAATGTAAATATTGGAACCAGTGGCGCAGAAATTGGTGGCGCTTTTGGTGGTGAAAAGGAAACAGGTGGTGGTCGAGAAGCAGGCTCAGATGCTTGGAAAGCCTATATGCGCCGACAAACCAATACTATCAATTGGGGCAAAACATTACCCTTAGCACAGGGCATAGAATTTAAGATTTGATAATAAGTATTCATAAACGAGAAAGGAGTCTGGAGTGGACAAAATCTGGTTAAATAGTTATGAAGAAGGTGTGAGTAAAGATATCAATCCTGATAGCGTGCCCTCCTTAATGCATTATATTGAAGAATGTTTCAATGAACATCGTAATAAAACATGCTATACCAATATGGGAGTAGCCTTAAGTTATGAGCAGATTGACACAATGAGCAAGGCATTTGCTGGTTTCTTGCAGAGTCAGTGTCAATTAAAAAAAGGTGATAGAGTGGCTATTATGATGCCTAATCTATTGCAATATCCGATTGCAATGATAGGTGTTTTGCGCGCAGGCTTAACAGTCGTAAATGTAAATCCACTTTACACGGTACGTGAATTGACGCATCAATTAGCGGATTCTGGTGCCAAAGCGATCGTTGTATTACAAAATTTTGCCAACACAGTCGAAAAATCTTTAGCGCAAACAGATGTAAAGCATGTGATTGTTACACAAATTGGCGATTTATTCCCTGGCTTAAAAGGGCATATTGTAAATTTAGTTGTAAAATACATTAAGAAAATGGTACCCGCTTGGCATATTCCACAAGCAATACCTTTTAATCAGACCATTAGATCGTCTTATATATTACAATATAAACGTCCAGATTTAAATGGTAGTGACATTGCTTATTTACAATATACGGGTGGCACAACAGGCGTATCAAAAGGTGCGATGTTGACGCACCGAAATATGATTAGTAATGTTTTGCAGGCAACTGCTTGGATTACACCTTTAGATAAGAATAATCTGCCTGGTGGTATCGTAACAGCTTTACCGCTGTATCATATTTTTTCCTTAACTGCGAATTGCTTAACTTTTTTAAAAGTGGGGATCCCCAATATTTTAATTACAAATCCTAGAGATATACCAGGCTTTGTAAAGGAATTGAAACGTCAGCCTTTTTCTGTGTTGACCGGTGTCAATACCTTATTTAATGCTTTAGTACACAATGAAGCCTTTAAGCAATTGGATTTCTCACATTTTAGATTTACGCTCGGTGGTGGTATGTCTGTGCAACGAGCCGTTGCAGAACAGTGGCAGAAAGTAACAGGTGTGCCTTTAGTAGAAGCTTATGGACTAACAGAAGCTTGTCCAGCCGTGACTATTAATCCCATTCAGAATAAGAATTTTAATGGCAGTATTGGTTTACCTATTCCTTCTACAGACGTCAAAATTGTGGATGATAATGGCGTTGAAGTACCCATTGGAGAGGCGGGAGAGCTTTGCGTGAGAGGTCCGCAGGTCATGAAAGGATATTGGAATCAACCGGATAAAACAGCCGAGGTCATTATTGATGGATGGTTGTATACAGGAGATATGGCCACCATTGATCAAGAAGGTTTTGTTAGAATTGTTGATAGAAAGAAAGACATTATCATTATTTCTGGTTTTAATGTTTATCCAAATGAAGTGGAAGATGTGATTGCCAGTTTATCCGGCGTTAAAGAAGTGGCTGTCGTGGGAGTTGATGCGGGTGTACAAGGTGAAAAAGTAAAAGCCTTCATTGTGAAGAGCGATCCAAGCTTAACGGCAGAGAAAGTAATTGAGCATTGTCGTACTGAACTTACCAATTATAAAGTACCTAAAGAGGTTGAGTTTAGAGATGAGCTGCCAAAGACGAATGTTGGTAAAGTACTAAGACGTGCGTTAAGAGAGGAAAAATAGGGGATTATGCAGTTAAGAAATGAACAAAGTGAATAATTATCTTCCCTTGGAATCAAGGGAAGAGGCTCAACTTTAGTGAGCAGATGGATTTTTTTAAATCTATATTTTAAAAATCCCTCCGCCGCAGACGGCGACTCCCTTTGATAGCAAAGGGAGTATACGGCGCTTTGCGCCACTGAGGAGTAACTTGTTATAACTCCTCGCAATTGATTTCTCAAGTGTGTCTTTTTGTAGGCTCATTCAGTTGTGTCGGCCTTAGAAATGAGAGGGCGGACACAGCGGTCCGCCCCTACAAATTTTCTCAGATTTTTTTGAATTGAGATCTAATTACACACTCGCAATTGATTTCTCAAGTGTGTCTTCTTGCAAGGTTACATTCAGCTCAAGCACAGATTGATCGCCATGGCGTTCAAGTTGTACTTTGATTTTGTCTTGATCAATATGCACATACTTGCAAATGACTTCCAGCAGTTCTTTTTGTAATTTTTTCATCATGTCAGGACTCGTTTGGCGAGCGCTCTCATGAGAAACAATGATCTGCAAGCGTTCTTTTGCAACTTGTGCCGCTGTTTTTTTGGGTCTATTAAAGTTAAATTTTAAAAAATCTAATAGCTTCATGCTGGACTCCTAAATAAGGAGAGTTTATCCAATAATCTACGTGCCCATTTTTTATTGAATTGTTCCATGGGTATATTTTCACCCATTAAGCGTCTTACAGCGCCTTCATAGGCAGTACGTGCATCACTGGGGGTATCCAGTGTGACAGGAATACCTCTATTAGAAGCATTGAGTACAGCAGGCGATTCTGGGATAACACCTAACAGGGGAATAGATAGAATTTCTAATACGTCATCAAGAGACAACATTTCTCCACGTTTAACACGGTTGTCACTGTAGCGTGTGATGAGGAGATGCTCTTTAATGGGTTCTAGTTTATCTTCTGCTCGCTTTGATTTGCTCGCGAGTACACCAAGGATTCTGTCAGAATCGCGCACAGAAGAAACTTCTGGATTTGTGACGACAACAGCCTCATCGGCAAAATACAATGCCATGAGAGCACCTTTTTCAATGCCGGCTGGTGAGTCACATACAATGTAATCAAATTCTTTTTTCAATTCATTTAAGACTTTCTCAACGCCTTCTCTGGTTAAGGCATCTTTGTCACGTGTTTGAGAGGCCGGTAGGATGTACAGTTTATCAATACGTTTATCTTTAATAAGCGCTTGAGTGATATTTGCATCGCCGTTAATGACATTGACAAAATCATAAATTACACGGCGTTCACAGCCCATGATTAAGTCAAGATTTCTCAAACCGATATCAAAGTCAATGACGACGGTTTTATGCCCTCTAGCCGCTAAACCAGCACTAATGGCTGCACTAGATGTTGTTTTGCCAACGCCACCTTTGCCGGAGGTAACAACAATGACTTTTCCTAGCTTTTCGTTCAAGGTATACCTCACTCATGTTAAGAATTAAGCCAACTATTCACCTATTTATTAAAATAGTTAGATAGGAAAATAATTGTAATAGAGTTTATAAATACTGCTTACTACAGCGCTTCAACCTGTAAGCGATCATTTACTAATTTTATGCAAACAGAGCGTTTCCATAAATCACTTTCTTTCAAATCTTCAATAATTTTATATTGCCCAGCAATAGATACAAGTTCAGCTTCTAAACTTTTGCAATAAATAATCGCTGTTTTGTCACCGTTTACACCGGCAAGTGCGCGACCCCTGAGTGGACCATGCACGTGGATATGGCCTTCTGCCAAAAGTTCTGCGCCATGACTGACAGGCGCTAGAATCACTAAATCCCCACCTGGTGCATAGATTTGTTGTCCAGAACGTACAGGTGCTGTTATTAATCGGCTACCTGTTTGATTGGAGGCTTCTTCTGTTACTTCAATAGCATTCGTTTTAATGGATGCATGTGGCATTGTTGCTTCTGAGATTTCCTCTGGCACACTTTGTTTTGCTGCTTTAGCAATTTTGGGGGCTGGTTTTGCTTCTGGCAAGATGGCTAAGCCAGCTTCAATGACCAGATCTTTATGGCGATTGTTTGCCCCACGTATACCAACGGGAATGAGCTTCTTCTTTTTAAATAAGGTAATGAGTTCTGTAACTTGAGCGCTTGAATCAATTTCAAGTGACTGTAGATCAATTACAATTGGGGTGTTTTGAAAAAAGTTAGGTGCTTGCTTAATCTTGTTATCTAATTCATTCGCAATTTCAAGCAAATCAAAACGATAGATCTGAATAGCAGTTAAGGTAAATAGGCCACCCTTTAATGCCAAAGCAGGAGATGTTTTGATGGTTACATCTGTTGTCATTTTGGTAATTGTTCCTAGATATTAATTGCTACAATGCAGAAAAATAACGGATAAATTTTCAGCACATGAAGGCTAACATGGCCATAATACATAAGCAACATTTATGCTCCGTGCTTTTTTATGTTTAAGAATATTGTTAGAATACCAAATAAATTTATTGGGTTAGTTTCCATATTAATATAAAGATTTTTCTGCGTGGGGGAGAGGAAGGAGAATAGTGGGGCTAAAGAAAGTTTGGGGATGAACGAAATGATCCACTTCGTTCATCCGCCATGCTATTAACTTCTTATTTTTTGTGTGGAAGGATTCAATACAGATACTTTGAGTCTTGGAGGTTCTTCAAATTCTTCTCTATTAAATCCAAGTCCTTGCAATTCCTCCGCTGAAAAGTCGTCAACAGCAATGGCTTTTTGCACCAGCTCATTTAATTCTCTTAGTTGAAAAGCTTCTTCTTCAGAAAGAATCTTTGCGTTAAAAGCGTATTCAATACAAAATTCAAAAGTACTTTGCACTACATTTTGATTTTTGATCGAATCGTATACTTTCTTAATTAAATGTTGATGTGTATGAGCAGCTTTGAAAGCATCTTCAACAATTCTGACACTGTCTTCAGGATTGCTGGATATAAATACTTTTCCAATCAGTCGACTTCTACTTTCACTGAGCGTAGTCATTAATTTGACGACTTTTTTATTAAGATCATCACTGGGGGGGCGACATGCGTGCCCAAATGGCATGATGAGTAGTTTTAACAAAATGGCTACGCGTTTATTGGGGAAGTTTCTTAAGATGTCATCCATCGTATCCCAATATCTTGAGAGACAATAATCTAAAGACCATTGTACAAAAGCAAAATCATCTTTTGGATATTGTTGATCTTTATATCGTTTCAAGGTTGCAGACATCATATACATCATAGAAAGTAAATCACCTAAACGACCAGAAAGACTTTCTTTGAATTTTAATTTACCACCAATAAGAGCCATAGAGAGATCTGCAATCAATGCAAAAGCGCTGCTGGCTCTGGCCAAGCGTTGATAATAGCGTTTTATTTTGGGCTTGGCGTCGGGGCTAGAGGCAAAGCGGGCAAAGGTAATACCGTGGAAAAAGGCTCTCGACATATTGGAAAGTGTATAGCCAATATGTTTGTTTAAGAGAGATTCAAATTCTTCAATATTTTCCTGTTGTAGCGCCTCTACTTGTCGAATAATGTAGGGATGGCAACGAATAGCACCTTGCCCAAAAATAATCATGCTACGTGTTAGGATATTGGCACCTTCAACGGTAATACCAACAGGTACGCTACTATAAGGGGTTCCTAAGTAGTTACTAGGCCCCATCATAATACCCTTACCGCCGTGTATATCCATTGTGTCATTGGCAACTTTTCTACCTAATTCAGTCACATGGTATTTAGTGATAGCGCCAGGTACAGAAGGTTTCTCGCCTTGATCAATCATTGCAACGGTTAAATAACGCGCAGAATCCATCAGGTAGGTGAATCCACCAATTCTGGCCAATGCTTCTTGTACACCTTCAAAATTAGCAATGGGGGTTTTGAATTGACGGCGGATCACACTGTAAGCACTGGTGACCATTGAGCCTGTTTTTGCGCCACCGGCACTGGAAGCAGGCAATGAAATAGCACGTCCAACAGAGAGGCATTCCACAAGCATGCGCCAGCCCTGACCTGCCATATCGATACCACCAATAATATAATCGAGTGGGATGAATACATCTTGACCTTGAGTAGGGCCATTTTGGAAAGGAACATTAATCGGAAAATGTCTGCGACCAATCTTTATACCGGGTAAATGTGTGGGTATTAAACAGCAAGTAATGCCAAGTTCTTCTTTTTCGCTTAACAAATGGTTGGGATCGTATAATTTAAAAGCAAGCCCTAATAAAGTAGCAACAGGTGCAAGCGTAATATAACGTTTATTCCAATTGAGTTTTATACCAATCATTTCTTTGCCATCGAAACGTCCTTGGCAAATCATTCCGGTATCTGGTATTGCTGTTGCATCACTACCTGCATCAGGTCCTGTCAGTGCAAAACAAGGGATCTCTTGTCCTTTGGCAAGACGTGGTAAATAGTAATTTTTTTGCTCATCCGTGCCGTAGAGATGTATAAGTTCTGCGGGCCCCAAAGAATTGGGCACAGAAACAGTTGAAGCAAGTACAATACTGCGTCCGGCTAAAATAGTGAGAATTTCAGAGTGAGCAAGTGCAGAAAAGGCTTTACCACCATATTTTTTGGGGATCATTAAACCAAAGAAGCCTTCGTTCTTTAAATACGCCCACACTTCAGGCGCTAAATCATGATTGACATGTGTTGTTTCCCAATCATTGACCATTTCGCAGACGGTTTGAACAGGGCCATTAATAAAGGCTTGTTCTTCTTCAGAAAGGCAGGGCTTGGGAATTTTAAATAGATTTTCCCATTTAGGATTGCCTCTGAATAACTCGCCTTCGAATCCGACTGTACCGGCATCTAAGGCGGCTTTTTCTGTTTCAGAGAGATTGGGGAGTGAGCGGCTTAATGTTTTATAAATAGGTAAAGTAATGAAGCGTCGCTTTAAATCAGGATGATGGAGAAATACCGCTGCGCCTAAGAAAGCACCCCAGAGTACGATTAAAGGCAGCCACGATAAGCCACTAAAAGCGCTGGTTAAAATGAGTCCTGCTGCAATCGCAACCGTGCTGGTTAATAAGGAAAGTCGATGGTAGGGAAGTGCAATTAATACACCAGCCCATGCTATTAGCCATAAAATTGTACTCATATCTGCTGCCTCCATGAATAATGGTTATTTAACTATCTTGTATTGTAGTTAAAAACCTCAAATACTCGAACTTTTATCAAAAAAAGATTATATACCCGTTATTATGTTTAGGGACACAAAAGTTGGTAGTCTTGAGCTGTTTGATTCAGATAAAAAATACTACTGAGGCGCAAAATTTCTTATAATTTGCCTAACGACTTGCTCTGTCTATAGGGTTTTAGGGGGTAAGTTATTATGAATTTAACTTACTTTCTTGGCTCTAATTTTAGCATCTGGTTTCAAAGCTTAGAGTCACATAAAAATTAGCTATTAAGTGAACACACAATGAAACGAAAGTTATTTCTCTATGGCTTACTGATTGCTGTATTAGTTGTTGGTATACCTTACTTCACTGGCCAAATGGTAAAATACCGCTTCCATACCTTTGTGCAAGCGATCTCTCATCCTGAGCATGGCGTAGTCACTGTATTAGATTATAAAAGTGGATGGCGTAAGTCATATGCCAAAACACGTATTACTTTAACGAGTGGTATGCTTAAAGCTTTTCTCGATGAGTTGGGAGAAGAATCGTCAAAAGCACCAGAAAATTTTGCAATGAATAAACCGCTTAAGATAGTGCTTGAACATGAGATTGAGCATGGCCCTTTTGTGCAAAAAGCAAAGGGGAATTGGAAAGATTGGCTATTTGTCCAAGCGTTCATTCATTCCAAACTGTTTCTTTCTGAAGAGGCAAAAGCATTGTTAGAACAAGAAATTGGAGAAAAAGATTTTATATCTGTAACCACAGAAATCTCGATGGATAATGATATTCATCTGAGCTTACAATCTAAGCCAATCAGTGTAACTGAAAATAATGCAGAGCATACTATTTGGCAAGGTATAGAGGGCACATGGCATTTCAGCAATGATTTGAAGACAATGATTGGAAAAATGACAATACCTGGGTTTTATTTTGAGACAGCAGGAAAAGAGTATTGGGTTGAGGATTTACTATTGACTTATGATAGTAAACATCTATCAGGGGTGAATGCCACAGGAAATACGGTTCTCAAAAAAGATAATAAACTCTTTATTAATAAGATAACGGCACGCTCAGAAAATCAGCATATACTTGTTTTGCATTCTGTTGCGGCAGAGAGTCGATCAGATGAAAAAGAGTACAATCAATTTTCTTTGAAGGTTGCTTCGCTTGAATTAGATGCACATGAGTATGGGGCTTTGCAGTTGGATGCTTTACTCCAAAATGCACATATCCAGCATTTTACTGCTAAAGGTGCGTTTCAAGGATCTGCGGTATTATTACCTCAATTGGCACAATATTATTCCAGCAAAGTGAACACAGAATCTACACTTGAATCAGTGATAAGCACAGAGGGTGATAGCCATAAATTCAATCATTCAATTGCTGGTTTGATTGAAGAAGTTTTTAAAAATAAAATCATTATTGATCAAGATAACAATGCAATACTACCCTTTGAGTTTGTGGAGGGTAAGTCAATTTTACAATAGTGGTTGTCTTATCGAGGAGCAAGGTGAAATACTTAACCCTCACCTGGCTTTGCCATCCTCTCCCAAAATTGGGAGAGGCGTTATGATTCGCTTCGCGAATCGACCATACTGTAAAAAAATAACTTTACAGTATGAGCAAAAATGTAGCTAATACGCAATCATATCTTTCTTCGTTCGCAAAGCGAACATTTTCTCACTTTTGTAAAGGGAGATGCTCGTTCAGCGTAGCTGTACGAGCAGAGGGATTTAGCTATTTCAACTTAAATTCTCAGCGTAAATCCCCCTTGCGCTATGTGTATCCCCCTTCAAAAAATGGGATTTTGATTCGCGTTGTTCATCGATATAGAAATGTAGGTGGCGTCCTCTGCTATTTACTCCTTCTACTTTAGTCCTGGACGTGTATCATGTTGGGGACCCGCCGCTTTATCGACAACTTTGGGGATTGTTTCTGCCGTGAATTTGGTATCTGGTTTTGTTAAAGCTTCTTGAATTGCTCTTTCAAAGCAGGCTTTAACCATTTCTCTTTTTTCAGGAGGAGACATTCTTTCAGGAATTGTAAATATGGTATTCGGCTCAGCTGCATTCACAGCTAAGCGACACATTTTCCATATGGCTTCGTGCGCTGCATCTTGATCATTTGTAAATAATCTCTTAGAAACAGAAAATTTAATGTTTTTATCTTCTCCTTCCGTTGCATAAGCAGAGACAGGGGGACTGTCTGATTTATCTCTTTGAAATACAAACTCTAAGCCTTTTAATCCCTCATTTTGTTGCTCAGGAAATTTTTTGATTTCTTTAATATTAAATGCTTGTTGATGTGTTTGTGCAAAATCATGTAATTTTTGCAGAGAGAGATTTTGAGTTTGGCTAAATTCATCACTGATCATTGGAGGAAATCCAATTTTTTGTTGCAAGAGAGGTGGCTCTCGTCTAGAGGGAGAAGGATTTTTCGGTTTATCCTTGGGTTCCTCTGAAGTTTTTTGATGAGATTGTGCGCTAAGAATAGGTGAATCTACTTGAGTTTCAGCGCGTGGCTCTACCTCTTGTGAGTGAAGTGTCTGTGTTTGTACTTGCGCTTGAGTTTTTATTCTTTGCTCGCCAATAGTAATATTTCGGAGAGGTTTTTTTGCTTTCGCTTTAGTTGAGCTATTCACAAAAGTACTTGGGTTTTGTATTACAGATGGTGTATCTGTTTTTTTATCCGAGGGTTTATCTGATGGTATGCTAGAAGGTGGTTCTTTCCAAATAGGTTTCTTTGCATCGGCAGAAAGTGATGCAGCTCTTTTTCTTTCTGTGAATGTTTCATCACTTTTTTTAGAGGGTGCACTTGAAGACATTGAGTGTGCTCGGGGGCGACTTGTTGTGAGCGGTGCTTTATCTGCTTTATGTGTAGCCTTTTCGGGTGAGAGAGTAGCCGTCTTTTCTCTTTGGATCTCAAGGATTTTTGATAAGAGTTGGATATGAACCTTTAGTGTTGGATTATTATTTTCTTTTTGTTTGGCTTCAAGTGCATCCAAATATAATCTTCCTATTTCTGCCGTTGACTTTGACGCATCTTGAGTAGGTATAGGTATTTGTTGATTGATGAGAATAGCATTCATTTTTTCTATATGTTTAGAGATAGCTGAATCTAAAGCCTCTCCTTCTAACGATTGAAGTTCTTTTTCAACGGCTTCAATAGGGAGGGGAGGAGGCAAAATGTTTGGTGGTGTGCTGTGGGTAGATGGCATATCAAAGGCTGTTTCTGCATCTACGACATCTTCTTCTGCCTCGTCAATTGATATTATAGAAGGATCTGTTCCTAAGGGAATGGGATCAACTTTTGTTTTGGGTACTCCTGTTAGTACAGGGGAATTTTCCAATGAAATACGAAGTGGCGGTTCTTCATCTATTGCACTTGAAAGCGGGGTATCAATGAGTGATGATTTGCTGTCTGGATTGATTATCGCAATGTGAGGTGATGATTTATCTTTGGACTCTGTGTATCGCGCCGTTAGAACTTCTGCTAGTTTTTGTATTTCTTTCGTTTCATCAGGATCAATGGGATCATTGGCCGCAATAGGAGAACCTTGGATTGCAGGAGATGCTAGTTTCACCACGTGTGCTTTAGTATTATTCAATAGTGTATAGAGTTTTACAAGCTCCGAACTTTTGCTTGTGAAAGTAGGAGATTTTTTAAATTCATCTTCTAAATAATTCGCTATGCCATTTATGGCTTCTAAAGCGTCATAACTAAGATTGTTTTTTTTAGTTTTAATGACGATCTTGGGATGGGTTGTAGCATTTTCTCTCAGAATTGAAATAGTAGCTATGGCCTCTTTGCTAGGATCTAAATAAATTCGAATCGAATTTTTAGTGGTATCTTCTTTTTTGTGTAGTTCAAAATGAACTGAATGTTCGCCTGAATTTTGAATATCTTTGAGTTTCTCAAAAAGTGTAGTAGATGATGTGGCTACAGGCAAACCTGCAAACTCAATTTTGAGCGATTTTTTTGAGTCTAATTTTTGATTATCTGCTTTTATAGCTGAGAATTGACCGATATTGTTGATTCTCTCCCTGTTTTTTACAGAGGCGTCTATATCGCTTGTTGATTTTAGTATTGTTTCTAATAATTTTGATGTTGCTGTATATGCAGGGTGTGCTACAGTAGTATTTTTTAAGAGCTCCTCAGTAAGCAATCGGTATCTTGGATATCTTTGCGTTGGCGTGATTCCAATTGAAGCGCAGGTGATAGGGATTCTCGCTTGAGTACTAAGAAATTCATCAATATTTTTAGCAGTTGATTCTTGTTGAGATAGAGCTACCTTAGGATTTGCAACCTGCTTAAATGCTTCTAAGAACTCTGGTGTATTTACTTTGCCAAGAAGCTCTGAATGCCTGCCATAAAAGGGAACAAAGATTTTCATTTTTTCTTGGATTTGCCCAATCACTTTTTGTATTTCTTCTGTATTAGCGGTCGTTGAATCATAAAGATCTCTGAGAGATTCCAGGTCAATTAAAATACCTTGATTAGCGCTATGTATGCTTTTTAAAATACTTATAAACTCTTTGTAATTTTTCTTTTGCTCTTTAGACAGGGTGGTGCTTTCGTCAACAATACTGTGAATACTTTTTTCATTTTCTGCTATGTAAGATAAGGTTTTTAGATAACTTTCTTCAGTTGCTACGAATTCCCTTAGTATATGAGTTCTTTTGGTTAGTGCAGGATCAACAAATGTAGGAGGAGATTCAGGATGCATGGCTCTTGGGCGTACCTCTGTTTCCTCAGCTTCATCTGCTTTAGAGTGTGGTAGGATATCTGCATTTGGGCGTGGAGGCTGTCTTGAAACATCGTCCCCCCTGCGTGGACGGCCTTCAATTCTTGTTTCAGCTTTTGCTTCCTCTTCTTCACTTGGATTTTGCTCTTCTTCTAGATCAAGTATATGAGTTACACCTACTGGTTGAACATCAATGGTTTGCCTCAAATCAGATTCTTTGACTGAAAAAAGCTCGTCTGCTTCCTCATCATCCGCTTCAGATTCTACAGTTGGGGCTAGTGTAGAAGGTG
>JBFWLB010000042.1:0-22235 GCA_050252335.1 Candidatus Berkiella sp. | reverse complement strand
CAAAAGGCGCCAACCATCCAGCTCTGTTAGGCGCAACACCGCCTGTTACAATAAGCCCTACTCCTCCTTTGGCTCGTGCTTGATAAAAGACACTTAATTTGTCGAATCCTTGTTTCTCTTCTTCAAGCCCGGTGTGCATCGAGCCCATGATTAAACGATTTTTTAAAGTCGTAAAACCAAGAGATAATGGTGTAAATATTTTATTGTAAATCATATAAAAGCCAAAAATAAGGTTTAAAATTAAAGCGTTATAGTCACAGCAGATGAATTTTACCCTCAAGGGGCACAATGTCGAGTAGGCGTCGAGCCTCGAGCAACCTTCGTTCTCATAGAAAGTACATAGAGATTATGAGATGGCAGAAGGCTTATACTTTATCTACCTTTACTATACTATGGATGTTGTTGTTTTGTCGCACGATTTTATTTTTTGTTAGATAACTATTTAAGGTCGGATAAAATATGACCAAAATCAAAAATAATATTTTCTTGATATTGGGTGTTGCACTACCAGCATTAATTGTAACTTTTGTGTGGATACTACGTGTAGCGCATCAGAAAAATATACCACCACCTCAATATAATTTTATTTACGTTGAAAATAACTATAGCCATAATCGTATTGTATTAGAAAATAATGCTGTATATGTAATCACCGCCAAAGCCCCCCTCTCAACAGCAAATAATCCTCAGCCTCTCCCCAAACAACAACCCAAACTATATTTGTATGATTTACAAGCACAATCAGCCAATGAGCTTTCTTACCATGCTCCAACCCCAAACCCTGATAATGAACAAAAGACTTTTGTATTTAACATAAAGAATGCAAGCTTAAACACAGACTCTAAGTCTCCAGATAACTTTATATTTGAATCACGTTATCGAGGTAGCAATACAGGTATTATATTGGGTAATTATGGCGGCTTTTCTTATGAATATTATCTAAAAAATGATGGCAAAAAATTTCCTATTAATATTAAGAAAGAGAATCCCTCAAACTATGTTCAATTTTTAGCCTGGATAGTCCCTAATGGGAGCCGATAATGGACAAGCAAAAAGCGCTTCAAGAAATAGAAAAAATCATACTCACAAATGAGTTATCTGCCAAAGAAGTATATGATTTTTTAATGACAGATAAATCAAGTACTACAGCAGCAGAAGCTAAAAGTACTTTATTAACCCGTGTGCTTGCCTATTTAGGCGGTGTTTTCCTATTGGGCGGGATTATTGCCTATACCTCTATGTTTTGGGAAAACATGAGTCCCTTTTTCCGAGTATTTATTACACTTGGCTCTGGCTTTTCCCTGTTTCTTATAGCTGTATTCTCCGAATCCAATAAACATTTTAGAAAATTAATAACGCCTATTCATATTTTAGCTATTTTGCTTCAAAGTGCCGGTCTGCTGATCTTTCTTGGTGAGTATTATCAACCCAGTGGTCGCTGGCAAGAGCCAATGCTCTTTGTATCTGGCATATTGCTTTTGCAGCAACTATTCACGTTCTTAGCGATTAGAAGAACTGTTTTACTCTTTAATGCTATCACATGCTCTTTTTTTGTTTTAGGTTCCTTCTTTAATATCATTCACATTGGTGAAAATATTGCTTTCTCACTCATCGGTATGGGGTACGTTGCTGCATCATTTTATCTTGATAAAACAGAATTTAACAAAATTACACCTTTTTGGTATTTTATTGGAAGTTGCTGTGCTTTAATTGCACTTTTTGATCTGCTTGAAGATCAAAACATAGATGTGCTCTTTTTATTACCAAGCTGCTTTTTGGTTTATCTGAGTACGCTTGTGCACAGCCGTACTTTATTATTTGTCAGTATCGTGTCTATCTTTTTATTCTTGGGTTACTTTACATTCACTTATTTTGCAGACTCAATCGGTTGGCCATTATCGCTGATTATCATGGGACTTGTATTGTTTGCCTTAAGCAGCGTTGGATTTAAACTCAGTAAGAAGCTCTAAGCTCAAGATGCTGTGAATTTGTTTAATTATTTTTCTCTATTAATTAGTCAAGAGGCTAAGACTAGCAATAATATTATATAATTAGATCAAGGTATTTATTCAAAAGGAAAAGTCATGACTGCAATCAATATTTTTCTCATTTTTGTAGGTGTATTTGCTGTTGTTTTATTATATGGGGTTGTGATTTATAACAGCCTGATCACACTTCGTAATCGATTTAAAAATGCTTTTTCACAAATCGATGTACAATTACAAAGACGCTATGATCTCATTCCTAATTTAGTTGATACAACAAAAGCTTATATGAAACATGAAAGAGAAACACTTGATGCTGTCATCACTGCACGAAATCAAGCCTCATCAGCAGAAGCCATTGCGGCAAAAAATCCAGGCCATCCTGATGCAATGAAAAAACTCATTTCAGCCGAAACAGTACTCTCAAGCTCTATGGGACGTTTATTCGCACTGGCAGAAAATTATCCTGATTTAAAAGCCAATCAAACTATGCAACAATTGATGGAAGAACTCGCATCAACTGAAAATAAAATTGGTTTTGCAAGACAAGCTTTTAATGATGCTGTTATGCTTTACAATACGGGTCGAGAACAATTTCCTCAAAATATTATCGCCGGTATGTTTCAATTTCAAGCAGCAACACATTATGAAGTTGAAGAGCCAGAAGCTAAAAAACCAATTAAAGTATCTTTTAATTGAGATAAGAGCTAATCTTGAATTTTTTTGAACACCAAGATAAAGCACGCAGAAAATCAAAAATATTAATTTTGTATTTTGTTTTGGCGCTCCTCATCATGATCTTTGCAATGAATGCTGCTGTGTATGGTATTCTCTATTATACATCGCAACAAGTGCCTGATTTACGCTCACTCATGAATGAGCCTCTTTGGCTTTATATTTCTTTAACCTTAACCATAATCATTGTATCTGGCAGCCTATTCAAAATGTACGCGCTACGAGGTGGCGGCACGAGCGTTGCAAACATGGTAAACGCACGCCGCATTCTTACAGACACCAGCGATTTTCATGAAAAACGTCTTATTCATATTGTAGAAGAGATGTCTATTGCTTCAGGCGTTCCTATGCCTGCGCTTTACATCATGGACAAAGAAATGGGCATTAATGCCTTTGTTGCTGGTATTACCCCCAAAGATACCGTATTAGTCGTTACAAAGGGATCTTTGGAAAACCTAAACAGAGAGGAACTACAAGCAGTTATCGGTCATGAGTTTAGCCACATCTTCAACGGCGACATGAAAATTAATATTCGACTCATGGCAATATTGGCTGGCATTTTATTGATTGGCAATGTGGGTTCAATCGTTCTCAGAGGCGCAGGCCACTCATCTGGATCTAAACGCCGTGATGGCAAAGGCGGTGGCGGTGTTATTATTATACTTTTAATCGCGCTTGTAATGATTATCTTTGGCTATCTAGGTCTTTTCTTAGGGCGCATTATCAAGGCCGCCGTTTCCAGACAGCGTGAATTACTGGCAGATGCTTGCTCTGTCCAATACACACGATACCCTCAAGGACTGGCCTCTGCATTTAAGCGCATGCTCATACTTGAACAAGGCTCTAAACTAAAGAGTTCACAAGCAGAAGAGATTAATCATTTATGCTTTGGTGAAGCAATGTCATTCACCTTTTTTAATAGCTTATTTGCTACTCACCCACCTCTTGATCAACGCATCAAAGCAATAGATCCCTATGGAAAATACACACTTTTAAATAATACTGCGCAAGAAGAAAAGTTAAGCGGCGATGTGACGGGCGCAAAAAAGACAAATTTAGAAAGTGTTTTAGCACCTATCATGTATACGATGGCGGCCACAGCCAGCACAGCAAACACACATGCAGAAACAATGAAAAATAGCATTGGGAATCCATCCGATGCACATTTTGAACATGCTAAAAATATCCATAATCTCTTGCCAGAAGCACTGTTAGATAGAGCAAGAAATAAAGAGAAAGTTGAATATCTATATTATGGATTAATATTACGACGTTATAAAAACAAAACATCCATCATAGAACATTTAAGCAAAACATTAAATAAGGCTGAGCTTGAATCCATTTATGAAATTTATGAAATGCTTAAGTCTTTACCGCTTGAAACATTAGTACCATTATTTGACATTAGCTTACCCGCTTTTTCTGAAAACCCACTTGAAAAAAGAAATGCCATTTACAATCGAATTGAGGCACTCTCTCAGACACTAAAACCCTCATTATTTCGTTTTGCCTTGCTGACACTGTTAGGCAAGCAATTGACAGAAAGTACACGCGCATCAGATAGACCTAAATACTATTCTTTAGATTCAGTTCGAGAAGAAATTGCCACCTTGTTTGCCTTTGTTACAAACTATAGCTATAGCGATGAAGCGCAAAGAAATGAGCATTTTGCAAATATTGTTAACGCTTTACTATCCGAACCTATAGAAAAGCCAAATATCAAAGTTTTTAAAGCCATTCAATTTAGAAATGTTTTAGAAAAACTTAATAAATTAACACCAGAGTTAAAAGAAAAAATAATCTCTTCTTGTGTAGAATTAGTATTGTCTGACAACCATGTTAAAATACAAGAGGCAGAAATAATACGCGTAATTTCAGGATGCCTTGACAGTCCAATGCCTCCTTTTATCAACGAGCAAATAACAAAAAAAATAAATAGCGATGAAAACAAAGAACAATAATTTTAATATCGCCATCATTGGGGCAGGTTTTTCTGGCAGCACTTTAGCAATACAACTCAAAAAAACAGCCGCCACAAATATAAGAATTGCACTGATCAACGATAGTTTGCAAATAAATCGAGGTCTTGCTTACTCAACAACTGAACCATACCACCTCCTCAATGTTCCCGCAGGAAAAATGAGCGCCTTTGAAGATAACGCTGATGATTTTGTATCTTGGTTAAAAGAATATAAGCATTGTCACGTAAGCGAAGAAAACATATCTGAACAATTTTTTCCACGAAAATTGTATGGTACTTATCTAGAATGTCGTTTTACTCAAACCATAAATGACAAGCAGATGCCCGCACATATTGAGTGCATAACCGCTCAAGCGACTCAACTAGATAAACAAAATAATCAATATTATATAACCTTGAATAATACTGAGACGATCATAGCAGATAAACTTGTCTTGGCCATTGGCAATCCTAAGCCTATTAATGTATTAAAAAATAATGGTCTTGAACAACATAAAAATTATCTCATAGATCCGTGGGGATTTAATCAAATCAAAGCCATTCCTGCAACAGTGCCCATTGTCATTATTGGCACAGGCTTAACAGCTATTGATATTCTGCTTTCATTAGAAAACCAAAAACATCAGGGAAAAATATATTTATTATCTAGGCATAGCTTACTGCCCAAAGCACATGAATCTTATACGCCTTTGCCTGCACAAATACTATCAGCGCATTTTAAAACACCTAAACACGCGCTTATGTATATTCGTCATAAAATAAAATCAGAAAATTTAAATTGGCGTGCAGTTATTGACTCTTTACGTCCTATTACACAAGATATTTGGTTACAATGGAATAGCGGCGATAGAATAAAATTTATGCGTCATTTAAAATCATTCTGGGAAGTGCATCGACATCGAATCGCGCCTCAAGTTAATTCAATCCTTCAAGCAATGCTTGCAAGTGGTCAAGTGCAAGTACTGAATGCAAAATTATCAACGATCACACAAGATACAAATAGTTTCAAACTCGCATTAACTCAAAAGCATGATAAATCATCGTTTTTTATTGATTCAGAATACATTATTAATAGCACAGGACCTAATTACTTATCTTTATATGATACCGAATTATTTCAGTCGCTCATTGAGCAAAATTTTATTACGTGGGATCCACTTAAATTGGGGTTTGCTGTAGACTCTGAGTTTCAATTCTTATCTACGAACGGCACAGCATCCAAAAATTTATTTGCAGCGGGCCCACTATGCAAAGCACTTCTATGGGAAATAACAGCTGTACCTGATATCCGAACACAAATCAAAAAATTGGCCAAAATTTTATTGTCATAGAAGCATTACTATATCAGGATTTAAAAAAGCTTATCCTGTATGCCAATAAAAAATGATGCCATATTTAGATGCTCAGGCACTACAACTTCTTCTTCTCGTAATCATTCAATACACAGCCTCCACTGAATAAGCGCACAGTTGCGCTTTTTGTTTCTTTGTTTTTTTTTTGAACCCATTTCTTTCTTACCGTGTCATAACAACAAATATAAAAAAATTTTGTTTATTTACAGATAAGTGAGGTTTGAGATGTTGAAATATATAGCATTTATTTGCTGCTTGGGGCTTATGCTTCCTGTGGCACAAGCGAAAACCTATGGTCAAAAACTATGTAGCAATCCAAAATATGACTGCATCAGAACAAAGCCTGGTGATAATTGGCATAAATTATTCCCAGATGCTCGTGAACGTGAAATCGTTCGAAAAGTAAACAGAATGAATGTTAATTTAACCTCTGGAACCACAATAGCCATTCCTAAAAACTTACATTCTGTTAATTATCTCTCTCTCTCTCCATTTCCTAGCCAAATCAGCCCACAAACATCATCTCTAGTAAAAGTAGATCTGACTAATCTAGCCTGGGGCGCTTATGATGCAAGTGGTAGGCTGGTAAATTGGGGGCCTGTTTCTGGTGGGCAAAATTATTGTGCAGATGTTAAACGTGGTTGCAATACAATAACAGGGACTTTTAAGGTTCAGCGCAAGCAAGGCGCTGCTTGTAAATCCAGCAAATATCCATTGCCACGAGGCGGTGCGCCAATGCCTTATTGTATGCATTTCCATGGTGGCTATGCCCTACATGGCTCAAATACCGTGCCCGGTTATCATGCAAGCCACGGCTGTGTAAGAATGTTTAATGAAGATGCACAATGGTTAAATCAATCTTTTGTTCGAGTTGGAACAACCGTCGTCAAGGTCTTTAGATAATCATTTCTCCATCTTTAATCTAAATTATATAGAAAGGCTAAAATACAAATTTTAGCCTTCTCCCTTTTTAAAAAGTTGTTCGACTAACAACTTGATCAGCATCAATACTTTACATCGATAATAAGAATCATTATCATCTGTTCTTTTTTTAAAGAGTTTACTCACTATGAAAACAACATTAAAAGTATTAAACCAAACTGAAATAGAACAAGTACAGGGAGGAAATTTATTCTTTTATCTATTAGAATTACCCCACATTGTAATGGGACTTAGAGAGTTCGTTAACTATGTGATTGGACGAGGTATAAATGGCTGTGAAAATATTGATGAAGCAGACTATATAACTCAAGGATTTTGTAGTTTATTAGGTACTAATAATGAATAAAGCGCCAACTTATGTTGTCATTCCCGCGCGCTATCAATCAACTCGCTTTCCTGGCAAGCCTCTAGCCCCTATTTTAGGGGTTAGCATGCTAGAACGTGTATGGCGTATCGCAACTCATACACAGTTTGCACATAATGTTTGGATAGCAACAGATGATGAACGCATTCGCAATCATGCCTTATCTTTTGATGCAAATGTCATTATGACACCAGAATCTTGTCGTAATGGCACAGAGCGTGTTTATGAGGCGGTAAAAGAATTCGCGGCGCCTGACAGTATTGTTGTGAGCTTACAAGGTGATGCTGTCTTAACGCCGCCTTGGGTCATTGATGCTTTAATTGAAGCCTTAGAAACAGATGCCAGTGTTGGTATTGCAACACCTGCACAAGCGGTTACGGGGGACTCTATTGCTAAATTTCTTGAGCAGAAAAAAATCAGTCCCTCTACAGGAACGACCGTTACTTTTGATTTACAGCATCGTGCACTCTATTTTTCAAAGCAAGTGATACCTTATTCGCATAGTACACATCAAATTTTACATAGACATATTGGTATGTATGCATATCGTTTTGATGCACTAAAAAAATTACAAGCACTCCCCCCTTCTCCATTAGAAGAAATCGAAAAGCTAGAGCAATTACGTGCTTTAGAAAACAATATTCCAATCAAAATTGCTGTCGTTGACTATAAAGGCAGAACGCATGCATCCGTGGATAGCCCCAAAGATATTCCATGGGTTGAACAATTGATTTCTGAAGAAGGCGAATTAGTGTTATGAGCAGCGTAACGCTCTATTTATATCGACATGGCAATACATTTGAAACAGGTGATAAAGTTGTTCAAGTGGGGCTCAAATCCGATCTTCCTTTAACTACTGTTGGATTGCAACAAGCAGAGCACTTTGGCACTTACTTACAAAAATCTGGCATATTTCCGAATAAAATTTTCAGTGGTCAGCTCCAAAGGCAAACAGGATCTGCTCATATTTTGCAAAGCTATTTTCCACAGACAACACTAAAGACTCATGTTCAAGCATTAGATGAAATAGATTATGGTCTATGGGAAGGATTAACAGCGAATGAAATCTCTGAAAATTGGGAACAGGAAGCACAGCGCTGGCATACCCAAGCAATATGGCCTAATGGAATATTTAAACAATCACTAGAACATCATCTACAACACATTGCAGAATTTTTAACCACACTTTACAACGAGCAGCATGAAAAAAATGCTCCTGTTATTGTCGTTTCTAGCAATGGTATCATTCGGCTCTTTTTATATTTTTCAAGCTTATGGAAAAATATTTGTACTACAAGCACCATGAATGATTATAAAGTTGGTACGGGGAATTTTTGTAAAATACAATTACAAGAAAATAATGTGATTACGATTGATGAATGGAATGTGAATTCGGCAGCGAGATTAGGCTAAATCCATCTTCAACCCTCACCAGACATTAAGTCAGCCTCTCCCAAAATTGAGAGAGGCGCTTTGATTCGCAAAGCGAATCAGAAATTCTATGAAAAACTATTCAGCATCACCCTCTTCTTGAATCCAATTAGTTAATGCCACAATGATTTTATTTGCTTGATCAATGCTAGAGATATTAAATTTGGACTTTTGGAAATATTCATTATTACGCTTTTGATAACGACGAATTGTAAATTTTGCAGGACCGTAAGCTTGCTCTTTTTTGTTCCAATCTTGATATTTAAATATGACGGTAGCCCAAGCACCTTTAGTTAAGATTACTTTATCCAACTCATTAACCGTTACCACACCGTCTTCTTCATACTTTATTGTAATATCATCTACAACGGATGCCATTATTCATATCCTCTTATTATGTATTAGGGTTCTAATTGTTTTGATTTTTCGCTCAAGCGAGATAGCAGGAAGTTTACTAAGGTACCCGAAAGAATGGAAGCAATTAAACCGCCTCGCAATAAAAACAATCCGAATTGTGTCACAGTAAAGCCATACAAACCATATGTCATCATACCAACTACGGCATAGGCAAATAATGGTAAAGTGCATCCAATGAGAAAATAATATTTGTATTTTTTCGTGACCACGAACAGCAACATAATTGCATAAGCAATTGCAATAAAATTCAGAACAATAAAAAATGGCGACATAGATTATCAACCCTTACTTTAAAAAAGCACTTTCAATACGAATGTCGATCAGTTAAGAGTCAATGGGCATTTAGAAGCGAATTAATTTTCTTTCTTTGTTATCAGGCACCTTTGGAAGAAAAGGATTTTTATAAAGATTTAAAAAAATCCTTTTCTTCTTCGTTCGCAAAGCGAACATTTTCCCCTCTCCCAATTTTGAGAGAGGAAGCCCTGCAAGGGCGGGTGAGAGTTAGCCCATTCATGTGCTATTCATATTTAACCCTCACCTGGCTTTCAGCCATCCTCTCCCAAAATTGGGAGAGGCGTTTTGATTCGCTGCGCTCATCGAGAATTTTGTTAAAAACTAATACTAGACCATACTAAAGAACCTCTCCCCTTGATATCAAGGGAAGATAATCATTCGCTTCGTTCATTTCTTAACTAACTGGCATTACACTTTCAATGCCATTATTTATTAGAATTTGATATCAAATTCATCCGTCAAGAGTTGTTGCATAAGCTCATCAGACAAATCACTTCCTTGCGTTAGCTGTTCTGGCGTTAACTGCTCCATAAGCCTATCACGCGCGTTTTGGATTTCTGCGCCAGAACCAACAGATGCAATTTTTAGCCAAGCATATGCTTTAACAAGATCTTTAGCAACACCATTACCTTCTTGATAACAAAGCGCCAAACGATATTGGGCATTATTATCGCCCTTCATCGCTGCCTTTTCAAACAATTCAAATGCTTTTTGAGGATCTTTGTCAACGCCCTGCCCATTTAAGTAACTCATTCCTAACTCATATTGAGCGCCAAAGTGGTTTTGCTCGGCAGCCATTGCAAAATATTTGGCTGCTTTTACCTCATCTTTTTCAATGCCATTACCATTTCTATAACGAATACCTAGATTATACTGAGAATCTTTGTATCCTTTGTTTGACGCTTCTGTAAGCCAGCGAATCGCCTCTTTATCATTAAAATCTGTACCAAGTCCTTCTGCATAAAATCGGGCCAATTCATTTTGTGCTGGACCATATCCCATTTCCGCAGCTTTTGAATAAGATTCAAAAGCCTTGACATAGCTTTGTTCTTGATTCAATCCATCTCTAAAGCAATTACCCAAATAGTAAAAACCTTCAACAAAATTTAATTGTGCTGCTTTCTCAAACCATACACAAGCCTGCTTTGGATTTTCAGGGTAACCATACAAGCCCTTTAAGTAGGCTTTACCCATATAGACAACAGCATCAGGATAGCGATGTCCCAAGGCCTTCTTTAACCAATCATTGGCTTTTCCTTGCTCTTCAATCGTTCCATAACCTTCTGTAAGATAGAGAAACAATTTAAACTCAGCAGCTGGCACCTGATTAATTGCTGCTTTTTTAAACCAGTCAAAGGCTTTGAGCTTACTTTGCTCAACTCCCCAACCATTTTCATATGATATACCCATTTCATACATTGCTGGGCCATAATTATTTTTTGCTGCTTGCTCATATAACTCGAGTGAACGTTGGTAACTTTGTTTAACACCATCACCATCTCTATATAACTTAGCTAACGCTACTTTAGCATCCATAGAGCCTGATTGTGCTGCTTGAATTGTCCATTTAACATATTCAGCATTGTCAACGCTAACACCCATACCTTCTTTATATGATCTTGCAACTTTAAGTTGTCCTTGAGTATAATTTAATTGTGCTGATTGAAGATAATATTTAAATGCCTCTTCAGCATTCTTGTCTACCCCCAATCCTGATTCATAAGAAACACCTATCGCAAAAATAGCAGGTGCATATTTTTGTGATGCTGCTTTTTGAAACCATTGCATAGCTGTGTGATTATTTTGCTTTTCTCCGAGCCCTTTACTATAGGCCAAACCAATTGCATACTCTGCTGGTGCATAACGTTGATCTGCAGCTCTTTTTAACCACATATTTGCCATTTTATAGTTAATATCACCCCCTAAGCCCTGACTATACATAAGACCTAAATTATAGGATGATGGCGCATGCCCACTATCTGCTGCTTTACTAAACCAATTCATTGCTAACCTATAATTAACACGAGTGCCTACACCCTTCAAATAACATTGGGCAAGATTATATTGCGCATTTAGATGCCCCTGCTCAGCCGCCTTCATAAACCAATTCACTGCAGTTTTTGGATTAGTATCTACATAGACACCTTCCAAATAAAATACGCCTAAGGTGTATTGTGCTTCTGCACCACCGCGCTTTGCCGCTGTATTAACCATATCAAATTGCTCAGGTGTGACAGCAGAATTGTCTGTTGTAATGGCTTGATATTCAATACCAGTATTTATGTCGCTACCAATATCTTCTGCGAGCGCAATAGAACTTACACCACCCGTAAAGACAATACCACCCAGCATAGATAACAGCCTAAATTTTGACAGCATGTTTTTTTTTCCTCAACCATTAGCCAAAATGATAAAAACCAACTATTAGTTTAAAGTGTAAAGCATTAAAAAATATTTTTCTCTTAAAATGGAATTTAGGTGATAAAAAAGTGGATATTTTATCAATTATCCTTAAAAAAACGGCTAACAAAAGAGCACTAACACTCTTTATTTTAAACGCAATGTTGTCTTCCCCATTAATGGCTGTTGATTTTGACGGCTATTTTGATAAACAAAATCGCCAAGAGCACGCATATGTCATTACAAAAAATGATTATACCAACAGCGGACTGAACAAAAAAACACCGTACATACAATCAAAAGAACTATATGCTTCCAATCCAGACTCTGATCTTGGACACTTGCTTCTTTATAAAACAGACAACATTTCAAAACAAAAAGCAATCACACATCTTACTAAAGCAGCCAATCAAGGTGATATAAAATCACAATACACCTTGGGTGTCATCTATCTTGGAAATTATGGCTTCCCAGCAGATTATTTAAAATCTGAAAAATTTTTCCAACTCGCAGCGCATCAAGGTAATGCAGACTCTCAATTTGAGCTGGCAAATCTTTATCGTCTAAAAATAGAGCCGCTGAATAATAAATCTCTCGCTTTCTATTGGTTGCAAAAAGCAGCTGAAAATAATCATATTGAGGCAATGTATCAGCTCGCTCAAGAATATGAAATGGGGGAGAATGTTCAATACAATAGCAATACAGCTTTTTATTGGTATTTACGCGCAGCTGAAGCTAATCACAGACTTGCGCAATATCAAATCGCTAAGCGATATGAGTATGGCACCGGAACAAGACTAGATTTATCACAGGCTTTTTACTGGTATGAAAAAGCAGCTTTTCAAAATGTACCTGAAGCACAATATCAAGTGGCAAAAATGTACGAAACAGGTTCTGGAATTCATATAAATCCAACAGAAGCACTTATCTGGTATCAAAGAGCAGCTGATAATCACCAAGCGGATGCACAAGTAAGACTTGCTGAAAGTTATGACCAAGGCATATTAACCCCCATCAACCATACAGTGTCTCATTATTGGTATTGCGAAGCAGCAAAACAACAGCTGCCCAATGCGCAATATCAATGCGGTAGTTGGTATACAATTGGTAAAGGCATTGCTATCGATTATGAGAAAGCAATCTTTTGGCTTAAACAATCAGCAGAACAAGATGATGTTCCTTCGCAAGCACTATTAGGAAAAATTTACTATAACGCAGGACCTCACCAAGATTATGCGCAAGCCAAATATTGGTTAGCAAAAGCTGCTAATAATAACGATGCGATGAGTCAATATACCCTAGGACAAATGTATTGGAATGGGACGGGTGTTGAACAAAACTTTCAGCAAAGCATCCGATACATTCAAATGGCTGCCAATAATGGATTAGTCTTAGCGCAAGCACAACTCGGTCTTGCCTATCATCAAGGATTAGGAGTCCCTAAAAATTATCAAGCTGCCGCTAAGTGGTATAGAAAAGCTGCTTACCAGCAAAATGGTCAAGCGCAATTTAATTTATCAACGCTCTATTCTCAAGGCAAAGGCGTGAAAAAAGATATGCAGCGTGCTTATGCTTGGGCTGATTTAGCAGCAAAAAATGGTGAAGCAGATGCAGCCTATGCGCGGAAAAAGATAAGTCATTTATTTACACAGTCTGAATTAGAGCAAGCACAGCAATTAACGCAATCGCTGGTGAAGTAAATAACTTGTATTTCTATAAATTTTTAAATGAATAAAGAGGATAAAAACGTCTTTACTTATAAAAAATGAACGAAGTGAATGATTATCTTCCCTTAGAATTAAGGGAAGAGGCTCAACAAAAGTTGAGCAGATGGATTTTTTAAATCTGTATTAAAATCCCTCCGCCGCAGACGGCGACTCCCTTTGACACCAAAGGGAGCATACGGCGCTTTGCGCCACTGAGAAATAACTTATTAATAAACTGTCATTTAAGCAACCAGCCTTATACTTCTTCAACCACTTTTACACCAAAACGCTCATTGACATAATTTTCAACGATATCTTTAAATTCAGCAGCAATATTATTGCCTCTTAATATCTTGAACTTTTTGCCATTCACAAAGACAGGCGCTGCAGGGCTTTCACCCGTCCCTGGTAAACTAATACCAATATCAGCATGTTTACTTTCACCAGGGCCATTGACAACACATCCCATGACCGCAACAGTCATATTTTCAACCCCAGGAAATTGATTTTTCCAAATGGGCATTTGCGTACGAAGGTATTGTTGAATAGATTGAGCAAGTTCTTGAAAAAAACTACTCGTTGTACGACCGCATCCAGGACAAGCAGTTACCATTGGAGAGAAAGCACGCAAATCTAAAGACTGTAATATTTCTTGGCATACTCTCACCTCTTGTGTTCTATCACCACCGGGTTCTGGGGTGAGTGACGCACGAATGGTGTCACCAATGCCTTGTTGTAACAATAAAGAAAATGCGGCAGCTGTGGCCACAATACCTTTGCTGCTCATGCCCGCTTCCGTTAAACCTAAATGCAAAGCATAATTGCTGCGCTTTGCAAGTTCCAAATAGATTTTAACAAGCTCTTGTACCCTGCTCACTTTGCAGGCCAAAATAATCTTGTCTTTCTGCATGCCTATGCTTTCTGCTCGTTGTGCAGATGTCAAAGCAGAAAGAACCAATGCTTCTCTTGTAATTGCTTCTGTGGATTTTGGATTTATGCTTTTAGCGTTTTGATCCATTAATCGAACAACTAAATCTTGATCTAAACTACCCCAATTCACACCAATACGCACAGGCTTATCATTTTTCAAAGCAACTTCAATCATTGTTGAAAAATTTGGATCGTGTTTATCACCAAAGCCGACATTACCAGGATTAATACGATATTTTGCCAAAGCAGCTGCGCAATCTGGATATTCTGTTAACAGCGTATGACCAATGTAATGAAAATCGCCGACAATAACAGGTTTTTCCCATCCAAGCTGAACCAATTTATCTCGAATATAAGGCACCGCTCTTGCTGCTTGTGAATTATTAACAGTGATTCTGACAATCTCAGAGCCTGCTTGCCAGAGCTCAAAACACTGTTGTGCGGTTGCCTCAACATCCGCAGTATCTGTGTTTGTCATTGACTGCACAACAATTGGCGCCCCACCACCAATAGTGATGCCCCCTACATTGACAGGAACGGTTATATGACGTTTTATTGTGAAATCTTGATTGTCATTATTCATTTACTATACTAACTTGCAGTGTGGAACTGTGGATAGAATAGCAAATTTTAATATAGAGTTAAAATCCAATGCTTAAAAAATGCCATGTTAATGCTATGCGAGTCATAGCAGATGAGTGTTCGGGTAGGCGTCAAGCCTTGAGCAACCTTCATTCCCAAAAGTATATGAGGATTGTGGAAAAGGGCGAAGCCCCCCGCCCGAAGTCTCATGTGCGAAGACTATAATACCCATAATAGATGGGTATTATGTAACGCAGTCTCGGTGCACAGAGACACTTAAGACTACTTCTATTTTTGAGTAGCTTTAGGTCGTATAGCAACAACATCTGCTGTTTTGCGATTCGCCTCAACAGGCTTATCATCTGGCTTATGACTCTCCTGGGGCTGAGGTTTAGCTTTAGACCCATATGCACTTAAAATAGGTTGGCCACGTCTTAAATTATCAAGCTCATGCGTTAAAGCTTGATTTTCTTCGTCTGCTTTAAGCAATGCATTTTCTAGATCCATCTGACGTGTTTTTATTTGCTTTTCTTTTTCTGTATCAATCACTTCTTTAAGTTGCGATAAATATTGGCTGCCATTTAAATTATCAGTAGCCATATTTTCAACATATTGAAATAAAAATAATTTGGTAAGAGAAGAAATCGCCATCATAGACATTGTTCCAACGGTGAACAGAGCCGAAGAAAGCAACATGAATGCGCCTAAGCTTTCCATGCCTTGATACAGCGCAGGCAACCAATCAAGCATCGAAAAAATAGCCGGTAATGGCATCATTCCCGTTACCATAAAAGCTGTTAAAAGTACTGCAACAAAGGTTAAACCCAAAGGTATAAACCATTTTACAGGTGTATACCATCGAGGAAAAGGACGAACAAACTGATTCGTATCAACAACTCCACCTAACATACAACTCATCCTATAAGTTTATTACACTCTCCTGCAGAGATGCATAAAAGCTCATCTGTAAAAGAGTATGTAGTTTTAAATTTCGAAGAGTACTATACTCGATAGTGAATCATCCTGCCAAGTTTGCTGAGAGAAAGTTTGCTCAAATGCGCCTAAATTATTAAGTTCACTTGATAACGTTACATCCTGTGCCTCAATAAATAATGTCTTAACTGCATCATCTGAATCCATTGTTAACACATCTTTTAATTCAATCGACGTAGTAGCCTCGTGTTTAGGTGAAAGCCATGGAAACAAATGCAAGCTATCAAAACTCTCCGTAAGAGAATCAATTGAAGTTAAATCAAAACCATGCACTTCTATAAGTGCTTTTAATTCGGGGCGCGCATCACTATAGTCATGCGCAACTTCATTAAATTTGTTTTTATACTGTTCACTGCTCATCGCATCTATCACAAGCTGCGCTCTTTCCCACTCATGTGAATTTATGGGCATAGTGCTATCAAATAAAGATGGGTGGTTATAAACCAGAATATCGCTCAAAGCACTGATTTCAAGTCTAGGATCATTCTCTAAATAAGATTTTAAGATATCTGTACAAGTATATTGATACCAATCAGAGTACCAATCATGTGCAATCGTTTGAGCATCTTCGGTTGAATAGCCTTTTTCTGCAAGCGCCATAAAAGCAAGTGCTTCAACAGCGACTTCAATACTTCTCCAACCACAATTGCCAGTTGTCTGAGGTGGCTCAGGTAGTACATAAAGCTTTTCAAGTCCCAACTGATAATGTAAATCATATTCTAATTTAAACTGATCTTTATTGTTTAAAATTGTTTGCAAAATCTCTGGCGTAACATTTTCTGGATGGTGCATTTTATATACAATTGAACCAGACTCATTACCATCAAATGACATGCCGGTGTTTGATACTGCAAAATAACCATTTTTACTATCTAAAATAGTCACCACAAAATGGCCTTCCCATCCTGTAGGCAACAAAATGGTATTGCCATTTTTATAGTTTTGATATAAATCAGAAATTACTTTTTGATCATTAGTAGCATCTGCAAGTTGTGCAGAATAACAAATAGTTGAGAGAATCTTCTCAAAAACAAAAGATTGTAAACTATTACTAGAATTCATTTGTTTTATATAAGTAGCTAAGGTTTGGGCAGCAGCATCTACTGTATAATTTGAGAAATGCCCTTCTGCTCCAATAGAAAAAGAATATTTGTGATCAAATGAACCATTTTTATCATAGGCTATTTGATAATGTCCTGATACTGGCAATACATGCATCAATAATTTTGCGTCTGTATAAATAGATTCTGTTGTATCATGCTGATTAATCGCATCTGCTGTTTTATTTATTTCTGCGCGTGCATCGGCGTCTTCAGTTGAAGATGCAACGATCCTTAACAAAACAGAAATAGGTAGCCCTTCCATAACATGTCCTTCACCTGGTATATTTAATACAGCTGGGCTTGTATGCTCTGCAAGTAATTCAATCACTCTCAAAAGATTAGATAATTCATTTTTCTCGCCTTTATCAGAGGTCGAAAATAGTGCATCCATTGCGGTATAAAGCGTAATATCATCCACATAAATCTTAGGTTGCTTGAGCAAATACTCAGCAATTTCATAATGCCCTTTGACGATAGACAAACTCACTGAATCCCATTCTTCATATGAGAAAGCATTAATATTTGCACCTTTTTCAACTAAAAATTGTACTGTTGCGAATTGATTCATCATAACAGCGACATGTAACGGTGTACTATTAAGGTTATCTTTTGCATTAATCGAGTAACCTTGGTTTAATAAAACCGTCAGCATATGTAAATTACCTTCTGCTGCGGCATAATGCAGGGGATATTTGTGATCAATTTTAACAAGGTGATTATGCGAACCTTGACTCGTTACATTTGCAACGGCTGCTGTGCCATACTGCATTTCAAGGGCACTGATCCAAGCTTGAATATCTAAATGCGCAACAATATCTTCTGCATCTCCGTCTTCGTTCTCTAGATCATCTTTCAAAGCAACGTCTGTTTCTTGAATTTTTGGTAACAAGGGGAACACTTCATGAGCAGAAATATATTTAGTTGAGCGACTTTTTTTTGCTGCATTTTTGTCATTTTCTATTGAAAACTCAATGATATTCTTTTCTACTACCTGCATGTGGAAACCTACTTACCTAACCAATTTTTAGGCAGTGATTTAAACACAGATTTAGTTAAATGTACAACAATTTCAAAACTACTCTATAAGGCTTTAAAAATTAGTATGTGAATAATCATAATTTTAAAACCTAAAAAATTATTTTTATTGATATTACCTAAAATTTCTCATGTTTATCGCAAAATATACGGCCTACATAACCTATGAATATACAAGCATCTATGCGTTTACTCCCTCTTTTCGTTTGTGCACTCATGCTTGTTACTTTTTAGTAATTGGCGAATGAGCGCAGATACACATTTTAATTTGCAGAAAACGCTCTTTATTTCTAATTCCTATGGTATATAGTTGATTCCTCAGTGGCGCAAAGCGCTGTATACGCCTTTTGTAATCAAAGAATAAAATTACTCTTTATTTCAATATTTTTTCTAAAAATAATTGAGTTCTTGGCATCTTAGGATGATTAAAAAAATCCTCTGGAGATGCCTGCTCAATAATTTCACCCTCATCCATAAAAATGACTCTATCGGCTATATTTTTCGCAAAACCCATTTCATGCGTAACACATACCATCGTGATACCTTCTTTTGCCAAATCTGCGATGACATCTAAAACTTCTTTAATCATTTCTGGATCAAGAGCACTGGTAGGTTCATCAAATAATATAATCTCAGGCTCCAAGCATAAAGCTCTTGCAATGGCAACACGTTGCTGCTGCCCTCCTGAGAGCTGAGATGGATACTTATTGATTTGTTCAGAAATTTTCACTTTGTTTAAATAAAGTGTTGCTAAGGCTTCTGCTTGTGAAGAAGTTTTACCTTGCACATGCATGGGTGCAAGCATCAAGTTTTCTAAAATACTAAGATGAGGAAACAAATTAAACTGCTGAAACACCATCCCTACTTTTTTTCTAATCGTTTTCAAGCTTCTTAGATTGTCAGATAATAGAATCCCCAGAACCTCTATATCGCCTTTTTGATGCGCTTCTAAGCGATTAATGCATCGAATCAATGTCGACTTTCCTGAACCAGAGGGGCCACAAATAATAATTTTCTCACCCTTTTGCACTTGTAGATGAATATCTTTTAAAACGTGAAACTCATTGTACCATTTATTAACTTTCTTAAAATTTATAACAGTATTATGATGTATCATATTCATCAATGATTAACCTTCAATTTAATTTCAAGTTTTTTACTAAAAAGTGACATACTGAAACAAATGCTCCAATACACGAATGCGCAAAAAATATAGGCCTCTAATGCACTACCAATCCATTTGGGATCGGTGATTGCAGATTGAATGATTCCTAAAAAATCCAACATGCCAACGATCATGACTAGCGTGGTATCTTTAAACAAGCTAATAAAGGTATTAACAATAGCAGGAATCGTAACACGCAAAGCCTGTGGTAAAATAATCAATCGCATGCTTTGCCAATAATTCAGACCTAAGGCAGCACAAGCCTCATACTGTCCTTTCGGTACAGCGTACATCCCACCCCGTATGACTTCTGCTAAATAAGCCCCTTGAAATAAAATAATCCCGCAAGAAATTTTCACTAATTTGTCAAAATTCAGACCTGCTGGTAAAAAGAAAGGTAACATAAAAGATGCCATAAATAAGACCGAAATTAAGGGAACACCTCGTACTAGCTCAATCACCACTACACATATTGTCTTAAGTACAATCAACTTTGATTGTCTGCCCAGCGCTAATAACAAAGCCATTGGGAATGCCAATGATATACAACATATACTTAAAAATATTGTCAGAAATAACCCACCCCAAAGATCGGTTCCCACCGGCACCAAATGAAAACTGCCCCCTCGCAACAACACAATGCTTATTGCTGCACATAAGAAAACAATACTCATTTTTAAAAACAGATGCTTTTTTAAAAAGGCAAGCACGCCAACACTGATAAAAAAAATAAAAAATACAAAATTAACACGCCAAATCTCGGCTTCTGGGTAAAATCCGTATAGAAATTGTTTCCAACGAGAGGTGACAATAGCCCAACATGCGCCTTGTGCATTACATTCTGCTAAAGTTGGCGCAAAAAAAGTAGCATCAATCACCGCCCATTTTATAGACAAATAGCTTAAGTATATGATCAAAAAAATGGCCAGCACAGAAAAGAAATTTCTCCAGACAGAGGAGAAAATTTTTTGACATTGCTTATGAATCAATACATTCACTGAGTACCCCACTTCAAGCGCTTCTCATAAAGCATCATAAAAAATGAAATAGTCAAACTAATTACCAAGTATACAGCCATTGTAATTGCAATAATTTCTACCGCTTGCCCCGTTTGGTTCAAAACAGTGCCCGCAAAAACAGCAACTAAATCTGGATAAGCCACAGCTGCAGCAAGCGATGAATTTTTAGTTACGTTCAAATACTGATTACACAAAGAAGGCAATATTACTTTTAATGCTTGTGGTAACAAAATATGCTTTAATATTTGCAAGTTTGAAAGCCCCAGCGCTAAACCCGCTTCTGTTTGACCTCTTGAAATCGATAAAATCCCCATCCGAACGATAGTAGCAATATAAGCAGCAGTATAAAGACTAAGTGCAATCACCAACGCCATAAATTCTGGAATAAGAACAATCCCTCCTTCAAAATTAAAGCGTCCTAAATGAGGGATATGCAAAGGCAATAAACAAAATCCAATAATACCCATACCTATAAAAAGAACTATACCTAATCGCGCAATAGCTTTGCTCAAAAATCTTTTTGTGATAGTCATCAGCAATAAAAACAAAAGAGAAAGACTTATCAATACAAAACCAATACCGGTGAACTCAACACTCGGCAAATACAAGCCTCTATTTGTAATAAACACCGCATTAGCCAAAGAGATAGCTTCAGTTGGATAAGGTGCCGCTCGCAAAACAACAAAATACCAGAACAAAATCTGCAAGAGTAATGGGATATTACGAACTACTTCTACATAGGCAACAGCACATTTTGACCATATTTTATTTCTAGAGATACTAATTAAGCCCAACACCCCACCTATTACTGTTGCCAGTACAATTGAAAGTGCTGATACAACCAAAGTATTGATCAGACCCACCCAAAATGCGCGTAAGTAGCTTGAACGCTCTGAAAAATCAATTAAATGCATGATAATATTGAAACCAGAGGTGTGCTTAAGAAAAGAAAGCCCTGATGCAATACCCCTTGCTTGCAAATTTTGACGCAAATTATAGGCTAAAAAATATATTAATGTTGCTACACATAATATTATTAAACATTGAATAGCCGTATTTCTAAAGCGCTGATTGTACCAAAATGGAGATTTTATCTTCATAGATCCTCATCTAAAAGGTGGTGCATACAGTATGCCCCCTTCCGTCCATAAACGGTTCACACCTCTATCTACTTTCAATAAGCTTAATGTTCCTAAATTTCTTTCAAAAATATCTTCGTAATTACCTACTTGTAAAATAATTTGATATACCCAATCATTTTGCAATCCTAATTTCTCTCCAAGCCCTCCTTGATAGCCCAAGAGTCTTTGAATATCAGGCTGTGTCGTATCTCCCATACTAGTAACATTATGCTGATTAACCCCTAGTTCTTCTGCATTAATAAGCGCAAATAAAGTCCAACGCACAATATTCGACCAATTATCATCACCTTGTCTAATAACAGGCCCCAATGGCTCTTTTGAAATGGTTTCTGACAGTATTGTATGGTTTGATTGATCTTTTAATTGTAGACGCTGTGCAAACAAACCTGCTCTGTCTGTAGAATAAGCATCACAACGCCCTGTATCATAAGCAAGGACTGCCTCATCACTTTTTTCAAAAGTAATAATTTGATATTTAAGGTTATGACTCTGAAAATAATCAGCAATATTCAGCTCTGTCGTTGTTCCCGCATTGGTGCAAATAATTGCCCCATTTAAATCAGCAATAGAGGAGACTTTTAATGTTGAGTTTTTTATTTCATTTTTTACAATAAATCCTTGGCCGTCATAATACAGAACCCCCGCAAAATCGAGACCTA
>JBFWLB010000041.1:0-22982 GCA_050252335.1 Candidatus Berkiella sp. | reverse complement strand
TCTTCATAATTCTTAGTGTGATATTTCACTCAATCTATCTTTTTTCCATGATATCCTGATTTTTTAACCATTAACCGGACATCTTGCCTTTGCCAACTACCGGACATTTTAACTTTGCCCTAACAAAAAAAGATTTACACGAATATAAAAATCCAGGAGGGTGAGCCAAGTAGTTACAAGTTTTTGTAGCTACTCAGCAAAGGACATTTTTGAGACAGCTGCTAGATACAACTAGATAGCTTCAGGCACAGTATCTGAAGCTTGCTTAGATTTTTCAATCGTCAGATAAAGACCTAATGCACACACCACAGCCACAGCAATGATCAAAGCGACAGGTCGCATAGAACCATCGAAAAAATAACCCGTTGCAGCAACGGCTATAGAAGAAATAAGCAATCGAGACGACATGATAAAGGAAGATGCCGTGCCTCTTTGCTCTGGTAATATTTCTAAAGACTGTGCAAAAGTCACACTCATTGGAAAGGCACAACCAACTGCAAATAAACACATTGCACTTGTAATAAGCACCGGCAGGTATGGAAACATAAAAGCAAAAATAACTAATAATGCCGTTGCACATACACAACAGAACATCCCAAAAGAGACCGCTTTCGTACTACCTATAAGCGAAACAACTTTATCCGCATAAAAGCTCATCGCAGAAAAACAAAGTACCAATAAACCCTGATGTATAGCAAATTGTAAGACAGGTAATTCACAAGTATTAATATAATAAAAAGCTGCACTACCCACAAAAGTAAGGTAAGCCGTTACCAGCATATTAGGCATACAAGCATAAAGCAGAAATTCTCTGTGTGTACACACTTTCAAATAATCTTTGAGAATGCTTTTAAGGTTTAATGTTTCACGTTGCACTTTGGTTTCCGGCAAACCCACCATTAATAGACACCATGCCACGAAGGCGATGAATGCCACAGCGGTAAAATTGGCTCGCCAACTAAAATAATGAATGATCACGCTGCCTAAAATAGGCGCCACTGCCATAAAAATAGTCACATAAGCATTGATCTTACCAATATATTTAGCAGCAATATCGCCACTATAGCGATCAGATATCATGGTAAAACCCAATACTAAGGTACTACTCGCACCTAAGCCTTGCACAAATCGCCAAAACACCAGCTGATAAATAGAACCAGAAAGTACGCACCCCAATGCCCCAATGAGAAAGCAAGTTGCGCCAAAAAGCATTAAACCACGTCTACCCCATGCTTCAGATAAAGGGCCATAGAGTAATCCTGACAAGCAAAATGCCAAAAAATTTAAACTTAAGGTACTTTGTACCTGCGCCTCTGTTGCTTCAAAAAATGCCATAATGCTCGGGAAGCTAGGAATAGAAAGATCAATTTCCATACAGCAACCCAATAATGAAACAATAATGAGGGGGACAAGAGATAATTTAGGCATGAATCGAGACATATTATTTAGCTTATTGTCAATAAAATCTTTGGCATTCTAACAGTTTCTATATGAATCACAATAAAATTAAGACTTTTTATGATAGACGCAAAGCATCTTAAGATTAATGAAGCTTGTAACTACTCACGCCATATATGGCCTTATAAGTAACAAGGACAAGGGGCAAGTAGTTATTATGCTAATAGGAATATGACGAATTCACGAATGCAGGCGTTTTTTTACGGAAAGCTCCATTTGTGGATAGGGTATTTGTATATCATTTTTATCAAAAATTAACTTAATTTTCTCCAGAACCTCACCTTGAACCTCGAGGTAATGTTCTTTCTTAAGCCACATTTTAATAGACAAATCAACACTGCTCTCGGCTAATCTGCTCACTGCCACAGAAGGCGCAGGATCTTTTAAAATCTTATCCACTTGCAAAACGATATCATGTAACAAGGTTTTTGCCTTTATCAAATCAGAATCATATGCAATCGAAGCAATAATTTCTAAGCGTCGCTTACCACGATATGCTTTATTAATGATCTTACCTTGAATGAGCATACCATTTGGAATAACCACTATCTCATTACTCGATGTTTTAATTTTGACATTAAACAAATCAATATATTCTACCACTCCCAAGGTACCCGATATTTCAACCAGATCCCCATACTCAAAGGGCTTTTGAAAAACCAAAATGACGCCTGCGGCAATATTAGATAGAAAGTCTTTTAAGGCCAAACCAATTGCTAATGAAGAGGCACCCAACAGCGTAACCAATGATGCGGTAGGCACCCCTAGTTTTCCCAAGATTGTGATACCTGCAATCACTAAGACCAAGGTATACACGCAGTTAGTTAAAAATAGCTTGAGCGCTTGATTACGTTTGCTGTGTAAAAATAAATTCAGCAATTTATTTCGTATAAATCTTGCCAACCACAAAGCACAAACAGCCACCAGCACAGAGCCAACTATAGTAGTCAGATTTGCAAATAAATATTTTTCCCAAGCGACAATATCCATTAAATTCCTATGTCAGTTTAAATACAAAAATTTCGATTTTAATCTTATCTAATAAGGAGATCAATCTCCGCTTCACTACTTAACAACAGAAAGATAATAATTAACTAACTATTTTATTACATTGGCTGTCCTGAATATCCAGTCCTGAATATCCGTCCTGAATATCCAGTCCTGAATATCCGTCCTGAATATCCGTCCTGAATATCCGTCCTGAATATCCTTGGCTGTCCTAAGAGTATTTGCTAGTAATTGTCCTGTCCTGATAATTCACGAGCTGGTAATGTAGAGAACTAATGTGGCTGTCCTGGAAACTATTAATCAAATCCCGAGTAAGTTAGTTCACATTTCTATTTGATAGGTGGATAATGTTACGCACATGGAATTGTCTTTAATCATCATGGAGTATTATGCGTACAAATCATAAATTAATGTTCAATCTACTAATGCTGGTATGTGGGCTATTTATAGCAAGTTTTGCACATGCTGCCCTCTATAGTTGTACCGATCCAATTTATGGCGTGAATGGTACAGGTGGATATGGTACTACCTATACCTCAAGTAGTTGCTTAAACAACCATACAGCAAATGCAAGCAGTAGCATTGTCACTTCAAATGCAGTATTACAGGCAACTGCTGCTCAAGTTTCTGATTTAATCACAAGCCGCTTAGAAAATTTACGTAATCCACAAAACCAAAGAGTTGCTTCTGCACAAAATATTTTGGGCTCAGGCATGTCTAGTGGAGATAGCTTAGGCGCTATATCTGTTTGGGCAAATGGCTCATGGCAAAAAATCAAAAATGATTTCACATCCACTGCCTTCGACGGCCATGTTGCAACCGCAATGGTTGGTGCCGATACGGTATGGAAAGATTATGACATGATTATTGGTCTAGCCTTCGGTTGGGAAGATCAAGGCATCAACACAACCTTCAATAGTGGTAAGCAAGATGCAACTGGTTGGTCTTTAACACCCTATGCTTCTTGGATGATTGATAATAATTGGTCTGTAACCATGTATGGTGGTTATTCATGGCTTGATTATGATTTATCACGTAGAGATCCTGCAACCATGGGAGAAATTTCAGGTAGCGCAGATGCAAGCCGCTGGTACATAGGTGGTGATTTAAATCTTAATATTGTAAGAGATCCTACAAGATTCGATTTATACATGGGTGTCATGCATTTATCTGAAAAGAGAGATGACTACAACGAGTCAGGTGCACAAACACTGACACAACCTTCTTTTAAAAATGATATTAGCCGCTTTAGATTAGGTAGCACCTTAGGGTATTTGGTTCATCCAATGGTAGAGCCTTATGTTAAAGCTGCATTGCTATGGGATTTCAATCAAACCAATATCCCTGTAGCAAGTGCTCAATTAATACCAGCTCACGCAAGTACAGCGCTTGTTTTTGGCGGTGGTTTTAATGTGTTCGTGTTACAAAATGTATTTTTAAATTTTGAAGGGTTTACTGAAGCATTCAGAGATAACTACGATAGATACGGCGTAAATGCAAGTATTTTAGTTAATTTCGGATAACATTATCCCCTGCAAAAAAGCCTGAGATCCTTCTCAGGCTTTTTTTTGTCTATCAATTTTTAAGTGCTAATATTTATTAAAATGTAAAACGCCTATCACCTTCTGTATATATCTGTGACTCATCTGCTAATGACAAAAATAACACTTCAGTTTTATCTTTAGAGCTTAGCCCCTGCTGACGAGTGGGCGTATAAGTTGATACACTGCTTAAAGCATCTTCCTCATCCGATGATTGCCTATCCTCGTAGTAATCCAATTGCATTGCTTTAAGCTGCTCTTGTAATTCACTGATTCTTCTAGAAGCATTTTTAGATTTTATTTTTACTTTATTATAAATTTCTGTCTTTTCACCATTTCTTTTCTCATAACTATCTCCTTTACGATAGATGAGATAAGTTGTATCCCTCGGAAAGCTAATTTTCTGTTCAGCCAATGACGAAAAGAAATTCTGCAATGCAAGATTAGAAGGATGCACAACAATGAGCTTTTTGTTTTTTTTCTGCAAGGGATCTAAAGCCAGGGTTATTTCTCTCTCAAGCCATCTTGATTGAGAACCTGATAACCCACGTTCCGAATCATCTCTACACTGAGCAACAATATGATGTATCGTATTTTGCATTTGTTTAAGTGAATAAGTCATAAGCATCTCTCCTTAGAATAAACATAACTTGAGAAAAAAATCATATAAAAAAAATAGTGGGTATTTTTTAAGAAAAGGATATAAAGAAGTTAGTTTAAGCATATTCCCTCGTTTGATAATCAAAGGGTATCCGTGCTTACAATAATCAAAGTGCTTGAAAAGAGAAGGAATTGCTTGCTTTGTTTATGCAATAGCTATATATATTTATACGTTTTTGCAATAAAAACAGCGTTATTTCAAAGCTAACAATCACTCAAGTTACAATAAGCCTAATTCCTACCATATTGAAGTCTCTTCAATATGTCAAACAAATAGATCTTTTGAAAGGCAACAAACAACAAATCAGAAATAAATCTTCCTTTTAACGCCGAATAGCGCTTAAAAACCTGACCATTTCACTTATGCATTAATCTTGTCAATCAAAGCCTGCTCAATGGGTATAATGTTCTGAATTCCATTATTCAAAGCAGAACGCATTTTAGCTATTCCTAAGTGTGCTTTTGTCTCATCCTGCAATTCATTCAAACCTAAAAACCACAAAGCAACGGGATCATTCATATTACGAATATAGAGTTTTTTTGCAAAAGCAAAGGCGATATCATTTTCTTGATTTGATAAGCGCCACATTAAATAAGGTGCAGCGAGATCTGTGCGCGTAGGTGCATCTTGCAAAAATTCTTCTAATCTTAACTCCCAATCAGCTAATAATTTAGCAACTTGTGGATAATCCTTTTGTTTACGACTTGAAAATGCCCACTCACTTCTACCTAATAAATCCATAATTTTAAAACGCGCACTCGCATCATAGGCTAAATAACGATCAACAGAACAACGTAACCAATCCAATTTATCGTACCAATCTTCTGGATAGGTTTCTTGCTCTGTATGTACTAAAAAATAATTAACTTCGTGATTGACAATTCCCAAACGAAGCCCTCCATAAGCCATATCTCCCAACTCATCACCACACTGTAGATGTGCAGCCATTTTAGACAAATCTGGTGTTGCAAATTTTGTTGAATGTGAGGCAAGTCTGTAACCTTCTACTGCGCCATAAGCCAAGATGCCTATACTCATGAATAAAACACTCACTAAAATAATATGCGCATTCTGGCTTCTTTTCAGCTTTTCAAGAAAATGAATCTTTTTTTTCAAAACAGAACTTGAGACAGCCGCAAAGGCTAATCCCATAAAGGGTAACGTAATTGCAAATTGAAACCACATTGCACTCACGACAACAAAACTAAATGCAAGTCCTATAGCAAGTGGCATACGCTTTGAAGATGTGCTTGCAACAGCAATCATTGGATATAACAAAACCAATAACACACCCAGAAGACCAATCGATACAAAGGCTTCTATCAAGTAAGAATGCGAATGGAAATCAGCTCTAGAAAGTGCATCCCAATACAATTTATCCGTGCCTGTAGAATTAAACATAAATAATTTAGTATCTTGGATAGGAAGATAAGTAGCAGCAACATCCGTAAAAGATCCCCAACCATGTCCCAGCAACACCTGAAGCAAAGCATCGCTTTTAAAATTTTGATAAGCCGTTTGGATCAATTCATATCGCGACCAAATGCTCTGCGTATAGTTTAGAAAAGATGCATTATGAGTACCATAATAACCCAATAAGACAACTAGCCCTGTCACACCGATGGGTGCGAGCATGATGGTTACAACGCTTAAAAGTCTTATTGTTGCAAGATGTCTCCAATAATAAACCAGTCCCATAACCGTAGGAGACACAATGAGCAAGATCTCTGCAGATTGGTTACCAGAGACCATAATAGGCACAGATGCAATCAGATAAGAGAGTGCTATCCAATGCTTTTGACGCACATTTAAAAAACTGATGATAATTGGAAATAAAAATATTCCATAAAATGCTAAATAATCTGTGAAAACATAGGGTTTCCACAAGCCTAAAGCATCGCCTTTATACGTCAGAAAAGTAACCACAAGTGCAGAAATAACTGCATAGATCCCAATAATATTTCGATATATCTTTTTATTTCTAAGAATAAGGCCAGAAAGGATGAGAAAAGCCAGGGAGAAATACCACATTACCCCCTCCCCCAATTCAGGTGCACCAAACCAAGAGCGCCGTGGAAATGCAGTAAAAAAACTAAAGAGCAAGCTCACCCCACCTATGGCAAAGATGGCTAGCACTAATGGATGATAGAGTAAGGGCGTTATTCTTTTAGGCTGAACAACATAGAGTCCCAACACTCCAATAGCAGTTGCACAACTTATAACATTCAAAGCAATAAAAAGTAACTCTGTCTCAGGCCATAAACCAATGGTGTAATGAGGATTTGTAAACAATAAGAGACTTAAGTTTAGCAACATACAAATCATTAACCAAAGAGAACAGCAGCAACGCAACTGTGCTTTATCCATTGTCATGAACGCCTATCCTTAAACAATTCATCAGTCAGACATAAATACTGGGCTATTGTACTGTATTTTGACGGCGGGGGAATTAAAGTAAAGATTTTAAAAAATCTACCAGCTAACTAAAATTGAGCCTTGATTTGAAGGGAAGATAATCATTCACTTCGTTCATTTTTTAACTGACAGTAATTTCAAATACTTTATTGCTAAGTTATTTCTCAGTGGCGCAATGCGCCCTATGCCCCCTTTGTTATCAAAGCTGAGGTATCCCCACGAATGAAGCTTCGTCATTGCGAACAAAAGACGCAGGAAAAAGGCAAAATAAGAGATAAACTATCGCGTCTTTTGTGCGGCAATCTATCTTAAAATCTTTCTTACTGTGCTCTTCTTAAAGATTCCATGATGGATTGCTTCGCTTTAGCCGTGATATTTTTTAATTTTTTCAATCAGTTATAGACGGCTTCCACTCGCAATGACGAAGCTTCATTCGTGGGGGTACTTCAGGTTATCAAAGGAGGTCTCTGTTTACGGCGGGGAGATTTTCAAAATTCTTTATAAGGGGCTTTATCTGGCAAAGACTCGGGATTATTCGGCTTAAGCGCCTCACCCTACGAGCTCGCACTACGTGCTCGTTAAAAATGGCAACAAACTGCCATTTTTGTCGAACCCTTTGCTCGGGTTCAATAACTTTATGTCCGCCAAAATAAAAAACCCTCTTACGAGGGCATTTTATTTTGGCGGAGAGAGAGGGATTCGAACCCTCGATGGGGTTTAAGCCCCATACTCCCTTAGCAGGGGAGCGCCTTCGGCCACTCGGCCATCTCTCCAGGTCTGCGCATAATACCACTGTCATGCCCTCAGGTTAAGACCTGATTTCAATTAAGTTTTCAGAAAAAAATTTATTTTGATTTCCAAATATTTTTAATTATAACAAAATAGTAGATCTGCCACTAATAATGTTTGCCAACAAACATTATTTCGTTGTTAGCATTATTACTTCTTTATGTTAGAATTCTTTGCTTACTCATGCCCACCTTTAGATGATCTTAATAGGTATAAAATGATTAGTAGTCCCACTGTTTGGAAAAATGCAAATACACTCACTCACGACTGGGAACCCCTTAGTTCACAGCAGACCTTAGAGCTATCTGATAATGGACGAATTCTCGTTACCCATAACCTTCAAAGCCAAATAGCAAAACAGCTACCTTTACTCAGAAAATCTGCGCCTTACCAAGAGCTCATGATCTTGATCGCCCACTCCAAAGCAGTAAACAATGAAGTAAAAAAGATAAGTGCACAATTAAATAGCTTGCCCAGTACAAATTTAGCTGAATACCAAGATAAAATGTCACAATACCAAGGCGCGATTAACTTATTAGATAAGCACACGCGTTTTTTACAGGTATGTCATAACAGCCTTATTCTTAAAGATCGTAAAGACCCACAAACAAAAAATGATTTCTTGCATAAACTAAGTTTTAAAACATTAGAAAAAAAATCAGCAACGCAACTTGAAAATTTACGCAAGCAGATCAGCGTACTGCGCGCCAGGCAAAAAATTCATGCAATAAAAATCTATCTTTTTCAAGCAACACTGGTTATACCTACCTCAGAAACAGAAGCAATAACTATACCAACAACCCTCGTAAAAATTGTACCCATCTCTTTTAAGATTGGTAGCTATGCTTATCAAGATCAAAACTATAACGTCACAATTAGTCTTGCTTTAAAAGGAAAAAATATCTGGAATCAATCTGAAACCATTCATCCTGCTAGCAATGAGCTTATTTTAAAATCAGTACCTACTGATCTAAACTCAGACATTGCAAGAATTAAATTTTCTGTTTGCTGGGGAAATGGATACTTTCCATTACTTGCCCACAATATAAAAACGCCTGATGAATTATTTAGACCAAATTATACCACCTTATTTAAAAATAGAGAGAAAATACAAAATAATACCACCAGCTTAGTCATTCAATATGAAGACGCGCCTGCTGATGTAGTTCATCAAGAAAAATTAAGACAAACACTTATAGAATGGATGATGCATTATAATATTGATCAACTCATCATGTATGACAAACCAGAAAAAGCTATTATTTACTATGGTGAAGGATTTAGCTGTGATTTTAGCGATCATTTGCCCAAATCACAGGCAGAGATCCAAAACAGTCTTGATCATTGCTTAGAGACTCGTAGCTATCCTACGGCACTCCCTATAGAAGAAGAAGAAGAAAGAAACAAAATTGCCGTACCTTATATCATGAGAAATCACAACATAGACCTTCTCACAAAATATCAATTTGAGAAAGGCGAGAAAAAATCTTATGCCGAACTCATAGAAAAAGAACCCGTACTTGATCCAGACACCTGCGGTGCAATGCCAGAGCTTATGGGTATTCCTCGTATCCCCTTTTGTAATCTTTTTGAAACACTACGCAGACGCGAATACACTGGGCGCAAAGCGACTCCTGATCCTATTGCTATTCAGGCGACCAAGCTTGATTACGGAGATATTGAGAGACCTACAGCTCGACGTGAGTGCTCACAAATTTCTGAGCATGCCCTGCAAACAGAAGAGGTTCAGATAGAACGTAGAAGTATTGTAAAAGTAAGGCGATGCAAGTAGAAGCTGTCTACGCCTTTGTTAAGATAGTTTAAGCAATGCGCTTTACAAAGGTATAATGCGCTGCTTAAATTATCTAGATCTTGACTGAAAGCAATACTAATATTTTTGAGGCCGCTGCTAGTAAAGATATTTTGTTTACTAACATTCAAATATTAAAAAGCTTGACCTAAAAGACGTTTATGTTCATAATCACCCATCTTTGCGCCCGTAGCTCAGTTGGATAGAGTACCAGGCTACGAACTTGGTGGTCGGAGGTTCGAATCCTTCCGGGCGCGCCATATTCAAGTTTATTCTTGAGATATAGCTAGCATCTTATACGCTCTGTTCTGAGCTCTCTCCTTTGAAGAGCGCTTTCCGATCTCGATATATCCCCGCACGTACAACTAAAATGAGTGTCGCAGGCGTTGTCAAAGTCATAAATACAGCAATCAGCACACAAAATAAATTAAGCTTTGACTCTAACACTGAGAAAAAGATAATAGAAGCAACCAATATAAAACCAGCCCCTAAAGTCGCCCCTAAAGTTGGCGCATGCACGCGCTCATAAAAACTTTTTAATCGAATCAGACCTAAATTACCAACTAAGGTTAATAAAGCACCCATGATACACATAATGCTTATTAGCAAAGCCGCCCACAAAGGAATGTCAGATACGCTTGTCATTCAATGACCTCCCCTCGCATCAAAAATTTTGCAACTGCTGCTGTTGCGGTAAAGCCCAATAAAGCAATCACAAAGGCAGCTTCAAGATACAACATACTGCTGGTACGCATAGCAAGTACAACAATAAACAATAGAGCATTGACATAAAAAGTATCAAGCCCAAGGATACGATCTTGTGTTTTGGGTCCAACAACAGTGCGCCAAGCAGCAAGCACCATCGAGAAAGCCAACATAATATGCGCAATACTAAAGGCCCAAGCCAAAACAGCCACGCTCATTCAAATATCTCCATCAACAAACGCTCATAACGACTTTTAATCAATTGGATCCATGCTTCTTCATCAACCAAATCAAGCACGTGCAACAATAAGTTTTTATTTTCTGCATCATACTGCACCCATAATGTGCCAGGAGTCGCAGTAACAATCATGGCCAAAGCTGACAAAGCATAAACATTTTGTATCTGCAAAGGCACTTCAATAAAATCTGAAGTTCTGTGGCCGCGCTTATAGCCAACAATGATCGAAAAAACCGCAATATTCGAGCGAACAATATCTCTCAAAACCACCCCACACAAACGAAAAATAGCGCCTACATTACGAATACGTGGTTTCTCAGGATTAAATATCTTCATAGAGAAGGGCACAATGATCCCTACCAATATGGCAAAAATGAGCGTGGAAACCGCAAACGATTGTGTCAATAAAAACCACATAATGAACAAGGACAATGACAGAAGTGGGTAAGGAAACAAAGACCTCATAAAATATCCTCTTCCTTTGCTATCACAGCATCAACATAATGTTGCGATGTTTGCAACCATGCTGAAGTTGTCCCTATGTGCTGCATAACGGGATTGCTTAGAACCGTTAGAAGAATACAGACACTCAGCAAAGCTGAAATAGAAATGAATTCAACAAAAGCAACCTTTGAGGACAGTGTCTTTATAGGCGTCCATAAAGCTTTGATGCCCGCGCGTGTTAAAGAAACTAGCATCGTTATACTGGATATTATAATCAGTCCAATAAACAACCAAGATAAGGGTGTAACGTTGACGCCCCCTTCTAAAATACTAGACATAATCACAAATTTTCCAATGAATCCTGATAAAGGTGGCAAGCCAATTAATAAAAGCGCACAAACCAAGAAACCAATACTTAACAATGCCAATGCAACAGGTGTGACAACGCTCATTTGCGCTTCATCTATCGTGCCATCTTCAAAAGGATCGTGATATTCGTCAGTAAATACGGGCTTGGCTAAGATAGAAGCATATTTACCACGCGCACGATTCAACAATTCGATCAATAAAAACAGTGCAGCAATAGCAAGTGTGGAGTTCACAAGGTAATACAAACCTCCTGATAGCACAGCAGCATTGTGCATACCAATGGCTGCCAAAATTGTACCGGATGAAACAAAGATACAGGCAATGGCAATACGCGACATACTACGCGCAGAAAGTGAGGCAATACAGCCATAGGTAATCGTGCATAGGCCACCAATGAATACCCATTGACTATAAACACTGCCCACAACAGAGCCAGAAAGTAAAACTGTCATGCGCAATACAGAATAGATTCCAACTTTACTCAAAATCGAAAATACAGCTGCAACAGGTGCGCTCGCAGCCAAATAAGTTGCCGGTAACCAAAAGCCTAATGGCCACATACCTACTTTAATTAAGAAAGCTAAACTCAATAGAGCAACGCCAGTACTAAACAAACCGATATTATCAGGTGCAATCCCCGGAAGGCGCATGGCAAGATCAGCCATATTCAAAGTACCAATCACGCCATAGATAAGACTGGTTCCAATCAAAAATAAGCTAGATGCCACCAAATTGATAGCAATATAATGTAAACTTGCTTTAATTCGTCTAGGCCCAGAACCATGCAAAGCTAAACCATAAGAGGCTGCCAACAAAATCTCAAAAAATACAAAAAGATTAAACAAATCGCCGGTTAAAAAGGCGCCATTCACCCCCATGAGTAATAACATCAGCAAGGCATGAAAACGTGGTCCTGCCTTATCCCAGCGTGCAAAAGAAAAAATCAAAGTAGATAAACCAAGAAAATTCGTTAGCACTAACATGATATTGGACAATTTGTCTGCAACCAAAACAATGCTAAAGGGCGCGGGCCAATCACTCATCAAATAAACAAACTCTTGATTGCTTCTAAGCAAAATAATAGAAACACCAAGGAGTGTTAAGCTTGTTGTAAAGGTGATAAATCTTTTGCTCTTATTGCGCCGCTCATCCAATAGCAACATAACGGCGCCTGCAATCAGTGGCAGGAGTATTGGAACAATAACAAGATGTTGCATCCACGCATTCATGCATCGGGCTCCTGGTTATCCACATGATCGGTACCACTCACACCACGAGCAGCAAGCAAAACAACTAAAAAGAGCGCCGTCATAGCAAAACCAATGACAATGGCTGTCAAAACCAAAGCTTGTGGCAGAGGATCAGCATATTGTGCGAGACTCCCCACCTTCTCTGCTAATACAGGTGGTGCGCCTATGCGCAATCGACCCATTGAAAAAATGAATAAGTTAACGCTGTAAGAAACTAAAGTAAGCCCCATAATGACTTGGAAAGTACGTGGTTTGAGTAATAACCAAACACCAGCAGCTGTCATAATACCAATACCAGCCGCTAAAATGGCCTCCATCACTCCCCCTTATCATGCGTCAAAGTAGAAACGGCTGCATCATCGACACCTATAGCACTATCAATGGCTTCACGTGGTTTACGAATAGACTGGTGCGCCAATGCAATCAGTATCAATGTCGTTGAACCAAGTACCAGCACAAAAACCCCCAAATCAAATATAAGAGCGCTGGCCAGCGGGATTGCCCCAAGAATAGGTAGTTCTGCATAACGGAAATAAGAAGTCAAAAATGGATATCCAAAAAACACCGCCCCTATCCCAGTCAGCACTGCCAGCAAAAGCCCTATACCAACACAATAGAGTGGAAAAATATTCAAACGCATTTCCAACCAACGAACACCAAAAGCGATATACTGCAAAAGAAAGGCAATTGCTAAAGCCATCCCCGCAGCAAAACCACCACCTGGCCAATCATGTCCTCGTAAGAAAAGATGTAGTGTGAAAACAATGATGACAGGAAATAACCACTGAATAACAAGGCGTGGCACCATCATATAGTCTTTAGCCACATTTCCTGTTGAGCGATCTTTGCTGGAAACCATATCATGCTGTGCACTTTTTTGCTGCTTCGTTTTTCCAAGGCTATCGGCAGCAGGACGAAAACGACGTAATAAAGCAAAAACCGTCAAACCAACAATACCTAAAACAGTTATCTCACCTAAGGTATCAAAGCCACGAAAATCAACCAGCAAAACATTGACGACATTATGTCCACCTGCTGCTTCATAAGCGTGCTCGAGAAAGAAAGATGAAATACTATTTTCAAGTGGTCGCGTCATTACAGAATAGGAAAGCGCAGCAATTCCTGTCCCTATAGCAACAGCCATGATTAAATCAAAGGCACGACGCAAGAAGACACGAAAAGAATGCTGAAGCGGTACAGCAACTTGCTGAGGTGTGGGTAACCAACGAAGCCCTAATAATAACAAGACGGTTGTAACAATTTCGACCAACAATTGTGTTACAGCCAGATCAGGCGCGGAGAACAACACAAAAGTAAGACAACATGCCAATCCAGTCCCACCCGCCAGTATTAAAGCACTTAGGCGATGATATCTGGCTAAATAAGCTGCCCCGATTGCACAACTACCACCTGCCAACCACAACAGAGCAAAGGCAGGCTCTAGTGCTGACACATTATCCGATATTTGCCAGCCATAACTAAGGCTTGTAATGCCTCCCACCACCAAAGTAACCATAGCAATAATACGCATTTGTGGCTGTAGTCGACGCGTAGTTAATTTTCTTTTCAACCATCGTGCACTGAGTGTCGCTGCCGTTATAGTCATCTCATATATGCGTCCACCACGTACACGGTGAATCAAAGGAGGACCAATGACATTATGATTAATCTTTTCTCTAAATATGATGTAAAGGGTACTGCCCCCTAGCAAAGCAACAAAACTCATCATCATCGCAGGATTAAATCCATGCCAAATAGCAAGACTATAATTGGGCGTATGTATACCTAAAACAGACTGCACAGCCATATAGAGGAATGGACCAATAGTGCTTTGCGGAAAGATGCCCACTATCAAACAAATGAGCACCAACATTTCAATGGGAAAGCGCATCCATCTGGGTGGCTCATGTGGCTGTTGAGATAAGTTAACAGGAGGTGGGCCAAAAAATGTTGTATGAATAAAGCGTAAGGAATAAAGAACAGCAAAAATACTCGCCAATGTTGCAAGGACTGGCAAAGCATAATTAGCCCAACCAACCAATTTAATGTGAATGACTTCTGATAAAAACATTTCCTTGGATAAGAAACCGTTCAGCAACGGCACACCACCCATGGCAGCGGCAGCAACCATAGCCAAGGTTGCAGTATAAGGCATGAATTTAAATAGGCCACTCAACTGACGCATATCACGCGTACCCGCTTCGTGATCAATAATTCCTGCCGCCATAAAAAGTGAGGCTTTGAAAGTTGCATGATTCAAGGTGTGAAAGATAGCTGCCACCATCGCGAGAGGGCTACCCATACCTAGTAATAACGTAATCAAGCCTAAATGGCTAATCGTTGAATAAGCCAAAAACCCCTTCAAATCATGCTGAAAAATCGCGGTATATGCGCCTAAGAGCAAAGAGATTAAACCAGCACCACCCACCAAATAAAGCCATGCATCGGTACCTGACAGTACTGGCCATAAGCGGATCAACAAAAAAATACCCGCTTTAACCATAGTTGCTGAATGTAAATAAGCACTTACAGGCGTGGGAGCTGCCATGGCATAGGGCAACCAGAAAGAAAATGGAAACTGCGCACTCTTCGTTAACACGCCAATGATAATGAAACAGAGCATCGGCAAATAAAGGCTGTGCTGGCGTATTATCTCACCAGAGGCTAAGACTGTGTCTAAGTCAAAACTCCCTGCGATCTGTCCTAACAAAATGACACCCACAAAAAGACACAATCCACCTGTTCCTGTTACCGTCAAAGCCATAGAGGCGCCATCTCGCGCATTGGCGTTATAATGCCAATAACCAACCAGCAAGAAAGAAAAGATACTAGTCAGCTCCCAAAAAACCACTAGCTGAATCAAATTACCCGAGATTACAATCCCCAGCATAGATCCCATGAAAGCCAGAAAAAAGGCAAAAAATCGCCGCATAGAATCTTGGGGCGACATATAGTAACGCGCATATAAAATAACCAATGCGCCAATCATCAGAACCAACAAAGAAAAAACCCATGCTAGCCCATCTATACGGAAAACAAAGTTCAAGCCATAAGCAGAGAGCCATTCAATATTGCAGCGAACAACACCTGATGCAACAGAAGGATAAAGTTTAAAAGCACAAAAAATACCTATCAAGGCAACAAGCCAGGAAATCGCTACCGTAGCATTACGTGCATGCTTTGGAAGAAAGACCATACTTAATGCGCCAATAAAAGGCGACAGTGTCATGGTTAATAGAAAAAAGTTATTCGACATACGCCTCGTTAGTTAGTTATTAAATTACAATTAATTTTTCACTAGCCTAAGAACTGGAGGGTCACAATGCGCTTGCACTGAGGAATTCCATTTCAATATGACATCCTACAATCATGCACCAATCATGTGATATAGCGCATTTTTGACATATATAATTTGTTAGGAACTTTCCAAACTATACATAAAAAACCTATCTCCACTATATGCTACTTATTAAGCAAAGACTACTCGCTATTTCATGTGCTTGATAATCCTGCCAGCAGGCATTGGAGCATTTTTTTGCGGAACGACACAATGATCGTCCCAAATTTTAATAGCCTTACTTATGTTTCAGTTCCAAAACAGAATTCTGATCTCTCATTTCCACACGCTTTAAGAAGGACATACCTAAAAGCACTTCTGCTGGCGTATCCCCTTCTACAACAACCGCAGGAACATCATATACAACGATATCCCCAATTTTCACAGAGCGCAGATTAATTTGATAGGCTTGTGCTTTACCGGAAGCCGTCTCTACTTGGAGAGTGTTATCTCTAGGCAGATCAATTTTCAATGTATGGGCTTGAGCTAAACTCATTGCCATTTGAGTCGCCCCCGTATCTACTAAAAACTTCACCTCTTGCTCATTAATTTTTCCAGCAACACGATACATTCCTTGATCGTCTTTTTGAATCCTGACCGTAGAATCACTGGGCACTTTCATCTGCACATTGACATCAGAACTCAACGTCAAGGTTTGCACGTGATCATTGTTTTTAATCACGCAATGCTTACTATCCGCACTGATAATCTCTATATCTTTGTACTTTTCACCAACCTTCAAGACTTTACTCTGTCCATCAATTTGTAATAAGACCTTACCTGAAAATAAGCCTAATACCTTGACTTCGCTTGCCTGTACTACAGATAAAATGCCCATCAAACAACAAAATCCAAGAACCCTTATTTTTGCCTTCATAACAACGCCTTTTCCCTAAGATTGAAAATCAGATATATGTCAGTGCATACACTCAAATGAAGCCAACTCTGTTTGTTGTAGCCACACGCATATTATTTTAAGCCAGATAACGACAAATGGCTATAAACTTAGCCTCAATAACCTCTATAATACTCAGCGCCTTTGATACCATAAAACACAATATTTGTAGTCGTGAAATGGGTGGAAATAAAATGACAGACAATGCAGCTAAAAATGAAACTATTCAAGTAAAACAATATGCCATCCAAGGCGAAAACAAGCCCCCCTTTCAAGCAATAGAACGCTTCTTACAGGCGCTCACTAATAATCACTGCATTAAAGCACGCGCTATTTTGAACTCATTTCCTGAATTAGCAACTTTAAGAGGAAATTTCTTCCCTCTGCCTTTGCTGATCGCCGCTTCACACGGCAATACGCAATTGATGAATGAATTACTTGAAAAAGGCGCATGCCCACATTTAGCGAGCACCCAACCCATCTTTGGACAACTACCAGAAAAGAGCAAAAAATATATTCATATGATTTGCTCATTCAGACAGGGCATTTTAGATAAAATCCAAGGGCTGCATTAACCAGCAGCCACCTGATTTGTTTTTTGAGGCGTAACGGATAATGATCTCTGTTCTTGCAAGCGCATGTTTCTGGTCAATTTATCTAATACACCATTGATGTATTTATGACTTTCAACCGCGCCAAATTGCTTGGCTAATAAAATAGCTTCATTTAATACCACACGATAAGGAATTTCCGTACGGTACTTTAATTCAAAGGCCCCGATACGCAAAATAGCATGCTCTACAGGATTAAGCTGAGAAATATCACGATCCAAACAGCTCTGTAATAACTCATCTAATTGCTGAGCATGATAAGTTACCAACTGTGTGATTTCATTAAAATATTCAGTATCAAATACTTTAGGTTTATCAAAAATAGATGGCTCACTATCAAATAAATCTTCTTTGATACTTTCCATAGAACTACCTGACAATTGCCAAGCATATAAGGTTTGTAAAGCCAATTTACGGGCTTCATGGCGCATATTGACGCGAAACTTCGGCTTATCTTCCACGCACTTTCTCCAATACATCTAACATTTCAATTAAGGTTAGCGCGCAATCAATTCCTTTGTTACCTGCTTTTGTACCCGCACGTTCAACCGCTTGTTCAATGCTATCTGTGGTTAACACGCCAAAGGCCATGGGCACCTTTGTTTTGAGCTGTGCATTCATTAATCCATTAGTGCAACTTGCTGCAACATAATCAAAGTGGGGTGTTGCACCTCGGATAATTACACCTAAAGCAATCACACCTTCAAAACGACCCGATTCTGCAGCTGTTTGACAAGCAAGAGGGAGCTCAAATCCACCAGGCACACGTATCAGTTCTATATTATCGGTTTGTACACCTTGACGTTTCAAAGTATCAATACAACCTGTTATTAAACGCTCAACAATGAATTCATTGAAGCGTGAGGCGACGATAGCAATACGCCCTTTGGGCTGCATAAACTGCCCTTCGAGTATTCGAATATTTCTGTCCATATACACCTAAATTTTTAAATAACGAATTGATAATAAATTAATTAGAAGCTGTAGCTGAGTTAAAACCCATCACCTTAAGCCCAAATCCAGATAAGCCATAATACCGCTTTTCACTTCCTAAAACACGTATTTTTCCAAAGCCTAAGGCAGACAATATTTGCGATCCTACCCCGATTAAGCGCCAATCCGTTGGTTTAGCTGTAGAATTTTTAGAATCTATCTCTGTTGGTGATAGAGGATTGATAGCCTGAATATGCTCTAATAACCCCAGTTGCTCAATATTTTTAAGATGGTCAACTGAGTCACTTATGAGCACACAAGCCCCATGCCCTGATGCTTCTATTGCAGTCAATGCTGCATCAATCGACCAACCTTCAGGTCTTAAATGCATAAAAATCGGTAGATCAAGCAAGGGTTGATGCACATGCACACGTACCAATGCTTCTTTATCTTTTGTTGGATTACCTTTAATAAAGCAATAATGATGCAGTTTAGAAATATCATCCTCAAAAACTTTGAGCTGAAATTCACCCAACCTTGTTTTGAGAAAAGTATCATGTACCAAATGTACCGTTGCTTCTTTTTTCAAGCGATAGGCAATCAAATCGGCAATGGTGCCAATTTTTAATTGATGTCTCTCACAAAAAGCGAAGAGATCATCACCTCGAGCCATGGTGCCATCTTCATTCATGATCTCACACAAGACAGCCGTTGCTTCAAGCCCTGCTAATCGTGCCAAATCTGTACTTGCTTCCGTATGACCCGCACGCGATAACACACCACCAGGTTGTGCCATAATAGGAAAGATATGACCCGGTTGCACGATATCATCTGCTGTCGCATTTGGATTCGCTGCGGCTAAGATGGTTGTAGCCCTATCTTGTGCAGAAATACCGGTTGTCACATCTTTAGCAGCTTCTATGGAAAGCGTAAAATTAGTACCAAATTTTGCACCATTACGTGTAGGTACCATGAGCGGTAAATTTAATTGCTTACATTTTTCTTGTGTAAGCGGCATGCAAATAAGGCCTCTGGCATAGCGCGCCATAAAATTGATTAACTCAGGTGTCGTTTTCTGTGCAGCAAATATCACATCCCCTTCATTTTCTCGGTCTGCATCATCAACCATCACAACGGGACGGCCCATTCTGATATCAGCGATAATTTCCTCTATGGGATGAAACTGCATACAAACTCCTGAGTATTTTTTATAATAGCGTTATTTGCTCTTGCCCAATCACTGATGAGCATTCTTGCTTCGATGTCTTTACCAACGGTTTTCACTTCAGAGAAATCACCTCGCAAGACATCACTTAAATTTGAGAATTCTAAAGACTGCATTGCAAGCGTATTTACGCCCATCAAACTCGGCGCAATATAAACTAATAATTCATCAATCTGTTTAGCTTGTAACAAGCCTGTCAAAAGTGTGGGACCTGCTTCTATCATGACATCATTTATTTCTAATTCTGCTAAATACTGCAACACTGCACCAAAGGCAATGTGATTATCTTCAAGCGGAAACTCAACAATTTTTACCTGATGATAGGCGGGCAGTTGAGAAAGAAAATGTTGTTTTTTTTGCGCTGAAAGCCCATGCCCCACGGCAAGCAACACCTCAGTGTGTTGCAGTATTTTGGCTGAAGCACAAATCTTTAGCGTTCTATCCAAAATGACTTTAAGTGGAGGTTGAAAGTCAATTTTTTCAGGCAAAAGAGAAGGCAAAGCAGGATGACGCACAGTCAATTGACAATTATCTTTGATAACCGTTTCACAACTTGTCAAAAGCGCACCACTTCTTGCACGCCATAAGTGCCCTGATTCTCGCGCTGGCACATCGGTTATCCACTGGCTTTCGCCAGAATGCATTGCTACTTTGCCATCTAATGACATTGCCACTTTTGCTCTTACGAATGGACGATTTTCCAGCATTCTCAGAAAGAAACCAGCATTTTGAGAAATAGCCTCTGCTTTTTGTACCCCTACAGTGACTTCAATCCCAGCGTCTTTCAAACGCTGTATGCCCTTGCCATTTACTTTTGGATTTGGATCTTCTGTTGCAATTACAACACGTTTTATGCCTCGTGCAATGATTTCATCCACACACGGTGGTGTTCTACCAAAATGTGAACAGGGTTCTAAAGTAACATAAAGGGTGGCATCTTCCATTGTGCCCGTATACTGAGAAAAAAGTTCTTTTTCAGCATGGCCTTTACCTGCTTGCGCATGGAATGCTTTAGCAATGATGTGTCCATTTCGGACTAAAACAGCACCCACCAAGGGATTAGGGCGCGCAGAATATTGCCCCATGCATGCCATTTGCAAGGCTTGATGCATGAATATTTCATCTTGTTTCATCATGATTGTATCGTTTCACCCATCATTGTCTCTTCCTCTCTTTTTTCTTCATGCAGACGTTTGATTTCTTCCTCAAATGCCTTCACATCTTGAAAACTTCGATATACAGACGCAAAACGTACATAGGCCACATCATCAATTTCACGTAATTCATCCATCATCCAATCGCCCAGCACTTCTGAATTCACTTCCCCTTCACCCAACGCACGTAAACGGCGTTTAATGCGTGAAAGTGCACTTTCAATTTTTTCTGTGTTTACAGGACGTTTTTCGAGTGCTTTTACCATACCGCGTTTTAGCTTGTCTTCATTGAAGGTTTCCCTTGTATTATCGCGCTTGATAACCCGAGGAAAAGACAATTCAGCGAACTCATAGGTCGTAAACCGTTCTTTACAAACCAAACACTCTCTACGACGGCGAATTTGATCGCCGTCATTTGCTTCACGTGAATCAATGACCTTCGTTTCTGATCCAAGACAAAAGGGACAACGCATAATTTCTCCTTTTTTCCCTCTAAAATATCCTAATATTTATGCCTTTGGTGGTCCATAAACAGGAAATTGACGACACAGTGCTACCACTTCTTTCTGAACACGTTGCTGTACTTGTTGATTATTTACATCATCCAAAACATCCGCAATCCATGTAGCTAATTGGTGCATTTGTGCTTCTTTGAAGCCACGCGTCGTTACAGCGGGTGTGCCAATACGCAAACCACTGGTGACAAAAGGAGAACGTGGATCATTGGGTACTGTATTTTTATTAACTGTAATATTTGCATTGCCGAGTGCTTCATCTGCTTCTTTACCTGTCATACCCGTTGCAATTAAATCAACCAGAAACAAATGATTATCTGTACCGCCAGATACAATTTTAAAACCACGATTCTGTAAGCCTTGCGCCAAGGTTTTTGCATTTTTGACAACTTGTCTTTGATAATCAACAAATTCAGGCTGCATTGCTTCTTTGAGTGCCACTGCTTTTGCAGCAATCACATGCATCAAAGGACCACCTTGTGTGCCAGGAAAGACTAAAGAACTCAATCGTTTCTCAATTTCAGGATTGGCTTTGGCCAAAATTAAGCCACCACGTGGTCCTCGCAAGGTTTTGTGGGTCGTAGTGGTTGTCACATCTGCTATCTGAACAGGTGAGGGATAAACACCCGCAGCCACCAATCCAGCAATATGCGCCATATCGACCAATAAATAAGCACCTACACTGTCAGCAATTTCACGAAAACGCTGCCAATCCACAATACCAGAATAAGCAGAGAAACCTGCAACAACCAACTTAGGCTTGTGCTCTGTTGCCAATGCTTGGATCACATCATAGTCCAGTACACCTTGGTCATTAATGCCATACAAGACAGAATGATATAATTTGCCAGAAAAATTCACTTTAGCCCCATGGGTTAAATGGCCACCATGTGCCAAATCCATACCCAAAATAGTATCACCTGGCTCTATCAAAGCCATGTAGGCAGCCAAATTTGCTTGTGAACCTGAATGAGGTTGTACATTCACATAATCTGCTTTAAATAATGCTTTTGCTCTATCAATGGCTAACTGCTCTGCTACATCGACATGCTCACAACCGCCATAGTAACGCTTCTTCGGATAACCTTCTGCGTACTTATTCGTTAGATCAGAGCCTTGTGCTTCTAAGACTCTTGGGCTCGCATAGTTTTCAGAGGCAATCAGCTCAATATGTTCAAGCTGACGCTTAGTCTCATTTACAAGAGCCTCAGCTAACTCATCGTCAAATCCTTTGATATGCATATCTTGGCTAAACATTTTTATCTTTCTCCCATGGCCGGATGGATGGAGCTGAATACCACGCTTTGTTGGCAACAACCTAAAAAATAGACCCATTTTAACTCAGTAGACTGGTTTCGCCCATCCCAAAATTGAATAATCTGGGCTAATTCTGAACATTCCTTCGCCAAGATTGCATTCAAGTCCATGAGATTGTCCCGTTGTACAACGTTAAGTGGTAAGATCTCGGCATTGTTCACTACTAGGAATCATCCATGAGTCAAAAAACCATTTTTTCTATGATAAGCGTCGCCAAAGTGGTGCCCCCTAAAAAAGAAATTATTAAAGATATTTCTCTCTCTTTCTTCTATGGCGCCAAAATTGGTGTTTTAGGTCTAAATGGTGC
>JBFWLB010000040.1:0-23335 GCA_050252335.1 Candidatus Berkiella sp. | reverse complement strand
ATGAAAATGAAAAAGTATCCTTGTATGCAAGATTACTTAACATAAAAGACTGCAAATTGCGTTTTACGGCTGATAATAGCATTTCTGTGGAAGCTCATAATTGCCCAATGAATTATTTAAAAACTTACCATAAACTCAGAGATGGGACTACACCTAATAACCATCAAATCAGTGGTGATATAGTCATGAATAACAAATGCAGAAAATTGCTTAAGATCTAATCTTCTTCTATCTTTCATAAAAAAGCGGGTTGATAACCCGCTTTTTTATTGATGTCACTATAAATTTAAAACCAACCACTCCAAGGTTTTGGCGCACTACTAGGCTGAGCCGTTGTATTCAAATTAATGTGTGTAGCGGTTGTGCCAGCTGCTTGTAAAGCAGCAATAATGTCAGCCACACTAGTGCTAGTAGGTGCAGTAACTGTTAATCTCTTATTTTCAATACTAACACTAAAATTTGCATTAGTTAGGTTTAAAGCACTCAAACCTATTCTAATTTTTTCAACACATTTTTCACAACGCATGGGAGATACTGAAAAAGAGTGGGTTTGTTCTTCAGATTGCGATCCAAAAGCAAAATACATGTTATTTTTCTCCTTAAGTTAAACAATTTGCATCATAATAATTTTTTTAGCTACTAATTTTTTTCAAACGCACATCAGCGTTCAACAAAGCTTCTGATGACAAAGCTGCAATGCATTTCTCAGTATTGGATAAAGAAACGCTTCTAAAAGCAGGGGCGAATTCCTTTTTACTCGTCAAAATATCGCCCATTAATATCTTCTTCACATCCCTGATTAATATCGCCATACGACCCGTATTCATATGATTTTGTTCTGCATATTCTACTGCTTTAGAAGAAAGCTGATAAAGTTTTTTCTGCATTGATTCAAGATTATGATTTTGGGTTGAATTTTGACTTACAGATATGAAGCAAGAAAGCGATTTAAGCATTTTCTCATAACGAATAGGATATTGATTCCAACCATGGATTGATAAATTATTGAGATATTTTTCGATACTGAGAAAATAAGTTTTCATAAATAAATCATGCTGCAACAATTGTGCAATCTCTGCATCATTAACAGCATATTGCTTGGAAGTGCTACTTGCAGCAGGATGCGCAGGTATCGGAAACATCCACCAATCATAATGAAAAGTGGGCTGATGGAATGTAGTTGGATTTTTTAAAAATACTTGTTGATAAGTATTTTGCTGCTGCTTGATAAGCGCTGTCAGTTTCGAAGAGCTTAACTTAGCGCCTAAATCCGGCGATGCAATATGCGCTTTGCTACCCTTAACATTCACTTTAACATCCTGCCCTAAGAACAATCCCATTGTGACACCAAAGAAACAAACTGCCAGCGCTGGCACTAAGCCCAACACATTCATTGAAAATAAATAGAATGCAATTGATATGCTAAAAAAAACACAAACAAAAGATTTTAACCAGGCTTTCTTGGGGAGCATAGGAAAGATATTATTATGTAAAATGAAAGAGTTGAGCATTAGAAGCAAAGTTATTTTTAATAAAAAAGCATGATATCGCACCCCATCATTTTTTGAAAGTTTCCTTAAATATAATGTATATCCCCATATTTATTCAGGACAGCCATATTTAATCCAAACCGTATAGGATATGATCCATATGATCCAGGACATCCAATTTAATTCACTCAAAAAAATATAATAATTTATAACAACAAGAGATAATCAATAAAAGATATAAAATAAAGCTAGAGTATTCTCTAATATAGCTATAGCGGAGATTGATTTGATATTTATATTACGACTTGACGCACAATAGACAACCTAAACAATGCACATATTTACATAGCATAAACTTTCTTTGCTTGAGTGATACCTTTTAAAGCTTTTCGCCTTTCTTTAGCAAAATTCAGTAATAAAATTTCATTACCTATCGCATGAGAGAAGTTTTTACCTAAATTCTTCACCAATGATACCCAATGAGATGGATGGATTTGCAATCTGGTTAGAATCGGCTCCAGATGTTCAGGGATGCTACCAACCTCTTTATCATCACGAATCACTCGACCCGTGCAATCCACTAATTCAAGATAATCAGAAAGCCTGAAATCAATGGCATGAGTATGGTATTTCGAAATATATGCAAAAGGTACTAAAGACTTTGGTTGTGCAAGACTATTATATACATCTGCTCTTTCACGTTTGAGTTGTTTAATCGATTTTGATTTGTTAATTTTTAATTGCTTAGCAATATACTGAATACGTTCATGAATAGAAGTAAATTCTGACTCTTCCGGTGTCTTGGCAATGCCCGCTCTTACCGGATTTAAATCGACATAAACCATTGCACTCAACAATGCAGCTTCATCTAAAAGTGCTTGAGATTTAAAACGACCTTCCCAGAATCGCCCTGCGGTATCATCCTCCTCATTCACATCACGTGCAATTTTCTCATTCAAGCATCGCATAAACCAACTAATGCTCGTGAGCCTCTCTCTCCAAAGCTGAATCTTTTGCGTTAAATGCTTATTTTCTTTAGCATCTTTGGGGAAAATAGCAGCCCAACGATGGATAATTTCTTCCTCAGACCAATTGGATGCAATGCTGTCTTCTACATACAAAACAACATGATAATGATTGCTCATAATGGCATAGGCACAGGTTTTAATGGCAAAGATATTTGCCAGATATTTTAATCGATCGACAATCCATGCTTTACGATGGGAGTAATCGGTCTGAGTATGCTCATCAAAACCACAGAGAAAACTACGCCGCACACATCGATTCATGACGTGATAATAGGGTGTCGCATTTAAATCTATTTGTTCTGAACGAGCTAAGGTCATAAGCTAAATCAATATCCTTATTAAGGATAAGGATTTTAGCTTAAAGAATTTATGTATATCAACTTATTATGGCTGTCCTTGAAAATTAACCCAGAAGCTATACTTCTGGGCTTACATTAACGTACTTTTATACCTTTTTTCTGACTATCCTTTTGCAATAATGCTTGCTGGGTCAACCTCAATTGATTAATTGCCTCAGGAAGCTGAATCCTCTTTTCATGATCAGCCTCCAGCATGCTGTTTACAGTATCGTTCTTGATACCAAGATCATCTCTCAACATAATACCGAGAGAATAAACATCTGCAGCTGTCGAATAAATTCTGTCTTTAAATTGTTCACGATCAGAATATTTATGTGTTCCCTCAACCTCAGGCGCCATTCTTCCATTCGTTCCTTTTGGAATATCCTTTTTATAGTCTTCACGTATTTCTTGAACACTTTCAATACTCAAACTGGTGCCAAAATCAATACGGAAAATATTAATAGAATCCCCCGTATCATCAACCATAAAATTTTCTGGCTTAACATCTAAATGAATATAGCCTCTATCATGCATGAATTGAATGCTCTCACAGGCTTTAATGGCAAGATCAAGCTCTACTGCTTTATCAGGCCCAAGCAGCAAGAACTCAAATAAATCTGTGCCTTTATAAAATTTAGAAATCATCACTAATTTATCATCTGTTGATTTAAAGGTACCTCTATGCTCTCCTAATGCTTCCAGTACTTTTCCTTCACTCTCAGCGTCTGCATCGACATCATGTAGAATTTTGATTGCAAGCAATTCATCTCTTATCAACGACCGACCTACACGCACCTCACCAAATGCACCAGAACCTGCGATAGGACCTACGCAGATAACATCAAACTTTTCTCCATCGCCTATAGTAACAATATAGTCCTGCATAAGACCTGTTTGTGCCGTAGAAAGAATATTTGATTTCCCGCTATTATTTAAAGCTAAAATTCGGCTTGCTACCTCAGCATTCATTATAGCGTCAGCGCTAAATATCTGTGGATACCAATCTCTCTTCGCCAAGTTCTTAAGATTTAAATCTTTCTTATATTCTCCACCAACCGTATGCACATGATTTGTGGCCAAAAATTTTGCAAATAAATAGCTGTATTCTTCAGAAATGAATACTTTATCGTCTACAACTTCAATGCCACTTTCTGGATTTTCATCTAATATCAAATAGTTGATTTGTGCAATAACGCTGATATTGTCTTTATCTGCATCACTCTCAGCATTTTGGATAGCACCAACAAATTCCTCTGAATAAACATCAGAAAATAACATAGGGTAATAGCCACTACAATCAGTTTTTTGACCTTTAGATAAGAGCGCCATGATAAAGAAAGCCATATTTGGACTGTCCATCACACGCCTATCAATGAGCAATCTACCAGTCTCAGCACATCTTGCAATTTCAAAAATAGGTGCCACAATCTTCTGAGCTTTATATTGAATAAACTCTAAAGATTTCTCAAATTTTGGAATTCCATTTTTACTTTCTTCTAATTGCGCAGTTAATTCTTCTTCAATCTCAGCCATAGCAGCTTGTATTGTAAACTCATCAGACATGTCTTGATCAAATACACTCTTATATAGTGCCTTAATTCCTTCTAAAGTCACCTCTGAATCATTTAATTGCGCAAGCTGTCTTTGTTGCTCATCATTTTGTTGTCGATACTCATCCAGCATTTCCTGAAGTAATTTCTCTACTGCAGAATATGTTTTCCGTATTTCTGTTGCATCTGTCACAAAGCTAAACGTATTAATTTGTGCATCATCAGATGATTCTTCGCTATCGAATAATGGGGTATTCTCAAGAGGAACGGCTTGGATTAAGTCTTTGCTCAATAATGCTGCATTTGTTTGTGAATGAATTGACTTGAGTGCCAAGAAAGCACCTGCCGTTAAGCTACCTGCTATCACCGTTGTACTGAGCACAGGGTTTTCATAAATGATATCTGTCAGCTGTTGCAAATAACCGCTGTCATTTGGAAATAAGTGATCCCACAGCCCTCTACTTCTTAATTCATCGTAAAGAAATGCTGGGCAGTAACCTTTGCATGCATTATGTACTGCTTCTGAACTAAAGAAATCTAGCATAAAAAGTTACCTCATTGCCCACGTTATAGTTAGTTAATTGAGTTTTCGGTAGTTTATCTACTAACATCTTGGATTTCAATAAAATAGCTCTACTAGATGACAGATGGTTTAAACCTTGTGATACATCACTTAAGTGCAGATACTTGCTTTTATCCCACTCAATTCTAAACTCAAGAAGTAGTTAGGCATTTTTAAGATTCAATAATCACAGATAAATAGGAAGGTATATGCTTGGTACTGGAACACCTAAACTTTTTTCGACGAGTGCAAAGAAGGTAGCAGGAAATAATGAGTCACAAAAAAAGAAAAAATTAAAAGCCGAAACTTTTTTAAATGCTCAGCATGACGATCTCGCGCATTTAGAAAGTGGCGTAACGCAGCTAAAAGATTTAAGTATTGATATTAATGAACTCATTACAAACCAAAATGAGATGATAGCGGATATTGCCACTAATACAGAAATTGGCAAAGAAAATATGGCTCAAGGCAACGAAAACATTGAGGATGCAAAGAGACATCGCCGACATTGTTGCTGTACATTGCTTTAATTTAAAAAAACAATTTTCTACAAGAGGGCGTACCTTGCAAAGTAACTTTAGAACTTGCAACTACTTTTTTCTCAGGGCTTGTATATTTATTTGCTCGTCCGAATATAATCGCTTGTGTAGAAGCAGAAAAAATATTTGCTTCTTCAGATCCTATCATATCCATCGATGAATCTTGTAAAAATTCTCCTAGATCTACAGAAAGCGGCCGAGTCTTTTTAACCAAAATACTCGCATTTCGTTTCGTTGGAGAGTATTGAAATTTTTCGAGCTGCTCAGCTTTTTCAAGATTTTCTTTAAAATAATTTTGAAATAAATCACGCTTCTGAAATAGCTGCACAACATAGTCTTTCCACTCTTTTTTGCGTTCTTCTGCTTCTAGCTCGGCCAGTGGGTAGCAAATTTCAGGCACCATCAACTCACCCATATCCTGCCATAACCCAGGTGTATTTTGCATGTAAGTCATCAACGCCCAGGATGAGACTATTTTAGAATCTAATGGTAATAAAAACGGATATTGTTGCACAAACACTTCAATAGAAGGATATTGCTCATAGTTCCAAGCAGACAATGAGCAAGGGTAATGCCCATCTTTAATACCATTCTCGGGTAATTTTCCGTGAGGCTGATACTCATCAGGATTATTTGCACGTTGAAAATAAGCCCAATAATTTGAATGCGGACTAAACTTATCTGCTATTATTTCTGGCGACACAGTGGTTTTATCAGTAACCCAATGTACATTTAACTTGTCTATAGAATGCACAGCATCAGCACATAATAGTGTTTCAATATTATATGCCATCACAATCGCCTCGCTACAACGAGCGCCTTCATTTTGTATATCATTTACCATAAAGGGCTGATTGGGATGAGAAGCCATGGAAATATATCTATAAAAAATAATATCAAAATCTTTTTTTGCATGTTCCAACTGATTTCGACCACCTTCTACAGGATGGCAATTCGGATACGCATCTATAAAATTTGAATATATACCATCTGATTTTCCATGACTAAAATTGAGCCCATGGTTTACCCATGAAAGCATCCTACACGTCACTTGCATCGCAAGATTAAAGTCTGTACAACGATATACTTTATATGGATAGACATCTGCTTTTAAGCGAGTTGTCATGACAGAATTGTACGGCGCAGAAACAGAATGGGTAATGAAATGTGTATCTTCTTTTTTACCTGTATATACCGCAACATGAATTGCTTGCTTAGATGAATCCATAAAATAAATAATATCCCCAACTAATAAATTATCTGGAGAAATGGATGGTTTAGGGCCTTCTAACATCATAAAACTAAAGCAACTCTTACCTAATGACACAGAAGTACATTATATTTATTTTTAGTTTGATTTCAAATTCAATATAATAATCCCGACAGAAATACCGATAAAAATCACAAATAGGTGCATAAGCACATATTTTTCTTGCTATTGTGCCCTAATGCAATTTTTTGATTACTGCGTATAATCATGCATCTTTATTACTAATAGAACTAAGATGACCACTATGATCAAAGGTACGCCAAAAAAAGGCAAAGCACCTAAAAAAACTTTTAAACCTCAACCAGCCCCCAAAGCAGCGATTGCAATTTCATATCGCCTAGAAGGCAAACATTTAGGCAAGGCTGCTTTTTACGATCACTATACTCTGGCCAGCCATACGGGGTTTCCAACTACAATTATCCATGCAGATAATCCAAGTATTAGTACCAATCAATTAAAGTCCTATATTTCAACGCAAACCGTGAATATTCCTCATACCCCCATAGATGCAACCTTAGCACGCCCTGTGCCGCTTAAACTAAATGCCTATACGGATGGGGGACTATTATTTGTGCCTGGTATGACACGGGAATCCTATGAAAAAGCACCTGCTATACACAGAGCACGTATTCGATTTGAAAAGAGTGTTATCAAAGATGCACTCAGACGCGGGCGCCCTATTTTGGCAGTCTGTGCAGGTTCTTGGACGCTTTGGGAAACCTTGGGTGGCAGCATTGAAGAAGTGACTGATCACAACTACGGCGGTGGCATGCCGCGTATCAGTGAAACAGGTAAAATGACATACAATAAGCATGTACATGATGTTGAAATCAGCGAAAACACATTACTACATGCCATGTTAGATCTGGATGATACAGAAGACGAAAATATATTACCCGTCAATAGTATTCATTGGATGGCGCCAAGTGCACAGAAAATCCCAGAAAATTTTGAAATTTCTGCAACGGCTAAACAAAATGAAGATGTGTCTATCCAAACACGTCAGCAAACAGAAATGAGCCCAGAAGAAGATACGGTCGAAGCATTTACTTCTAAATTTGGTGCCCCAACAGCAGGCATATTATGGCATTTAGAAGCATTTGATTGGGGTAGTAAAAGAGAGGCAGATGTTGCAAATAATAAAGCACTCTTATTTATGGCTCAGGCAGGTAGCGCGTATCAAGCTAAGCAGAAAATGCTTGCCGATTATAAAAATAAAGTACAAGCTATTGAAGAAGATCCACTAGAAGGGTTAAATAACGTCTTTGGAAAATTGAAAATTAGCTAAAGCAGATATTAAAATGTTAATTCCCTCGAGTTCGAGGGAATTAATACTACCGCACTAAGTTTTCCCCACTTGAAAATCCTAATAATATTGATAGCAAAAGAACTAAAGGTGTTGATAAAATCAAAAAATAATAAAACCGTTCCACTTTTGATTGCTCTTCTCCATAACGATTTTCACCTTTCGTGCCAGGCCAAAAACATAAAAGAACCAGAGAGATAATATTTCCCAGAATTGGAATGAGGTTAATTAATAACCACCAACCTGAACGATTCGAATCATTTAATCTTCTTATTCTTAAGCCAATAAAATTGGGTAATATTAAGAAAATAATAAGCCCTTTCACACCTGATGACATAATAGCTACTTTTTGATCAATGAGTACTAATATAAAAATTATGCTTAACCAAAATGAGTTTAATGCAATATATTTTAATCTGTTTAGTCGTGGGCTTAAGCTGTAGAATTCAAGTTTATTCCAAAAATGAGTGATTGGATTCTTTTTACTACTGCTTTTGATACCTTCTACTACCATTTAACCCCCTATATTTTGTACACTTAGCCTTGTATTAGCAAAATCTGTCTACTGATTTATTAAGTGACATAAAGATACGCTATTTTTTGCGAGGAGCAATACCTTTTTTAAAGAAGGGTCGTTATTATCGATTTCGAACATTTTCGATAATAAGGGCATTTCTTATTCTCACCAGCGATAATAAGAAATCCTACCATCACCGATTATGATTGCTTTTCGATAATAAAATATGGCGATGACGGTACTTAATTATCTTTGGTATCATGGCTCTTGCTTAATGATTGAGATGAACTGCAATTTAAGTCTCTCAACTTTCAATTCAGCATTAAAGGGATAAGTATCATGCCATTTGTATTGATCGAAGTTAGAAAAAAATATTCTCCCGAACAAGAGATAGCCATAATAGACGCTGTTCATTCCGCCATCGAAGCAGCCTTCAAAAGACCTGACGATATCAATGTTCGTCTTTTAGCCCATGAACCTCATCGCTTCCCTGCCCCTGCAACCAAAACTCATCCTGAACGATATACAAATATTAGTATTGACTGCATCGTAGGACGCTCTCTTGCTACCAAACGAAATCTATATCATCAAATAGTTGAAAATTTAGCGTTATTAGATATCCCTAAAGATCATGTCAAAATTCTTTTAAGAGAAACAAGCAATGAAAATTGGGGTATACGAGGAGGACAAGCAGCCTGTGATGTGGAATTAGGTTACACAGTTGAAGTTTAACTACTCGAAACCAAAAGGAAAGAATTGTCTCAATGGCACATAGGAATACATTGAGACTTACTTAAATTGCTAATCGTTATTTTAGAGTTTTCTCTAATAGGGTGTAATATCGCCTTTTCTGTTTTTTCCGATCTATCCCCTCTTTTTTAATTTTATTTTCAACAGCTCATCTGCAAGCTAGGGTCTAGAATTGATATGACCTAAAATATAGTCTATATTTAGATATATATACAGACCTTAAAAAGGTGCCTTATGGAACAAATACACGCAAACTTATCCGTTAGTATATCTGAGCTAAAGAAGAACCCCACTGCTACGCTTAAACAAGCAAATGGAAAAGCTGTAGCCATTCTTAATCATAATGTGCCTATGGCGTATCTTATCCCTGCCGATGTTTATGCGGCCATGCTAGATATTCTCGAAGACTATGAGCTCACTGAAATCGTAAAAGAGCGTCGCAAAGAAAAGGATAAAGCTATTTCGGTTTCCTTAGATGACTTATAACCTCAAATTTGTACCTAGTGCTTTAAAAGAATGGGAAAAACTCGGTGACACTATTCGAAAAGAGTTTAAAAAAGCTCTCAAAAAGCGCTTAGAAAATCCCCGTATTCCTAAACAAAAGCTGAGTGGCTATAACGATGTTTACAAAATTAAGCTTCGTTCATCAGGATATCGTCTTGTTTATGAAGTTATTGATAAAGAAATTGTCGTTCTTGTGCTTGCTGTTGGCAAACGTGATAAAGATAAGATTTACAAAAAGCTTTCTAAACGAAAATAACCCTTATTTCAAAGTTTGTGATTTTATTAGATTTTAAACTTCGTTGAATACCATTGGACAAAAACTTGGTAGGCGCAAGTGGGAATGACTGTGCTTAGCTATCTTTCTTAGGAATACTTTATAATAAAGGAAACGGCATCATTCTTTATTATGAATCTTGCTTAATTAAAGCTTTTAATTTATATTGGTTCATAATTAAATAAAATACCATATCCTTTATTATGAGGCTGTATAAATATGGTGCATAGACCTGATTCTGGGAAACTTATAAAAAACACGGTAAGTGGTGAGACAGTGAATGCTTATTTACCAGCGCCTTTACCTCCTACTCCCCCTCTTGAAATGGAGTGTATATACCCTCTCTTAGATCAAGCAAATTTAGCACTTGGCCGATTAGACGGTATTAGCATTACAGTTCCTGATCCCTCTTTATTTCTTTACATGTACGTAAGAAAGGAAGCTGTTCTATCATCTCAAATCGAAGGCACTCAATCTACATTGTCAGATCTTCTCATGTATGAGAATAAAGAAGCTGTAAATGTACCTATTGATGATGTCATCGAAGTATCTAATTATGTAGCCGCAATGGAGTATGGGCAGCAACGCATCAAAGAAGATTTTCCCCTTTCACTTCGATTAATTAAAGAAATGCATGAAATTCTTTTGCAGAAAGGTCGAGGCGCAGGAAAACAGCCAGGTGAATTTAGGAAATCTCAAAATTGGATCGGTGGCACTCGACCTGGAAATGCAGCTTTTGTTCCTCCGCCTCAAGAACACATATTAGATTTATTGAGCGACCTTGAAAAATTTTTGCATGATGAAAAAGGAAAAGTACCTGCTTTGATTAAAGCAGCGTTGGCGCATGTTCAATTTGAAACTATCCACCCTTTCTTAGATGGAAATGGGCGGTTAGGAAGACTGCTTATTACCTTTATTTTATGTGTTGAAGGAATATTACAAGAACCACTACTTTATTTAAGCTTATATTTCAAGAAAAATAAAAATGATTATTATAGACACCTACAATATGTTCGAGAAACAGGAGATTGGGAAGAATGGCTGCAATTTTTCTTGAAAGGTATTATTGAAACAGCCAATCAAGCGGTGGATACCATAAGAAATGTTCTTAAATTATTAAACGAAGATAGAAAAAAAATTGAAGGTATAGGTAGAGCTGCTACTTCTACTTTAACGGTGCATCATTATCTATTGAGAACTCCAATCACAGATAGCAAGAAAATTGAAATGAATTGCGATTTAAGTCTACCAACAGTCAATTCAGCACTAAAGAATTTATTATCACTGAATATTGTAAAAGAAATAACTGGGCATTCTCGAAATAAGATCTATGTTTATAGCCAATATTTGAAGATTATGAGTGATGGTATTGAACCAAATTAAAGATCGCGAGAGGATATGTGACTTGAATTAGTTCACCTTTATTTCTGAACCTAACAAAATAAAAGAAGAATAGGACATAGGAACTTATGAAAGCTCTTCATCCAACCATCTTTCCCATGCAGTATAATCATGTTCATTAAAATTCTTACCACTAATCAATTTTAATATGCTATAAGCAAAAGAATGTAAATTCGGCTGCTTCATTTTTAAATTAACAATTAAATAAACACCTGCTTCTTGCAATATATACTGATGATTTTTAACATTTAGAGCAATATTAGACAAGACATAGAGTGCTTTATTACGATCTGTTAAATTCGGAAAATTTAACGCCGCTATAATTGCCTCCTTAGGAAAATCATCTATCATTTCAGTTGACAACAAAGAACCCAGAACTCGAAGAACACTATTTCGCACATGCGGATCTGAATCATAGATTTGAGGTGTAAGAATGTAAGATAATTCATGTGCATTTTCAATATGCGCAAGCAAATAAGCAGCTGATGCTCTTTTATAAGGATCTTTATCAAATCTCAAAACTTGTATAAGCTCATTTTTTACGGAGGGCACTTGCTGAGCAAACATTACACCATATTTTTCTAATTTAGGATCTTCAAAACCAAAAAGACAATGATAAGCAGGGCATTTCTTAAAACCTTTAAAATCTTTATCAGTCAATACCAATCTACCACCAGTACGCTCATATTCATTCCACACATTAAGCAGGTCATCTATGCTTGAAATAGTCATCATTGGTTGAGGTAAAAATAGAGAAAGCCTTTTAGATTCTTTTTCAACGATATCAACAGTAATGTAAATACTGTGATCAGCATATATAATAGGTGCCAAGTTAACATATTCAAAACTATTATTTTTCTTAAGCTGATTAATAATTGCCTCTCTAGGGTCTCTCTCTTCATCGCTCAGCTCATAAATATTTGCAAAATCATCCTTCTTTATTTGAACTATTAAATTTTCAATTTCTGTTTCAAATGTTTCACAAATCCATTTGGCAGAGACCATTTCCGTACCATACACATCCACAAGACACTCAGAAGAATGTGCCTGACCAAACAAGCATATAGCAACAAGGGTTATAGAATATAAAAATAAATTTTTCATAAAGTTTCAGGCAATACATGCTCTTTCAAAGCTTGCTCATTCAATCTTTCAGCCTCTTCTTTTAAAGAATCCAACTTAACTGAGATAAATTCATTCCAATTTTACCTTATTACATATCACAATCAAGATAAAAAACTTCATTAAAAATGATAGCATGTTCAATTAAGGGATATACTATATTAAGTATATTTCCAATTATAGATACAGATTATATAATAGATTAAATCTTAACTGATGTTAAAAGAAATTTATGTATTTAAAATATCAATTTTATCTTTGCATGTTTATTTTTTATAGTTTCTCTCTAACAGTTAATGCACAAGATACACGGGAAATTAACTTAAACACTTCTCATTACATTCCATTGATTATTGGAAAGATTGAGAAAAAAGAAGTTAAATTATTATTTGATACTGGCTCAAATGTCTCATTAATCCTAAATGAAAAAATATTACAAAATTTAAATACTGCAATAAAAACCGGAAAAATTAGAAAATCTATAGATTCAAGCGGACAGATAACTTCTTCATACGAAGTTATTATCCCCAAGCTCACCATAAATTCAATGACGATACCTCAGATTAATACTTATTCATATCAACCTTGGGGTTTAAAATTCTCTCCTGATAAAAGCAATAATTCAAAAGAAGAAGGACTTATTGCAGACAATTTCCATGAACAACACGACGGCATCATTGGAATAAACTTATTTTTAAATAAAAAACTAATTATCGACTATTCAAATCAAAAAATAGTTATTTTTGAACATAACGTTATACCTTTTCCTTATAACGAAAAAAATTGGCAAAAAATATCTTATCAACCCAACGATGAGGGTTTAGTTATATCTGGAAAAATAAACAATACAAAAGCAGCTACTTTTTTGCTAGATACAGGAGCAACTGCATCAATCATCAAGCCAGATATTTTAGGCAATATCGATCAAAATTTAGCCAATCTCAATTTTAATAATTTTACAGTTGTAGATCACTTCTTTCATAAAATCGAATTCCAAGAACCACAAGTAGATGGGATTTTGGGGTATAATTTTTTTAATAATACTTTAGTACTAATCGATTTAATCAACCAAAACATATTTTTGGCTGATTTATAATCCTATTGAATACATAATTGACAACTTAAATAAACAAGAAGCTTAAATGAGTAATATTATTCAACTTATTCTATCTTTAGTGATATTCTTTTATGCATTGGAAGGCTATTCTCAGACAATAAAATACCAAGTATCTGAGACTAGAGAAGAGGAAAACCAAAATCTCATTCATATCAAAATGTCTTTTCAATCAGATAAAACTGGCATAACAAAATTATTGCTCCCCAATCAATGGACTGATGCAGAGAAACTATTTGATAATATTGTCAACATTAATCTGCAAGACCAAAATATGCAGGATGCTTGGATAGTTGATGGTGCTTACCCATATGAGAAATATATTATTTCCCAGCCAAATGCTTGCATTAACTTAGGCTATGATTTAGTTAACAATAATCAACATCGTTTTAAAGCCCATATTACAAAAAAATATTTCTATTTTATTGGAAAAACTGCATTTATTGTACCTAGTTTCCAAGCCACTGATGCTCTTAATGAAATAAAATTACACTGGCTTACTCCTACAAATAAACGAAATTATCGAATAATTAATAGTTATGCTTTAGAGCAAACGTTTCAAATCATCTCTATGGACGAGTTACTAGAGGGTGTTTTCTTAGGTGGCAATTTGTACATTTCTAAAATAGGAAATGCAAAAAACAAAATAGTATTTGCCTACAATAAGAAACCTTCAAAGGCTCAAATGCATTGGGAAAAGGATGCAATAGATTTGATTCTGACGCAACGAACGTCAATGAACGAAGGCAACATCCCATATTATCTTGTGGCTTTAATTGAGGATGAACAAACTCACGAATCATTTTCAGCTACACATCTAAAAAACAGCGCACTATTTGTGCATGCTAAGGATTGGCTATCAGAACCAAGAGAAGAACTCATTAGACACACTGCACATGAGCTTTTTCATTATTGGGTGGGACAGAAAATAAAAGCGTCACACGACTATTTAGCTTCTATGTGGTTTTTTGAAGGGTTTAATGATTTTTTGAGCATTGAACTTGCACTTAAATCAAAACTTTTGACAACGCAAGCTTATATTAATATTAAAAATAGAGTGTTGAAAGCACATTATATTTCGCCTTTTCAATCTATTCCAAATAGAGAGGTTGCCTTATATTATTGGAATAATCCAGAGTTACATGGCATTCCCTACGTTAAAGGGCATTTATTCGCTCAATATTGCAATCAAGTTCTGAATAAGCAAGGCAAATCATTATTAGATGTTATCCCCTCATTAGCTGAAACATCTAGCCCTTATTATAAAACACATTTTACAGAATCAGATTTAATAAACACCCTTGCTCAATTAATATCATTAGATATTTATGAAGCTTATGCTAAGTACTTTATTAGATGCGAACACTTTAGTAGTGAGATAGATTTAGCTCTAAAAGAGTACCCACTTAAATTAACGGATGCTGAACTGCCCAAATATGATATAGATATCATAAATACCTTTCTTGAAAATAGAATTGTTGGTCTTTCCAAAGAAAGTGTGGCTTATCGATTAGGCTTAAGAGAAGGGTTACCTGTCAAGCATATAGAAATTGATCCACTACTCAAGACAAAAGCTATTAAAGTGAGCGTGTCTGATCACAACAATGCACTCAAAACGATTACGATAAATCCACATTACCGTAAAGAGAAAGTACCTGTTTTTGGACGGATGATAAAAGAACTGTTACCTATATCTCAAGATTTGCCACTGCTACATACCTCTATATTTTCTGGATTTAATGAGAATACCTCGGATTCTAAATAAACAATTATATACTTGACAATACCCAATTTGGGCATTATCATACCCAATATGAGCACAAAATTCAAAAGTCTTGCAAATGCACTCTTTTCTAAAACGCGCCAGCGAGTTTTGGGGCTTCTATATGGCCAACCAAATAAAGATTTTTATACGAATGAAATCATAAGACACACCCAAATGGGCTCTGGTGCAGTCCAAAGAGAATTGGAGCAACTATCAAGTGTCGGGTTAATAACGCTAAAAGTCGCTGGTAACCAAAAAAGATATAAAGCCAACCAAGCCTCTCCTTTATTTCATGAGTTACGCAACATCACTTTAAAAACCTTTGGGCTAGCAGATGTATTACGGGAAGCAATAGAACCATTTCATGACAAAGTTCTGGTAGCATTTATTTATGGTTCAATTGCTAAACAAACTGATAATGTAAATAGCGATATTGATATAATGCTCATCGGCAAGGATTTAACTTATAGTGATTTCTTTAGTACAATCAGTGAAACTGAATTAAAACTTGAAAGAAAAATAAATCCAACTTTCCATACCCCACATGAGTGGGGACAAAAAATTAATGAGAAAAATAGTTTTATTACAAAGATTTTAAATCAACCAAAGATTTTCTTAATTGGTACAGAGGATGAACTCAAAAAACTTGGATAGCCTTGTCAAAATAGGTCAGATTAAGAAAGAGCCTTTTGATGGAACAGAATATACCGGACTCGTTAACTCAGGAAGAGCGCGATTAAAGGATGCTCACGCGCTAGCTTTGGTCGCTTTACGCAAATGTGGATACCGCGCGAATAATCGGTACATCGTATTTCAAGCATTACCTCATACAACTGGTCTTGGACCTGAGGTCTGGCGAATATTATCTAAATGTCATGATCAACGTAATCTTGCTGAATACGAAGGACACCTTGAAGTTGATGAGCAGCTTTTGAATGAGCTAATATCAAGTTGCCAAACACTACTCAATCACATGCTTAAATAATAGCCACACCTCAGATAAAAATGAATGACTGTGAGTGCTTAACTATCTTTTCTTAGGAATACTTTATAATAAGGGGAACGGCATTATCTTTTATTACGGAATATTATAAAAATGCAATTTAAAATTAGCATTATTTTATTAATGGCTGTTTTTTCCATGTTAACTTTTGGCAATGGAAATACTTGCCAAAATAATACTTTAAATGACCTTAGACAAGCAATTGAGCAAATAACCCCAGAATCACTTCAGCCAAATAGACTCGATGATAAAGAATATGTGAAGAATAGGTTAGATACTCTATCAAAAATTGAAGTTCTGATGCGAGAAGAACAATATACACAATGTATAACACCAGAATTTTTAAAGATTGTAGAAGATCAAAATAGGACGGCTGTTAATGAATTAAAAAAAATCCTGGAACAATATCTATGGATAACTATTCCTGAGTTTGGGTTTAAGGCAAGTGAGGATGCATGGATTATCGTGCAGCATGCAATGCATGATCCTGAATTTCAACATAAGGTTTTATATTTAATGGAATATTGTTTATCCAAGAAAGAGATTGATCCAATACACTATGCTAACTTATATGATCGCATAACTTCCCATTATAGAAAATTTGGCATGAAGCTGAAGTACGGAACACAAGTAACCTACAATGACAAAAAGAAAGAAATTGAATTATTGCCCTATGATGGCACACTTGAAGACTTGAATGAAAGGCGAAAGAAGATCGGCTTAATGGCACGATAATTTAAATTTCTCTGGACAGCGGTATCCACAAGAATATGGTAGGCGCGAGTGGGATTGAACCACCGACCACCACCATGTCAAGGTGATGCTCTACCACTGAGCTACGCGCCTACAATTGAGGCGATAAATTAACATTTTTAGTACTGTAACTGCAAGTAATAATTTTATTAGTTAGTATTGCTAATAAAAGCCAGTTCTTTGAATCGCTGCATCTCATCACGAATTAAGGCAGCTTGCTCAAACTCTAGATTCTTCGCATATTCATACATCTTCTTATCCCAGCGCTTAAGATGTTGGGCAGCCTTTTCTGGTGCAATGGGTAATTGCTCCAATAGGGCACGCATTTCTTCAACCACAGGATTAGAAACCTCAAGTCGCTCTGTTTTGGATTTTGCTTTCTTACCCATCTTTTTAGTAACAAAAGCCCCGCCCATAATATCAGCAATTTTCTTTTCGATAGTCTTTGGTGTAATACCATGTTGTTTGTTGTAAGCGGCCTGTTTTTTGCGTCTACGTGCTGTTTCATCCATCGCATACTTCATACTCTTGGTAATCGTATTGGCGTATAAAATTACTTTACCATTCACATTACGCGCAGCACGGCCAATGGTTTGAATCAATGAACGGCTCGAACGTAAGAATCCTTCTTTATCCGCATCAAAAATGGCCACGCAAGATACTTCTGGTAAATCTAAGCCTTCGCGAAGTAAGTTAATACCCACCAAGACATCAAACACACCTAAGCGTAAATCTCGCAGAATCTCAACACGTTCAACCGTATCGATGTCTGAATGCAAATAGCGCACCTTAACTTTTCTGTCTGCCAAATACTGTGTTAAATCTTCGGCCATCTTTTTAGTTAAGGTTGTTATCAATACCCGCTCTTTAATTTTGACACGTTGATTAATTTCAGACAGCACATCTTCTACTTGGCTATCGACTGGTCGCACTTCACAAACCGGATCTAACAATCCCGTTGGACGCACAATCTGCTCTACCACACGAGTGGATTGTTCAATCTCATAATCTCCGGGTGTTGCAGACACAAAAATAGCAGTGGGGATAATCTCTAAGAACTCTTCAAAACGTAACGGCCTATTATCTAAGGCCGATGGTAATCTAAAGCCATATTCAACCAAGGTTTCTTTACGCGATCTATCTCCCTTATACATCGCCCCCAATTGCGGCACCATAACATGCGACTCATCTAAAATAATTAAGGCATCTTTAGGCAAGTAATCAATCAAGGTTGGTGGCGGTGCGCCTGGTGCTCTTTGGCTTAAAAGTCTTGAGTAATTCTCAATACCATTGCAATAGCCCAATTCAATCAGCATTTCTATATCATACTTGGTACGCTGCTCTAAGCGCTGCGCTTCTACTAATTTTTGCAAACGATTCAGCTCTTGCAAACGCAAAAACAATTCTTCTTTAATGTTCTCAACCGCTTCTAAAATAACTTGTCTAGGTGTTGCATAATGAGTCTTAGGATAAATCGTAATGCGCTCTAAGGTATCTTTGATCTCTCCCGTTAAAGGATCGAAAATACTGATGTGCTCAAGCTCATCGCCAAACAATTCAATACGTACCGCTAATTGCTCCGACTCAGCCGGAAAAACATCCAACACATCCCCTCGCACACGGTAGTTACCACGATGCAGTTCTAAATCATTACGGGTATATTGTAATTCTGCGAGCCGTCTTAAAATTTCACGTTGATCGATGCTATCGCCCTTTTTCAAGTGCAACATCATCTTCAAATAAGAATCAGGATCGCCCAAGCCATAAATGGCAGATACCGTTGCGACGATGACAGCATCCTTGCGCTCTAGCAAGGCTTTGGTTGCAGACAAACGCATCTGCTCAATATGCTCATTGATAGAGGCATCTTTTTCTATAAAGGTATCAGAAGAAGGAACATAGGCTTCTGGTTGATAATAATCATAATAAGAAACAAAATACTCCACTGCATTTTTAGGGAAGAAGCTTTTCATTTCCCCATACAATTGAGCCGCTAAAGTTTTATTAGGCGCTAAAATAATGGTTGGCTTTTGTACCGCCTCAATGACATGCGCAATCGTAAAGGTTTTCCCTGAGCCGGTTACACCTAAAAGCGTCTGGAAAGGATCGCCTGCAAGCACACCTTTAACCAGTGCTTTGATTGCATTTGGTTGATCACCCGCTGGTGCATAATTGGATACAATTTCTAATTTTTTCGTCATGCTTTTATCATCTTTAAAAGTGTGTGCACATTACATCTTACTAACAAATGTGGCATAGTGCGCTCATCAAAATTATCATCATTATGCTTAGCCCAAGGAGAAAAAAATTGGATATTCAACTTGCTAACAGAGTCAATAAAATTAAGCCTTCCCCCACATTAGCTGTTACACAACGTGCACAAGAACTCAAAGCACAAGGTAAAGATGTTATTGGCTTGGGTGCAGGCGAACCAGACTTTGATACCCCAGACCATATCAAAGAAGCCGCTAAGCGCGCAATGAATGAAGGCAAAACCAAGTATACCGCAGTTGATGGTACGCCCAGCTTAAAAGAAGCCATTATTCAAAAATTTGCAAATTTTAATAAGTTAAGCTTTAACCCAAATCAAGTGATTGTTTCCACGGGTGGAAAGCAATGCATTTATAATTTATTACAAGCACTCATTGATAAAGATGATGAAGTCATTATTCCAGGCCCCTATTGGGTTTCTTATCCTGATATGGTTTTACTAGCAGATGGTAAACCTGTTTTTATCGATGCGGGCATAGAGCAAGATTTTAAAATCACACCACAACAACTCGACGCGGCAATTACTCACAAAACTAAATTATTTTTTATCAACAGCCCTTCTAACCCAACCGGCTTTGCGTATTCTAAAGAAGAATTAATGGCACTGGGGGAAGTACTGCGCAAGCATCCACAAGTGCTGATCGCAACAGATGATATGTATGAGCATGTTTTATGGAACGGAAGCTTCTACAACATCCCAATGGTCTGCCCTGATCTCTTAGAGCGCAGCGTTGTACTATCTGGTGTTTCAAAAGCTTATTCTATGACAGGTTGGCGCATTGGCTATGCAGCAGGCCCTGTTAACTTAATCAAAGCGATGAATAAAATCCAAGGTCAAAGTACTTCTAACCCTTGCTCTATTGCACAAGCTGCAGCAGAAGCGGCTTTGAAAGGTAGCTTTGATACTGTGTATGAGATGGTAAAACATTTCAAACAACGTCATGACTTTATGGTCGAAGAACTCAATAAAATGCCCGGCATCAGCTGCAAACCAGGCGATGGCACTTTCTATGCTTTCCCTAATGTAGAAGGCGCTATGCAGCGTTTAGACATGACGGATGATGTGCAATTTGCAGAACACCTATTAACCACCGTAGGCGTAGCCGTTGTACCAGGTTCTGCCTTTGGTGCGAATGGTTATATGCGACTATCTTATGCAACTAGCATGGAGAATTTAAAAGAATCTATGAAAAGATTATCAGTTGCCTGCAAAGCCGCTTGACTTAAGTTAAACGGCAACGTAGTATGCGCACTTAATCCTTGTTAACACATTGTTAATAAGGATTATCTTCCCCGATAGCTCAGTCGGTAGAGCAAGTGACTGTTAATCACTGGGTCGGCGGTTCGAGTCCGTCTCGGGGAGCCAATTTATCAAGAAAAATAACTTCCAAAGTTTTGATAGTAACACAGAGAAACTTTAATTAAATTTTCTTTGCCAGTATTCTTAACCACGCATTATCTGCGCTTGGTACAACCCAACTAAATTTATCCTCTTCTCGCCAAATTTTAATGATATCAAAAAATCCATCTAAATAAGGGATAAGCTTAGTTTCATTTAGATCGTAAAATATTCTTCCCTCAGCTTTTCTCTCAATCTCATTTCCATATTTAAATGATGCGTATAGTATTCCCTGAGATTTTAACGCTTCGTTAAATTTCTTAAATGTGCTTCTTAATTCATTGAATGGAACATGCAGTAAAGATGCATTTGCCCATATACCATCAAATTGATTTTGAAAAGTGATATCTTGCAATTTTAAATGAAGTGCTGGTTGCTCAGTTAATTTAGTACAAAAATTAACCATTTCAATAGAAGCATCAAATGCCATAACGTTATGCCCTCTATTCATAAAATATCTAGCATCACGCCCGGGGCCACAGCCGGCATCTAAAATATTCGCTTTATTTGGCAGTAACAATAAAAATGCGTTATAGCTCTCAGACATATCATGATTAGCTGTACGCTCATAAAATTCTTGCGTGTTTTTATCATAATATTCAGTCGAACTCATTTACTTCATCCTTATCAATAGGCGATTCAGTGCTTTTTATATGCAAATTTATATTTCTAGAATTCAAAGCTTATTAGGCAATCGATAACTGGTACTTCGTCCGCTTCCAGGATTTTGTATAAAAATTCCCCTAACCTTTAGATTTTGAATATCCCTGAGAGCGGTGTCATTTGAACATTTCGCCAGCTTGGCATATTTTGATGTATTCATATGTCCTACAAAATTATCTTCCAACATTCTGTTAATAATAAGACGCTGTCGATCATTGACAGGATGTTGGTTAATCTTGGCCCAAAGCTGCGCTTTGAATAGTACTTTGCCTAATGTATCTTCTGCACTAGAAATAGCACGACCAAGGCAATCTAAAAACCACTCTAACCAACCAGTAATTTCAGGTGTGCCTCGTTGCTGTTTTTCTAGCTGGTTATAATAATCTTTCCGCTCAAAAGCAAATTGCGTGGAAAGGCTATAGAAGCGATCGGATATGTTATCTGCTCGTGCCAACGCCATATCAGCAATGGCTCTGCCAATACGCCCATTCCCATCTTCAAAGGGATGAAGTGTAACAAACCAAAGGTGAGCAATCCCTGCTCTTAAAATAGGATCAAGATTACTTTGATTTTCAAACCATGAAAGAAATGCTGCCATCTCTTTTTTAAGCTTGTCTGCGCTTGGCGCTTCAAAGTGAACTTTTTCATGACCGATAGGGCCAGAGACAACCTGCATAGGGCCATCTTCGTCGTTACGCCAATTTCCAACAATAATGGAATGCATTCCGCTACGACCTGTAGGAAACAAAGCCGCATGCCAATCAAATAAACGTTTTTCGGTAAGGGGCTTGGAAAATTTTTGTGTGGCATCAAGCATCATTTCAACAATGCCTTCAACATCGCGGCTTGCAGGTATCAATCCAGCAATATTTATCCCCAAACGACGCGCAATGGATGAGCGCACTTCTTCAGGGTTAAGGTTTTCTCCCTCAATCCAGGAAGATTTCACCACATCATTCGTCAAAGTGTTAAGACTGGCTTCACGCTTAAGTTCAAAGCCCAAACCTTCCATTCTACCAAGCAAATGACCTTGCCGGTGCCTAAGATTAGCTAGCTTAAAAGATAGTCTTTGGGCATCCCAGTGAAAGTTTGGCCAATCCTGATGTTTGTATATCCACATATTAATCGCCGGATTATTTGCAGTGATTATAGCTTTTATTTACCGCAATAGCAAGATTAATTGCGGTATTTTTTGCGGTGATTAAGAGCGCTATTCACCGCAAGCCCTTTGGTGTCATATTGATAATGGACAGATTAAATGCAAACTCTGGGCTGCCAGTGGATGGTCAAACAACTGGGTGTCTTGGCCAATTTTTAACCGTTTCTAAAATCTCAACCCGAAAAGTTCGAAAATCGTCCCACTCGGGGAGCCAAATTAAGTAAGTTTACATAGTTTATTGAGTCTATTGTCCTTGAATTCTATCTGTTAAATCACGTGGCGATCTAAAAACAAAACTTTTACCCTTCTTTTCTTTCATTAAAAAATTAAATTTATCAGATAGCTGTAACAAATCAGTTCGTGCCGTTTGATACACAATCCCATGGCTATTTTGATGCTCTGTTATTTTATATATAAATCCTGGATGTGATCTTGCCCCGACTTTCCGGACACCACACTAAGAGAGTACAATCTGTCTTAGAGGTGTTAAATGACTCAGAAACAAACAAATGCTATCCAACCCAAAGCTGAACGAAAGAAATATAGCCCGCAGT
>JBFWLB010000039.1:0-23622 GCA_050252335.1 Candidatus Berkiella sp. | reverse complement strand
GTGCTCTTCCGATCTACATTGCTCCTTGACAATGATGGATCCCACAACCAAAAGTTAAATGTCGATTATTACTACGCATAATATCAAATTCAGCGGGATTTTTATACCTGACAGGATCACGATTAGCCTCACTTAATAAACCAACAATCAATTGCCCTTGAGGTATCGCCACCTTATTGATGACAATAGTCTCCCGTGTCCACCGACATATCTTTTTTAAAGGAGACTGGTGCCTTAAAATCTCTTCAACAGCAGAATTAACCAAACTAGGATTTTCTTGTAGTAGTTGTATTTGTCTTGGATTTCTCAATAATACCATTAAACCAAGCCCCAAAGATAAATGAACTGTTTCTTGTCCAGCAAGCAGTAAAAAAATGCACAAACTGTTCAACTCGGGTTGCGATAAATGATAAACATTTTTGATTCGAATCAATTCACTTATCCAATCTGTTTGAGAAGAATATTCTCGATTCAAAATAATATCGGAGATATAAGAATTCATTGCCCGGATGATTGGACTTGCATTCGAAAAATCTTGTGGTGAACCTTGATCTAATGCCCCCAATACCCCCATAGACCAAGCTCGAATAGTTGGATTATCAATCTCTGTACCCAATAACTGATTAATCACTGCTACAGGTAATGGAGAAGCAAAGGTTTGCATAAAATCAGTCGTATTATAGCTTAATAATACTTGCAATAAATCTGTTGTAATGACAGTGATAATATTTTTAATTTTTTTTAACTGATTCGGCAGAAATAGTGAAGCTAATATTTCCCGCAAGCGAGTGTGCTGAGGTGGATCGTTAAAAATCGGCCAATAACTAATTGTTTCATCAAAAGCAGTATGTCCGTTATCAAAATGGACATAACCTGCTCCCTGAGGTGGACGACGTAAAAATCTTTCATCGCTAAGCAAACATTTAACGTCTTCATAGCGACTAAAAAACCATGTTCCCTCATCATCCTGAAAAATAGAATCAGATCTATCAATATGCGACTTCAGCATTATCTTTCAAAAATCCTTCTTTAAATAAACGTCTTGACAAAGGTTTTAAATTTTCTTCTGCTAAGTGACAAAGACAAACCAATTCATCACCTTGATCATATTTTGGATTTTTCTGTTTAAAAAATTGAACTTCAGGTCGGCTTAACAAATTAATCGGAATCGTTGCCCAATTCTGTTTTAAGTGTCCCTGAGATTGAGAAAAATGAATAATGCCTTTAAGAGGATCGTAACTTTCACCAAAAAGCTCAGTGGCTAATTTATTCATTAAACCTTGTTCCCATATTGGTGTCGCTTGTTGATAATGCGGATAAAAAACTTTGCTAAAAACAGGTAAATAACGATATGTACGATGACCTTTTACGATGATAAACCAATACAAAGGCAAAGTTGGATGTAGTGCTTTAAGCGTTCCTGCAAACTTTATCCAGTTAAAAGCTAAAGCAGAATTCCCCCAATAAGCATTAGCCATGATAGTGTCACCGGAAAAAATGACCTGTAATTTTTTATTTTGATAAGTTGTTTGATAATGCCAAATAGTAGAAAAACCAACTATTTGTCTATTTTCATTGTAGACAGTCAGTACATAATTTTTTTTAGATAAATCTTGCTTAAATCCTGCCAAGTCAATGCATTCGTAGTAATTAGAAAATAAGCGATACATTGCATCAATTTGCTCAGTTTTCAATTGGTTTATTAAAGTAATTTCAGAAAATAACTTCTTCATTATTACTCTCAATGATAAAACATTATTTATGAACCAAAATGGTAAATGAGCTGAATCATCGCTTCTTGGTCATAAACTTTAGCATTGCTGTTAGTGACTGAAACACTGTCAACAGTTACACAGCCTTCTAACGCATCACACACTGCTGTTGGCATCGTTGACGTGTTGCTACTGCTAATACGCGCATAAAAAGTATAAACATAGTTTGCGCCAAGACCAATGTAAGGCGTAATTAAATACTCCATGCCAGTACCAACTCTGAAACCAATTTTATTTCGATGCGTTTTGACACTGATAGCAGAGCCTGCATTGATAGTGTTAGTATTATTTAGATTATATGATGAATCGTTTATGTTGTAGCTAATATTCTTTTGAATAGCTAATTTATTATAATTGATACCGCCTCTGAGATATAACAATGCATCAGGTCTTGGTAAAAATCCAAGTTTCACATCAAAGTAAGGCTCTAAAAAATGGCGCATAATTTTGGTTTGTGTGGCAAGCGTGTCATTGAGCGTGGCAAAGCCATCTTCGTCCGCGATATTACTGGCTAGTACCTGTGCATTTACATTAGCATTATCACTCATAGTGAGTTGTTTCCCACCAAACAGATTTAAACCTAGCTCTACCCCTGTGAAATACCCATCAGATGCAATCCAATTATTACCAAAAAATAAATTGGCCATCATACCGTTGTTATAAATCTTATTGTCTGCTGCTGAAATCAATGTGCCTGCTTGGGTATTATGCCAAAGCTTATTAGCAAGGAAATTTGTCCCTCCCACACTAGCACCTAAATTCACTCCCTCTAAACGGTTAATGTAGGCATTGCTAATAACTTCGTTATCAGCGCGAATCAAAGATGATGATGATGTTAAGGCTACTAACAAACTTAACTTTAGGCCACTTTTCAGTTTCATTGAACTATTCCCTGTCTAATAATTGAAGTTTTCAATTATACCTATCGCGTATTAGAATACTAGATTTTCATAATCTTTTGTTTAATAGATATTGCTATGCAAGCACGTTCCATTGATTTTCAAACATTTCAGGAGAGATTGATCCAAGCGCCTATTTAAACGGGGTGAGATCAAAAGACGTTATTCATATATTCCGTCATCGCAAATAAACGCCGTCAGTAATTGATTAAAAAATACAAAAACATCTGTGCTAAAACGCAACAATCTATCATGAAGTCTTTAAGAAGCGTGCTTTAAGATAAGTTTTAAGATGGATCACCACGCAAAAGGCATAATAATTTATATATTATTTCACCTTTACAACAACAATGACAAGTCTTAAGTGGTAAAACTACTTAGATTGCTTCGTCGCTGCACAACTCGCAATGGCCGACAAAAAAGCCTAAAATGAAAAAATACAAGTTTATAAAAATAGACTAAACCTCATCTGCCGTAGACACATCCTGTGACGACATGCTTTGAAGTGCCTGATGAATACCTGCATGCAAAGAAAGTAATCGCTCAAATTTAATATCAAAGTCATCACCAGAAGAAATAATACCTTCTTGATCAATTTCTCTAATTTTAGCAAGCGGTCTCCATTTGTTATCTGTAATCTCTCTTAGTTTCTCAGATAATGCTTCAAGTGATTCGCCTGATTGGAGCCCTTTAAAAATCAAACGAAATTCCTTTTCCAAATCTAAAATAAGTATATCAATCTCTTTCTGATCATTTTTGCAAATAAGTCGTTTACTCGCAATCTCTTGCTTATTATTTTCTTCTATTGCTTTCATACACGCATTCAAATGACTATAAATAGCAGATATTTTTTCCGAAAAATCATCATAATGAATAAGATCTTCAGCCTTGTCCTCCGTGAATTCAATTGGAATATCTTTATCCAAGGTAAGCGCAACCATTTCTTTGGTAATTTTCTTAGTTTTTGACCACACTTCCATGGCTTGTTTTTTATAATCAATGGGTGCTTTCGGTGCAACGGACGCAGCACCAGAGGCAGGCACTGCGGGCTTTTTCGTGAAATCAGCGATTGTTTTAGTCGCCATGCTCTTGATATCTTTAAACATGCCTTTTAATTTTTCTTGATGCTCAGCAAAAGGCAATGCTTTCTTCTCTGTTGTTGATGCTTCATCAAACGAAGCAGTACTCTCGGAGATTTCAGTTTCTAATTCAGGTTTTAATTCTGGTTCTGGCGATACCATTTGTGTCATGCTTTGCATTTTTTCAGCAAGCTCTGGATATTTTTCATTAAAATTATTCTGAAATTCTGTATCACCCTTTGTTTTTAAGCTATGTGCAATGATTTTTTGTAGATTAAGATTAAAAATTAATTGTGTTTCAACAGGTAATACACCAAATACATAATCTTGAAACCCCAAATCACAAAGTACCAAAACAACCACATCTTGACTCATTTTATTGTCATGTTGGTTTTGTGCAATCTTGTAGCACAAATGCAGGTGGTTATGGAGAAACTTAGATTCAGATAAGGCGCTACTGGCTATAAGCTGATGAATAAAATCCAAGAAAGATATGGTTTCTTTCTCTTCTCTTGAAAATGAGGAATATTTCAGTATCTTTTCTTGAAAAGAAATAATTATTTCATTTTTTGAATCATTTTCAGAAAATTTATCTTTAATGTTTTTTACAAAATATTTATAAATATTAGATATATTATGTGGATTTTTCAAAAAATCATCTGGTAAATTTTTCAAAGGATTCGCAAGTGGATCTTTACTAACGAGCATCAATGCTTTCATCACCGCAAGTGGTTCACCTGCCTCACGAAATATGCCAGCCACTTTTAAAAAATCTTCATTTTCATTTGCATATTGAAGTACTTGATCAAGCACAGTATTTAATTTCTCAGGCGCGGTTGCATTTATCATCGTAGCGGTATTCTCGCGCTGAGTAGCTGGTTGATCCATGTTTTTACCTTATGAATGATTATCTTTTTTTAAGGCCGAATACTTTTCTTAACTTGTTGTTCTTTTGTTTTTCGTTCTTCAAGCCTATACTTGAACAAGTTTACAGCATCAGAGAAATCAGTATTTGACTCCGTACTCACCTTAAGACCCACGAGCTTATTGAGATTGTGACTTAAAATTCTATCACTCAATGTTTTTAAAGCGCTGTATCTTTCTTCGACATCTTCTATTTGACCTTTAATATTAATCTGCTCTTCTATATATTCAATGATACGCTGATTAATTCTCTCTACATTGGCATCTGATATGGTGTGTGAATCCACAATATGATTCAACAACTCCATGAACTCCACCACTTCAGGCCAATATTTTGGATATTTTTGATCAAGATGCTCAAGCTGTGTCGCAGCCTCAGGTTCTGTTTTTTGCCCTCTGAATACTGAAATGATTTTATCTAAGAAGGATAATTTTTGTTGTACATCATCTGAATGCTTCTTATACGACATAGCTACACCTCACAACCGGTTATAACTTTATTTTAGCATTATCAAGAAATCTGACATACTGAATAAATAACCCTATCATTAATGATAGGAAAATAAGATTGGTGATAGGTCGGGAGATATTTAGATATCTTCAAAATTACGTGACAATAATACCTAGTCAGTGAGGAAATGAACGAAGTGAATGATTATCTTCCCTTGGAATCAAGGGAAGAGGCTCACGTTAGTGAGCAGATGGATTTTTTAAATCTATGTTTTAAAAATCCCTCCGCCACAGACAGCAACTCCCTTTGACATCAAAGGGCGCATATGGCTTGTGCCACTGATTTTAAAAAAACTACTCAGCAGACGCTAAAAATTCATTTTTAGTTAATTGGTAGCTTTGCACAAAGTGTTGAAATTCTGCGCCTACTTCATGATGCTTTAAACCATAAGCAAGTGTTGCCTGTAAATAGCCTAATTTGCTACCACAGTCATAACGTTTACCTTCAAATTCAGTTGCAAAAATGGATTGTTGCTTCAACAGAAAAGATAAGGCATCTGTTAATTGCAGCTCCCCCCCTTTTCCAGACGGGCAATTTTCTAATACCTTGAATATTTCTGGCATCAAAATATAACGACCAACCACCCCTAACAGTGAGGGCGCATCCTGAGATTTAGGCTTCTCCACAATCGCCTCTATTGCCGCAGAATATTGCCAAATACCTTGTGGCTTAATGATCCCATATTTTTCAGTATCCGCTGCATGAATCTTTTGTACCGCCAAAACAGAGGCGCTTTCTTGTTGAAACAAAGGAATCATTTGTTTTAAACAAGACTCATGAGGTGCATCAATCAAATCATCTGCCAGTAACACTGCAAAAGGTTGATCGCCAATCACATTTTTAGCACACAACACTGCGTGCCCCAGACCTAAGGCCTTAGATTGGCGCACATAAGTACATTGTACCCCTTCTGGCACAATTTCCTGCACAATATTGAGTAACTCCGTTTTTCCTTGCAAAGCAAGTGCATGCTCCAATTCAAAATTGCTATCAAAGTGATCTTCTATAGCACGTTTACTACTACTGGTCACAAAAACCAAATCTGTAATACCTGCCTCAATCGCTTCTTCTACAGCATATTGAATCAAAGGTTTATCAACAATCGGCAACATCTCTTTTGGATTTGCTTTGGTAGCAGGCAAAAATCGAGTACCAAGACCTGCAACGGGAAAAACTGCTTTTTTAACTTTTAAAAGTTCATTCTTCATTATCTTGTCTCTCTCTAGACCAGCTCAGCATTAATCTGCGATATCTTAGTCTTATCTGCAATGGACAACTCAGGCACAATCGCTTGCAATGCTTGCAAAATATCCTGCTCTTGGCACTGAGCGCATGCTTGTTGCAATCTAAAAATAATAGACTCAAAATGCTTGCTGTTTATTTGCCTTGCATTCGCCTTCAAAATCTTAGCATGCGTGGTATTGATCAATTCCTCTCTACGATGAAATAATTCTTCATACAATTTTTCACCAGGTCTTAGGCCTGTGTAGACAACCTTTAATTCATCGCCTAATTTTCCAGACAAGCGAATCATTTGTTCAGCCATAAAGCGAATTTTAATCGGCTCACCCATATCTAAAACAAACAACTCTCCTCCCTTTCCTAAGCTTAAAGCTTGTAAAATAAGCTGACTTGCCTCTTGAGTCGTCATAAAATAACGCGTTACTTCTGGATGGGTAACCGTTAACGCCTTCCCTTGCTCAAGTTGTTTCTTGAAGGTTTCGACAACAGAACCGCGAGAGCCTAATACGTTACCAAAGCGCACGGTAATAAATTGTGTTTTTTGCTTTTCATTGAAATATTGGCATACCATTTCAGCAGCGCGCTTACTTGCACCCATAATATTTGTGGGATTGACTGCTTTATCTGTAGATACTAAAACAAATTTTTCAACACCACTCATTACTGCAATTTCAGCAAATCCATAAGTGCCCAAAATATTGTTACGCACTGCCTGACGCGCTTGATACTCTAACATAGGAACATGCTTATAAGCTGCGGCATGAAATACAACATCAGGCTTATGTAATTGCACCATATTCCAAACAGCAGGTGTATCGCATAAGTCTAATAAATGAAAAGCCAGTTGAACATCGGTATATTTTTCAAACTCTTGCTGTAACAAAAATAAGTGATATTCGCTGTTATCAAAAATAACCAGTTTCTTTGGTTTGCAGTGAATGATTTGTCTGCAAAGTTCCGAACCAATCGAACCCCCACCCCCACTGACCAAAACAATTTGATTAGAGAGCGCTTGTTTAATTTTATCCCAATCCAGTGTAACAGGATCACGACCCAGCAAGTCATCGATGGAAATATTGCGCAAGCTTTTTACCGTAACAAAGCCGGACACCAAATCGTTCATGCTAGGCAATGTTCTAACAGGCTTTCGTGTTGCTTCACAGATATTTACAATACGACGCATTTCTTTGCTATTTGCCGAAGGTAAGGCAATCATAATGGCATCAATGGCATATTGTCGTACCATACGTGGAATATCGTTGGTACTCCCCACAACTCTCAAGCCATGAATTTCTCTACCAATTTTACTGGGACGATCGTCTACAAATACAATGGGCAGATAGCCTTCTGTGCCATTACGTTTTAGATCTCTTACAAGGCTGTCACCAGCACGGCCCGCACCAACCACTAAAACACGTTTTTGCTCAGAAGAAACCAAAGCGTGTTTATCTTTAAGCCAACGATAGATAAAACGGGACCCACCCAAAATCAATAACAGCAACATGCCATATAAAGGTAATACGGATCGTGGAAGATGCTGTAGTCGCATCACCAAAAAGATGCCAAGCAAGGTTGCCATAATGCCAACCAAGATAGCTTTGATAATTCTTGAAAGATCAGGAATCGATGCGAAGCGCCATACGCCTCTGTATAAACCAAACCACCAAAAGGCAGCTGCCTGAAAAACAACAACCCAAGGCAACATGATCAGTGCATCAATAAAAATATCATTTGGTATGGATGCTAAATTAAATCGCAACCAATAAGCACCAAACCAAGCAATTGGAATACTAATAATATCGTGTAAAAACACAGCCCAACGACTGCGAACCTGGCTCCACCATGAGGGCATACTCACTCCATTCTTTCTTATTATTTTTGGGTATTATAACCCATCAAATAAAGTTAATAGAGTAGCAATAAAATTTTAGTTGGATTGATGGATATTTTATTTGATTGGGCAGTTTAGTTTTAAGCGAGGCGCCAAGCATCGAGCAACCGGAGTTTACAATAAAGTAAATGAGGATTGCGCAGATGCGAAGGCAACAAAGCTTAAAGCTAAACTGAGAAGATAATATTTAAGTCTCGACCTGCGATCTATCCGTATGCCACGTCCTATACATTGGTTTTGCAATTTCTACCAAGATATAGACACAAGTCAACAAGATGACAGCAAAACCTAAGGCAACATAAATTAATTCAGGTGTACGATAAGCCCACAATGCTAAACCTGATAGAACGATATTAATTGGAATCGTTGCAAACAATAATTGTTGATGCGTCCAACCCGATTGCACAATACGCTGATAGGCATGTTTGCGATGGGGGGCATACCATTTTTCCTTGGCAAGCATCCGACGAATTAAAGTAACAGTGGCATCAAACCAAAACATGGATAATAAGATAACCCAAATAAGAATAGGTATTTGAAATAACTTATAGCTTAAGAGTGCAAACGTGACGATGAGCATTCCCAAGAAACCACTGCCTGAATCGCCCATAAAGAGTTTAGCAACTGGCCAATTCCAGGTTAAAAAGCCAGATAAGATTGCGACAATACCCCATGCGAAAGTTGCAAGCTCATAGGCTTTTGCTTGGTACAGTATATAACCACCCACTGTTAAGCAAAAAATGGCTTCGAGCGTTGCAATGCCATCTGTACCATCCATAAAATTGAATAAATTAATGGTCCACACGATCATGAAAGTAAGTAGGAAAAAGTTAATGGGCAGTGGCAAATTAATCCACTCTTGTAATAAAGTGCCCCCTTCTTTAATAAGCAATAAGAATGCGCCTGCACACAAAAAGTGCACAACGAATCTCAATGAAGAAGACAAACCACGCCTATCATCTATATATCCAAGAATACTAATGAGAAATGCAGGTACAAAATAAATCGCTTGCGTCACAGTCAGTAATTTATAGTAATACAAGGCTCCTAAGAGCATTGCCGTAGCAAAGGAAAAAACAATGCCACCGCCTCTGGCCGTTGGTACGCTGTGCGAAGAACGATCATTGGGGGTATCAATGATACCTTTATCAATTGCATACCATCGATACATTCCAACCATTGCCCAGCTTATGCCGAACAAAAACAGAATATAATCATACCAACTCATTGTTTATATCCTCGATAATGTGGCGTAATACTTGATTAGGATTTGACGACTCTAAAATGGCACGTCCCATCACCAAATAATCACTACCGGCGTTGACGGCATCTACCGGCGTCAAGACTCTGATCTGATCGTGACGATTTTGGTCTTTTAATCGAATACCAGGTGTCACACATAAAAATTCTTTGCCAAAAGTCGCTTTAATTTGTGAAGCTTCTTGTGCTGAACAGACAACACCATCTAAGCCTGCTTCATAGCAATTGCCAGCGAGTCTTAAAACATTTTCATTCAGCGTGCCACTAAGGCCAATTTCCTTGAGATCTTCTTCACTATGACTGGTCAACAAGGTTACACCAATGAGTAAAGGTCTGCGATTTGTTTTCTGATGATAGCTATCAATCGCTTCTCGCGCTGCTTTCATCATTTTTATGCCACCCAATGCATGGACATTCATCATCCATACACCTAATTGCGCAGCATCACGACAACTGCTGGCAACTTGAAAAGGGATATCATGAAATTTAAGATCTAAAAATACGTCAAAGCCCAATGCTTGTGCTTGATGAACCCATTCAGGCCCTAAAGAAGTGAATAAGCTTTTACCCACTTTAAGACGACACAGGCTTGGATTTAGCTGTGAAACAATTTGTTGTGCTTCTTGTTTTGATTCTACATCTAGCGCAACAATAATTTTGGGTTCTGAATTCATCATAAAAATACCTTACACCTTTGAAACAATTCTACATCAATAAAAGTCATTACAATCAATCAATTAAGACCTATACGCTTAAAAGCCAGATAAGAGGCGTTAGGCTTTGCCTGGCTTATCTCTTCGGCAACAGCACATAACAGTCAAATATAATAGTCACAGTATTTGGCTGTTAGGCTAGGCGCCCAGCCTCGAGTAACCGGAGTGTACGCATTGGTACATGAGGATTACGAGAGGCGCAGGCAACAACGCATAACAGTCAAATACGAAGACTATTCATGAGATAAAGGCTTGACTGATGCCCAATTCCGACAACTCGGACACTGCCACAGCAGCGTTTTTCCAGAAAAACCACAGTGTCTGCACTGATAGACTGGCTTTTTATCTAATAATTTTTCTACATATTCTTGTAACATCACCCATTCTGACTTTAGCTCATTTTTAAGCTCAACTAGATGGTACTCAATGAGTGTTTTTAAACCTCGAACAGAAGGAAATTTTTGCAGATATTTTGTTAAAAATTGAGCAGCAATTGCTTTACCTTTACTTTCTTTAATATTCTTGGCATTTGCTAAGACAATGCTAATAGAGGGCGATTGCTGTAATAAATATTCTAAATACAGCCCTAATTTTTTATCTTGATTTAGGCGCTGATAACACTCAATGATCTCTGGCAATACTTCTGGCAAATAATCTCTGTCTTGAAACTCAATACGTTTGAATGCTTTGATAGCATGCTTGTATTCGCCCAATTTTTTCTCATATTTACCTTGTAGATATGACGCACGCACACAAGTACCATCACTGCTTAAACTTTGTTTTAGATGCTTAAAGCTCATTCTCACTTTACCGGCATCCCACATTATTTGTGCCAATTCACAATAGTAATGTGCAATTTGTCTTCCCATCCATTGATTGGAAATGCTCTGTAAGCGGACGGCAACTTCTATGGCTTTAGACCAATCTTTCTCTCTTTCGTAGATATCAATCAAATGGCGCAAGCTAACATCTAAATTGTTATCTACATTTTTAACAATTTCGAGCAATAAGGTTTCCGCTCTATCTAATACACCTGCACGCATATAGTCTTGTGCAAGCTCCAACAACGCTTGGCTTTTTTGTTTTGCTGTTAAATTAGGCTTTGCAATTAAATTTTGATGGATGCGGATGGCTCTATCGACTTCACCACGTCTTCTAAAGAAATTACCGAGTGCTAAAGTTGTCTCCACCGTATCTGGTGAGGCATCTAACATTTTTATAAAGGCATCGACTGCTTTGTCAGGTTGTTCATTTAATAGAAAATTTAACCCTGCATAATAATCAGAGCTTAAGCTATTCGATTGCCCTTGGCTCTGTTGATGAACCGTTTTTTTACCCAGATACCAACCGGATAAAGCAGCAATCGGTAATAACAGACAAAGTAGTTCTATCATGCGTTATTAAGGCGCTTCTAAATGATTTATGTGATCTTCTGTTTTCTTCAATTTACTAGTCAACCATTTATTTTTAGCTGTAAGGCTAATTATTTTAGTTCCTAAGATAATTATGCTCAATATTATTCCAACAGCAAAAGAAATAAGAATAATAACGGATAAAGGTAAGTCTTGTTTACCAAGCAAATAATTAATGTTGACCCTTGTTGCGTTCAGTGCTGAAAAGGCAACACCAAAGATAATAATGATAAGGGTAAAAATCCAACCGAGTAATCTCACCGCACGCTCCTTTTTGCTGTTCTTCATATGTGAATTTTAGATGTTAGCATCTGCCTAAAACATCTGCGATGACTAAGATTTTCATTATTCCACAAGCAAAAAAAAAGCGCAGCCATATTACTATGGAATGCGCTTTTTCTTATTTTAAACAGAAAATATACAAAGATTATTGATTATCTTTATCTTGCATATGTTCTTTGAGCAAGTCACCTAAAGTTGTCGCTCCTGTTTCTTGCATTCCAGAAGATTTAGATGAGCTTCTAACTTTTTCAGGGACATCTGGCATATCTTTAGCTTTGATTGAAAGTAAGATATTTCTATTTTTACGATCAACGCCAATAAACTTAGCTTCAACACTATCACCTTCTTTTAATAAAGTGCGTGCATCATCTACTTTATCTTTTGATATTTCAGAAGCTCTTAAATAACCTTCAACGCTATCAGCCAACACAATGGTTGCACCTTTTGCATCTACTTCTTTTACAACGCCGGTTACGATACTACCTTTAGCATTTTCACCTAAGTAGTTATTGTATGGATCAGCTTGAAGTTGTTTAACACCTAAAGAAATACGTTCTCTTTCAGGATCTACAGCCAATACCATTGCTTCGAGTTCATCACCTTTCTTGTATTCTCTTACCGCTTCTTCACCGGCAACATTCCAAGAAATATCAGATAAGTGAACCAAACCATCGATACCGCCTTCCAATCCAATGAAGATACCAAAATCGGTGATAGATTTAATTTTACCACTGATTTTATCGCCTTTATTGAACTTGGTTGCAAATGCTTCCCATGGAGAATCTTTGCATTGCTTCAAGCCAAGAGATATACGACGTCTTTCTTCATCAATTTCCAAGACCATAACTTCAACTTCATCACCCACAGAAACAACTTTGCTTGGGTGAATGTTACGGTTTGTCCAATCCATTTCAGAGACGTGAACTAAACCTTCGATACCTTCTTCCAATTCAACGAAGCAACCATAATCAGCAATGTTGGTAACACGACCAAAAATCTTGGTTTCTTCTGGGTAACGACGCGCAACACCGACCCATGGATCTTCGCCTAATTGTTTCAAGCCTAATGATACACGCATTTTATCTTTGTCAAAGCGCAATACTTTAACTTGAATTTCTTGAGCAACAGTTAATACTTCACTTGGATGCTTAACACGTTTCCATGCAATATCAGTAATATGTAATAAACCGTCTATACCACCTAAATCAATAAAGGCACCGTAATCAGTCAAGTTTTTAACCACGCCGGTAATAACTTGGCCTTCTTGTAGATCAGATAATAGAGCTTCTCTTTCTGCTGTGTTTTCTGATTCAACAACCAATCGACGAGAAACAACAACGTTGTTACGTTTTTGATCTAATTTGATTACTTTGAATTCTAATTCTTTACCTTCTAAAGAACCCATATCACGAATAGGTCTTACATCCACTAAAGAACCTGGTAAGAATGCACGAATAGAGTTGATGTCTACTGTGAAACCACCTTTCACTTTACCGTATATAACGCCTTTGATCACATTACCATCTTCGTAAGCTTTTGCTAATTCTTTCCAAGCTTCATAGCGTTTTGCTTTAGAGCGAGATAATCTGGTTTCGCCCCAGCCATCTTCAACAGCTTCTAAAGCAACAGGGACAACATCCCCAACTTTAATATCAACTTCGCCTTCATTATTTAGGAATTCTTCAATGCGGATGTAACCTTCTGATTTTAATTGTGTATCAATGGTTACATAACCTGCTTCCCTGTTAACTTCGATAACAGTACCTTCAAATATTTCGCCTGGCTCCATATTGAGTTTGCCAAAGCTTTCTTCAAATAATTGAGCAAAAGTACCTGCTTCATGTATGGAATGTGTGTCGTTCATAATAGTTAAGTTCCCTTGCAGTGAGGGTAGTAGGCTCACGCCTTGTTCATTGCAAGTTTTGTGTTAAGTTAATCCACCATGCTTATTTTAATCTTGGTTGACAAAACAAGCACGCCTAGTAGGCGCTGGTCTTACCCAGCAACTGATGCACATAAACTGCGTTTTTCAGCCTCTGCTAAAACACGTTCAAATACATCAATAATTGGCAAATGACTCGTATCAATAATGATGGCATCATTTGCTGGTTTTAAGGGAGCAATCGAGCGAGATTTATCTCTAACATCTCGTTCATTTATCTCAGCCAAAAGACCCTCAAGACTAACATCTATACCCTGTTCTTTCAACTGCATTTGCCTTCTTTTTGCTCTAATTTCAGGTGTTGCTTCCAAATATATTTTTAAGGGTGCTGCCGGAAAAATAACGGTGCCCATATCACGACCATCTGCAATTAAACCAGGTAATTGTAAAAAAGCACGTTGACGAACTAGTAATGCTTCTCTCACAGCAGGAATGGCTGCGATAATCGATGCAGACATACCACATTCTTCTGTGCGCAATGCTTGGGTAATATTTTGCCCTTCTAACATGATTCGACTGGGATTTTCTTCGAAAACGACATCTAAATGCTGTGCCAACACAGCCAATGCCGAATGATTGTCAGCAGAAACCGAATGGTTCTTAGCTGCTAATGCCAGTACTCTGTATAAAGCGCCACTATCTAAAAAATGCCATCCTAAATGTGTTGCAAGCTGGCGACTTAAGGTTCCTTTACCAACGCCCCCAGGGCCATCAATGGTAATGACGGGTATTTCATAATTCTTCAAAGGCTTTCTCCTCTATCTGCAACCCCAATGTGTTTGCTATCTTTCTAAATTCTGGAAACGATGTTCTGATAGGATCACAATCGTTAATCACGATAGGCGCTGAAGCAAATAAGCTAGCCATGGTTAATGCCATTGCAACTCGATGATCACCAAAACTCTCTAGCTCTCCCCCCAAAATGGTAGAGCCTTGAATCATTACCCCATCCGCAAAGGTCTCTAGCACAACACCCAATTTTTTCAATCCTTCACTCATTGCTGCAATACGGTCACTTTCTTTGACTCGCAATTCATGCAATCCCTTAAATACAGTTGTACCCCTTGCACAACTTGCTGCAACAAACAGAATGGGAAATTCATCAATAGCATCAACAACCCATTCTTGAGGAACCTCTATTCCTACTAACTGTGTCCCTTTCACTTCAATATCTGCGGTAGGCTCTGGGGTATTTTTCACATTTTTAATTTCAATATGTGCCCCCATCTTTCTTAAGATATGCACAACGCCCATACGTGTTGGATTAATGCCAACATTTTTCAGCAGGATATGAGAACCTACATGCATCGCAGCACCAACTAAGAAAAATGCTGCAGAAGAAATATCATTGGGAATATCAACATGACAGGCTGTCAATTCAGTGCTTGTCAGTTTCACTGTCCTATCAGTTGTTTCAATGTGCGCACCAAATTGTGCCAACATTCTTTCACTGTGATCACGAGATTTCTTTGTCTCAATAATCGTGGTACTTCCATTGGCATATAAACCAGCCAATAATAGGCAAGATTTAATCTGTGCAGAGGGTACAGGTAATGTGTACTCAATACCTGTTAAATGCCTTACAGGTGAAATCACGAGCGGTGGAAATATTTCTTCACGGTTAGGCTGTTGCTGGCCTGAAATCTTTGCACCCATCTGCCTCAAAGGATTAACAATTCGCTTCATCGGCCGTTGGTTAAGCGATGCATCCCCTTGCAGCGTAGTAGAGAAATTCTGCCCAGCCAGTAAACCACAGACTAAACGAATACCAGTGCCCGCATTACCAAAATCTAAGGGCTGACTGGGTGCACATAAACCATGCAAACCCACCCCCTCAATCCTCAACTGTTCTTCACTTTGTTCAATTTGTACACCCAGTGCTCGACAAATACTCACCGTATGCAGGCAATCTTCTGATGAAAGAAAATTTGAAATCGTCGTAACACCTTGACTGATCGCGCCTAAGATGACAGCACGATGCGATATAGATTTATCTCCTGCGACAACAACTTCACCCTGCAGTGAACCACCCGGTAATACAATAAACTTCACAACAACAATCCTGCCTATTTAATTATTCTCTCTTTCATATGCACGCATAAATGCAATCAAAGCATCTACACCTTCTTCCGGCATTGCATTATAAATACTTGCACGTGCGCCACCCACAACTCGATGCCCTTGCAAAGCAAGCAAGCCTTGCTGTTCAGCACGTTTTAGAAAATCAACTTCCATTTCAGTTGTTCTTAAACTAAAAGGCACATTCATTCTTGAACGCGCTTCAACATCAACGGGTGTGGTATACAAACTGCTTTCATCAATACATTGATACAATTTACTGCTGATACGCTTTGCCTTTGCTTCAAAATATGGGACGCCACCTAATTGCTCAGCCCATTCTAAGATAAGATTCAGCACATAGATGGGAAAGACAGGACTGGTGTTATACAAAGACTGCGTTTCGGCCATGGTTTGGTAACTCATCACCGCAGGCGTTACAGGATTTGCTTGCTCAAGTAATGATTTTCTAAGAATAACAACCGTCACACCCGCAATACCAAGATTTTTCTGTGCACTTGCATATACTAAAGCAAACTTATTCCATTCTATTGGCTTGCTCAAAATACTAGAGGTCATATCAGCGATTAATAATTGTTTGGTATTCGGTGTCTCTCTAAATTCAATACCATGAATGGTTTCGTTATCTGTATAATGCACATATTTGGAATCAGGATGAATATCGGCTTGCGAAAATTTAGGAATACTTTTGTATGCAACTGTTTTGCCATCTGCTGCAACATGTACATTAATGTATTTTGAAGCTTCTTTACGCGCCTCTTCTGACCAATGCCCTGTCAAAAGATAATCAACAACGCTGCTTTGATAAAAAAGATTCAAAGCCACAGCAGCAAATTGCGCACGCGCACCGCCATGCATAAATAATATGCAAAAATCATCAGGAATATTTAATAATTTTTTTAATTTATGTTCAGCATTCTGCATCAAATCCATGAATTTTGATGAGCGATGGCTGATTTCCATAACGGAAACACCTTGATGCCAATCTGGAATGTCTGCCTTAATTTTGGCAATGACTTCGGCTGGTAAGCAGGCCGGGCCTGAACTAAAGTTATAAACAAAGTGATTGTGTATCACGCACACACTCCTAAAAATCCACTGTTATGCGTATTATGACTATCGCTTGACTATGTAGTGTGTAGCATTAATTTTTGCTAATGAACGAAGCGAATAATTTCCTTCCCTTGATTTCAAGGGAAGAGGCTCGCTTTAGCGAGCAGATGGATTTTTTAAAACATTATTTTGAAAATCCTTCTTGCACCTAAAGGTGCCTCTTTCTTTGATTACAAAGAAAGAATATTTATTCGCTACGCTCATCAGTAGAATGTAGGGTAAACAAGAAAAGCGTACCCGCCCTACATTTTAAAACGCTACTTATTATTCTACATTGTCTTGATCAGACGCTAAATCTTCTCGGCCTTGAGTGTCTTCCTCTTGTGAAGATTCACTATCATTAGACACATCCTGTTCTTCACTTAGCTCATCATCCAGTAACTCTGGAACACCGGCAATTTCTTCGACGCGTTCTAAGCCTATGAGCTTTTCACCTTCGCCTAAATTAATTAAGGTAACACCTTGCGTGTTTCGACCCACCAAAGAAATCTCATCCGTGCGTAATCGAACCAGAATACCGCCATCTGAAATCAACATGGCTTCATCTTTATCTCGAATACCTCTTGCGCCCACAACCTGGCCATTTCTTTCTGTGGTTTGGATAGAGATCACACCTTGACCTCCTCTACCTTTCACAGGGAATTCTTCAACCAAGGTACGCTTACCAAAACCATTTTCGGTGGCAATCAAGAGACTTTGATATTCGCCCAATACAATCATGGACACCACACGTTGCGCTTCTTGCAATCGAATACCACGAACACCTTTGGCTAAACGTCCCATCGCGCGTACTGTATCTTCATGGAAACGTACCGCTTTTCCTGCATTTGTGAATAACATCACATCACGCGCACCATCGGTGAGTTCTGCACCGACCAATGAATCTTCTTCCTCTAAATCAACTGCAATAATGCCTGAAGCTCTAGGACGCGAGAAATCAAGTAAATCTACTTTCTTCACTGTTCCCATACGAGTTGCCATAAAGACATAGGAACCTTCTGCAAATTCCTTGATAGGTAAAATGGCGCTGATCTTTTCATCTGCGGTCAAAGGCAAGAAATTAACAATAGGCTTACCTTTAGATTGGCGATTACCCAGCGGTAAATCATAAACTTTTAACCAATACACTTTACCTTTATCAGAGAAGCATAGAATTGTATCGTGCGTATTTGCAATCAAGAGCTTTTCAATGAAATCTTCATCTCGAACCGTTGCCGCTGCTTTTCCTCTGCCGCCCCTACGTTGAGCGACATAACTATCTAATGGCTGTGTTTTTACATAACCAAAATGCGACAGCGTAACAACGCGTGTTTCTTCAGGGATCAAGTCCTCGCGAGATAGATCTGTCTTAGATTGCAAGATGACCGAACGACGCTCATCTTGAAAATCTTTTTGCACTTCTTGTAATTCTGTTCTAACAACTTCTAACAGTCTCTTTGGATTCACCAATATCTCAACCAATTTCTTGATTTCTTCAATAATTTCTTCATATTCTTTGAAGATTTTATCTTGTTCAAGCCCTGTTAGACGGTGCAATCTTAAATCTAAAATAGCCTGCGCTTGTTGCATAGATAAGCGATAACCATGCTCAACCATGCCATAGTCATCTGGCAGTAATTCAGGTCTAGATAAATGGGTGTCGCCTGAACGCTTTAGCAATTCAGTCACCATGCCAGGTGCCCACACCTTATCAAGTAGTTTATCTTTAGCTATTTGGGGTGATTGAGATTCTTTAATGAGCTGGATCACTTCATCTAAATTTGCTAAAGCAACACTCAAACCTTCTAATAAATGCGCTCTTTCTCGCGCTTTTTTCAAATCAAAAGCAGTACGTCGATTGACGACTACTTTACGATGCTTGATAAATTCTTCTAGAATTTGCTTGAGGTTTAGCGTTCTGGGTTGACCATTGACCAAGGCCACCATATTGACGCCAAATACGGTTTCTAATTGTGTATGAGAAAATAAATTATTGAGAACAACATCCGCATTCTCACCACGCTTTAATTCCACAACAATCCGCATACCGTCTTTATCAGATTCGTCTCTTAATCCAGAAATACCCTCAAGTTTCTTCTCTTTTACCAATTCAGCAATCTTCTCAATGAGTCTCGCTTTGTTAACTTGGTAAGGGATTTCATTAACGATAATGGATTGACGCTGATTTTTATCATCAATCTCAATTTCTGTTTTAGCGCGAATAAAGACACGGCCACGCCCAGTACGGTAGGCATCAATAATACCGCCACATCCGTTAATGATGGCACCCGTAGGAAAATCAGGGCCAGGAATATATTTAATTAACTCATCAATCGTAATTTCCGGGTTGTCTATTAACGCAAAACAACCATCAATAATCTCTTTGAGATTATGCGGTGGGATATTCGTTGCCATACCAACAGCAATACCAGAAGCACCGTTTACAAGTAGATTGGGCACTTTGGTTGGTAAAACGTCAGGTGCAAACTCAGTTTCGTCGTAGTTAGGAGAAAAATTGACGGTTTCTTTTTCTAAATCTGCCAATAAAGCATGTGCAAATTTTGACATACGCACTTCGGTATATCGCATTGCAGCGGCCGAATCACCATCGACCGAACCGAAGTTACCCTGTCCATCAACAAGTAGATAGCGCATCGAAAAAGGTTGCGCCATACGAACAATCGTATCGTATACAGCAGAATCGCCATGCGGATGGTACTTACCAATAACATCACCCACTACACGAGCAGATTTTTTATAGGCTTTGTTCCAATCGTTACCAAGCTCTGACATGGCAAATAATACGCGACGATGCACTGGCTTTAAGCCATCACGTACATCAGGTAATGCGCGTCCAACAATTACGCTCATTGCGTAATCTAAGTAAGACTGCTTTAATTCGTCTTCAATATTGACTGAATGTATTTCTTTGGCGAGCTCTGTCACTAACCAGCTCCTTTGTTTGATATCAAACTATAATAGTGGTTTTTTAGTAAATACCTGAAACCGCACATTTTAGCATATGGTAGAATTAAACTCACTGAAACAGTGGATATTATGTAACTTTAAGAAATTTATGATGCAAATAACTGAATTAAATCAAAATATAGATCCTGCGGAGATCCATCACTTTAGACAACTAGGCAAACATTGGTGGGACAAAGAAGGCCCGATGAAAATGTTGCATGCCGTAAATCCCATACGAACTGCTTTCATACTCGATTGCACCGAACTGACAAACAAAGCTGTACTTGATATTGGTTGTGGGGCTGGCATTTTAAGTGAAGCGCTTGCCTTTCATCAAGCTAAGGTACTTGGCATAGATATGGCACAAGAAGCCATCGAAGCAGCGCAAGCCCACGCAAAAACCCGCAGCGAACCCTGGTTGAATACTTCCTTGCGCTATCAACTGAGTAGTGCAGAAGATCTCGCTACCTCCCAGCCAAACAGCTTTGATATTATTACCTGCATGGAATGTTTAGAGCATGTACCCGATCCACTATCGATTATCAAAGCCTGTAGGACATTATTAAGACCCAATGGTTATTTATTGTTATCTACATTGAATCGCACCCCCAAATCTTATCTTCAGGCAATCATAGGCGCAGAATATGTTTTAAAAATGATTCCCAAAGGCACACATCATTATGAAAAATTTATTCGCCCGCATGAAATGCACGAATGGGCACGTTCACAAGGCTTTATGCTCAAAAAATTAGCAGGGATACAATACCATCCCATTACAAAGAACTTTAGTTTATCGCAAGACGTGTCTGTGAATTACTTAGCTTGTTATCAATTAGAAGATAAAGAAACATTATAAGAGAAGAAAATGGCAGTTAACCATAAATTTAATGCATTTTTATTCGATTTAGACGGCACCTTACTGGATACCGCGCCTGAATTTGCCTATTGCATGAATAAGCTACTTAAAAAATACCAATTGCCCAGCGTGAGTGAATCCCTGTTTAGAAATACAATTTCTCACGGTGCTAATGGTATGATACGCCATGCCTTTGACTTTGATGAAACACATCCTGATCTTGCTGCACGTACAGCAGAATTTCTCAGTCTATATACACAAACACTCGGTCAATATACACGTTTCTTTCCTGGCATTGAAACATTACTCAAATATTTCCAGGAAAAAAAAATACACTGGGGTATCGTTACCAATAAAACTATGCTTTATACAAAACCACTGGTAGCACAATTTCCACTGCTACAATCTGCAGGCTGTATTGTTGCAGGAGACACCCTTCCAACACGCAAACCTGATTCAGCGCCTGTTTTATATGGGCTGCAACAAATAAAATCCCCTCCTCATAAAACCTTGTTTATTGGAGATGCCGAAACCGATGTTTTAGCAGGCAAAGCAGCGGGTCTAAAATGCGCGGTAGTTGAGTATGGCTACATCCACCCAAAAGACAATGCTCATCATTGGAATGCGGACTATTACATCAGTCATGCTGAGCAATTAATCCATTATTGTGCGTAGCACCATTCTTAAAGGAATGAACTTTTGCTTACAAGCCTGACAGATAAAATTTTATATCTAGATAGCTTATCTGATGTAATATTTTCACACTTAGCTGACAGATGTACTTGTTCTTTTAGGACAACCCACAGGGTACTTCTCAAGTATTTAAGCTATTTGCACTATGGTGTAATGGAATGCCGAAAATACAAAAAAAAGAAGAGCGTCACAATGACCCAATCCAACAATAAAAATCCTTTTGATAAATCCCAAGCTGAGAACTCAAATCATCAACAAGCTCATCAGGCAAGCAATGGTACATCTAATGATACGCCTATTCATGCCTTGAACCTGCGATGGCAAGAAATTAGAAAGTGGGAACTCAATCGACTCCGTGCTCAAGAACTCAATCATCACCTTGCTTTTATGCGCAAATCGATTAAGCAATCCGTGAAAATCAAGAACATTCTACAAGCAAGAAATGATCCAAGCTATTAGCAGCTGCCCTTAGGAGTGATTATGCAAGTACTAACGAATTTTGAAACTTCTATAATCTCTGCAGGGACACGCGTAGTAGATACAGATTCTTCCTATCTTGGAACACAAAGCTACCTTAAAACACGATGTACGAGCGGTGCACTTATGGGTGCACTGCTCGGCCTAAACATCAGCTCTGCTTCTTTAATAACCTATGCCTTTGCAGGATTCTCTGCTGGCCTGGCAATAGGAATGTTTGAAACCTGGCTTTTGTTAGACTAGCACAGTTATTTCTGGTAGTATCCACACCCAATATATACTCACAGCAGTTGATTGTTAGGTTAGGCGCCGAGACTAAGAGCAACAGGAGTGTATACAAAATACATGACTGTTGTGAGATAGTCGGAAGCAACAACAGCTAACATTCGAATGCGAAGAGTACATGATATGAAAACAATCAACTTACCGCTTTATACATTAGAAAAAAACGCCCTAAAAGATAAAACTATTCTGATCACAGGTGCAAGCCGCGGCTTAGGTCGTGAAATAGCGCTCAAAGCTGCAGAATATGGTGCAACTACTATTTTGCTTGGATCTTCGCTCAAAAAGCTAGAATCGGTTTACGATGTAATTACCGAAAATGGCTGGCCAGAACCTGCGTTGCAACCCATGAATTTTTTGGGAGTGGGTCCTAAAGAATTAGAGGCGCTCGCAAACAGTATTGAATCTATGTTTGGTAAGTTGGATGGTCTTGTTCACAACGCAGCCTCTGTCGGACAAGTGTGCCCACTTGAAGTGCTTCCTGCGCAAAAATGGTTACAGTCCATACATGTCAATTTAAATATTCCTTTTATGTTAACACATGCATTATTACCCTTACTGCATAAAAGTACACAAAGCTCTGTGATTTTCACTGCTGACAATGATGCATCTCAACCACAAGCGTATTGGGGCGCCTATCATGCCAGTAAAATGGGACTCAAAACACTGGCTGAAACCTTTATGCAAGAATTAGAAAGCACCAGCATCAAAGTGAATACGGTTTATCCACCTCATCTTCGAACTGCACTGCGCATCAATCACTTTCCCGGTATTAACCCTGCTGAATTTACAGCACCAGAAGCAGTTGCTGCTGATTATGTATACTTGTTGCAATCTTTACATCACGGACAACATTTTGGATTATCAGCCCACAACAAAACAGGGGTAATGGCTTAAATTTTAGCCATCCCCTCCCTTTTCCTCTCTCAAATGCACCCCTCCTCTTATATTCATCAACTATAATAAGTGTAATGGCCAAAGCTTGAGTTGAAGACTGTACATCATTTCACCTCAACTTTATAGTCACAGCACATGAGTTTTCGGGTAGGCGTCAAGCCTCGAGCAACCGGAGTGTACACAAAAGTACATGAGGATTGCGAGATGGCGAAGACAACACCCCCGAAAACTCATGTGCGAAGACTATAGCTTCCCGCCTTTGCAAAAAGGAAAGATATAGCTAAAGGGACTTATTATGCAAAATGCGCTTAACCAAAGTATTATTTCGCTGGATGCAAATAGAGATCGGAAG
>JBFWLB010000038.1:0-25690 GCA_050252335.1 Candidatus Berkiella sp. | reverse complement strand
AATTCTTACCTTTTTCCAAAGTCAAAAATGAATCTAAATCAGGTATATATTTTAATAAGGCTTCAACATATATTTGAGTATGCTGTAAATCATTTATTTCTAGTAGTCTTTTTATTCGAAGCACTCTATACGCTTCTTTATTCACAAGAGAGCCAAATTTTTCAATCATATGCATGAAACCTAAGGTTTCTATTTTAGAAAAATCCTTTTCTTTAATCGCATGAGCAACAGACACATCAAAATATTCATTCATTTCTCTTATAAAAACAGGATTATGCGTCACAATATCAAACAATTGTTTTGAATCCAAGACCTCTTGATAATTTTTATTTTTAATAAGATATTGCAAACGTTTGGCATAATAAATACCATAAATTTCTGGATGATTCATGTTTGCAATCAGCTGATCAAAAGCATGATGACTGCCATCGTATTCTTCTTTCAGTCTTTGATACAATGTTTGGCTTACCTCTTTAATTTTTACTGCATCAGAAAAAAATTTCTCCTCATCCTCACTTATCATTGATTTATCAGCTTGCGCCAAAAGAAACGAAGATCTTTTGTCACTATATTTAACGATCAAACCTACATCCCCTAAAGATAAAATTATGTCTGCATAAGTAGCGTTATTTCCAGAATAATTTTCAACATAATTTTGACAAAGTCTATACAAAAGCTTCATATACGGCTTTTCGTTTTGAGCGGATTTTAGATCGTGAATATATTTTCCAATATATTTGTATTCTAATTTTATTTGACCTGCATCATATTGCTTTTGAGGATCTAAATTCTTTTCTTGATCTTTAGATACATCTAATAAAGAACGAATGAAAATAAATTTATCATCTAAATTTTCATTTCTTTCATCTTGCCAATTTTTATAACCTTTGGGATAGAATTTTTTCAAAAATAAATAAGCGGCATCATCTCCTTTATCGCCTGTCGAAAAAACATACTGCTTCGCAATATAGGATAGCAACAATAAAAACTCTTTTTTTGACTCCTTCTCATCCTGAAAATCAAACAAAGACTTTGTGTCTTGAAACAAGATTGCCAACTCATCTTTTGTTGTGGGTAGTTTCTCTCTCAAAATTAAGCCTGAAAGAAGAAGTGCTGCTTGATATTGTTGAGATGTCCAATATTTTTTAGCAAAACTTAAGAAAGAATAAACATTGTCTTCATTTAATGCTCTAAATTCCTTCTCTGATTCTATATCATGAAGAAAATTAAATTTTTTTAAAATATTAACCGGATGCATAATACAATTATATTGTGCAAGCAATGAAGCATCACCATAGCACATCAAAAACCGATGAATATCTACCAACATATTTTGAGGCAATAGAAATACCTTTTGCTTTATACTATCAAAAAGACTGGCCTCTAAATCTTTTACAATTTGCGCGGCAATAAATTGCCCGTCTTTTTTCATCTCAGACTCTGACTGCTCTAATAAATGATGATACGTACTAAAAAAAAGATAACTTTTATGTCTATTGAAGAAAGGTATCCATTTCAATAACACGCCTACTGTCCAAGATGGTTTGAGGCTTTCACCGCGCTTTTTTTCTCTTTTCAAAATGTTAGGGATCTCTAATGCATCTTGAAAAGCAGCTGCTTGACTTAAAAAAAGCAAATTTAGGCCTTTACCTTGTGCTTTAGCCTCTTCTAGCTGATTTTTGAATTTTTTAATTTGACTAATAGTTTCATTAATAAGCAAAACAGCTTCCGAATGAGCACCTAAAAACTTCCTTCTAAGCCACCCGAAAAAATCTGAAGCTATCGTATGTGTCTGAAAAAACCAGAAATGAAGCCAACTTGTGATTGAAAATCCTTGCGAGTCTGGAATAAAACCGGACAATTCTTTTGGAATGAGAACATTATTTTTTAAGACAACAGGAATAAAATAAGACTCTGATTTTTCCCCATTCACCCATCTACTTAAATACCACTTGCTTTTAGCTTTTTCATCATCAGAACGTTTAATAAACTTAACAAGTGCCTCAAATGTAGTAAAATCCATATCATATGAGAGTGAGGCTTGATTTTGTCTCAATAAAGGCTGAATAATACTTAAATCTTCTTTTTGATCATAGATAAAAACCAAATTACGTATTTCTTTCATTAAGGCAAAATGATTATCATCAAATCGTATATTACCGCCAATACTTGCCGCATGTACTCGCCAACTCATTGCTGACAATAAATTCTGCTCTAAACGCTCAAGTTTACGTTTATTAACTGATATAACATTTTTAATTTTTTCATCTGTGGAAAAATCTTGTTTAAGCTGCACTCCACTTTCTATAAAATCAAGAAAGGATTTAAAATTCTGGAGTTCTATCTTAATCTTCAATAAATCTTTGGCACTTGCTTGTGCCAAAAGACCTTGTGATAGCCAATCTGCTTTTAGATTCTTGAGTCTGGTTGTTCTTTGGCCAATACGCGAGGTAAGATCTTCAATAATTTGATAGGTTTTACCCTTTTCTCCTTTGTCAGACTCTATCGCTTTTTTTATTAAATATTCTTTGGTTATTGTTTCAGCTTGTTCTAAGAGTGGCAAGAGCACACCCAATCGAGCACCTTTATCATAATTATCTAATGCCTTGGCGGCACACCACACAGCATCTTTATAATTTTCTCGATCATTTTTATCTAAAGCATTCGCGCATGATTCAATTTTATCCCAAAAATGCGCATACTCATCTTCTTTAGAGAGCAAACCCAACATACCCTGTGTTTTTAAATTTTTCTCCTCAACAGCATTCATTGCTGCATGCGCAGATTCAAAACGTTTTTTTTGCTCTGTTAGATCTTTAATAACGCTAGAGCCAATTTCGAATGATTTTTCGCTGTTTTGCCAACGGACTTGCGCTTTAACTAATGACTCATTGTATGCGATTTGCAATGATAGTGCTTTTTCATAGTAGCTATAAATACTCGGCGGTTTTTTTAAGAGGTTATTGAGCGCTTCGACATCATGATTGAAGACAGACACATAGTCTTTTAGTTTACCGGCTTCATCTTGAAAAGTGCCAAGCTGCGAAGATAATCGCTCTTGAATAAGTTGATCACTTTCCACTGGAAATGGGATGAATATATCCATATATTCCTCACAATAATTTCACGTCTGTTTTTTCTGAATTCGTCCTCGACAGTAAAAATTGTATCTTCAATTCTTGCATCTGTCATACCAGCGAAAGCTCATAGACATCAACTTAAACTTAATTTTCCGCAATTGTTGATTGCTATGTAGGGGCCGACCGCTGTGTCGGCCCGGAAACAGAGGGCGGGCACAACGGTCCGCCCCTACAAAATACAGCCTAAATCATTAATGAACCTGATCAGGCAACAACGCCTACATTGTGCCCCTTACGGCTAAAGTTCAATTGCTTCGAGTATAATAATCGTTATACCACTTCACAAATCGATTCACTCCCTCTTTAATACTCGTATTAGGGCAATAATTAAAATCATGCTCCAAGGGTGTTACATCCGCATGTGTTGCTGGCACATCGCCTTGCTGCATAGGCAAGAATGCAAGCTTTGCCTTTTTGCCACATGCTTCTTCAATAGCTTCAATAAATGCCATCAATGGTACAGGTTGATTATTGCCAATATTGTATACACGATAAGGCCCATGACTTTTATCTGGCGTTCTCTCGGTCATGCTCATATTTGGGTTAGACTGAGGTGCTAATTCAAGAATTTTTAAAATGCCTGTGACAATATCATCTACATAGGTAAAGTCTCGAATCATTTCACCATTATTATAGACAGACACTTCATCCCCATTGTAAATCGCTTTTACGAATTTGAAGAGCGCCATATCAGGACGCCCCCAAGGGCCATAGACTGTAAAGAATCTTAATCCTGTTGTTGGTATATGATACAAATGTGAATATACATGCGCCATTAACTCATTTGATTTCTTAGTTGCTGCATATAAACTAATAGGATGATCAACACTGTCTTCTGTAGAAAAAGGTAATTTTGTATTACTACCATAAACAGAGCTAGAAGATGCGTAAACAAGATGCTCAATGTGATGATGGCGACATGCCTCTAGTATGTTGATAAAACCTGTTATATTAGAATCAATATATACAAAAGGATTTTCAATAGAATATCGAACACCTGCTTGCGCAGCCAAATGCACAACCCTATTAAATCCCTGTGTTTCAAAAAGCTCATTAATGAGACTATATTCTTTTATATCGCCCTGAACAAAGGTAAATTTTTCATAATGTGATAAATTTTTTAGCCTATCTTTTTTCAATTCTACACTGTAATAATCATTCAAATTATCCAGCCCCACAACCTCATGATTATTTTCCAAAAGCTGCTTTGCAACAAAAGAACCAATAAAACCTGCAGCACCTGTAACCAATATCTTCATTACAATCTCCAAATCTGTATGCCATGTTTTTCAAATTCTTTTTGATCGAGTGCTGATTTTACATCATAAATAATACGACAATTTGCAAAACATTTTGCATACTGTTGCGGCTCTTTTTCTAGAAATTCTTTATGTGATACACAAAGCACAATCGCATCAACATCTGTTATTTGATGCCATTCCACTAAGTTTACACCATATTCTATTTTTGCTTCATCAACAGCTGCCACAGGATCATGCACTAATACCTCAATATCATAGGACTGCAATTCATGAATCACATCAACAACTCGAGTGTTTCGCACATCTGGGCAATCTTCTTTAAAAGTCAAACCTAATACAGCCACTTTAGCACCTTTTACATGGCTGTCAGAGCGAATCATTTGCTTCACAGTTTGTCCCGCAACATATTTGCCCATGTTGTCGTTAATACGACGCCCTGCAAGTATCACTTCTGGACGATAGCCTAATTGCTTTGCTTTAAAGGTTAAATAGTAAGGATCGACGCCAATACAATGCCCGCCCACAAGTCCTGGGAAAAATGGCAAAAAATTCCATTTTGTACTTGCTGCCGCAATAACAGCCTTGCTATCAATACCAATTCTTTCAAAAATGATGGCAAGCTCATTCATCAATGCAATATTTAAATCACGCTGTGTGTTTTCAATTACTTTTGCGGCCTCTGCAACTTTTATACTTGCTGCTTTAAAAACACCAGCTTTGACAACAGAGCCATAGACTTGCGCAACAATCTCTGTGGTCACATCATCTTGACCTGATACGACTTTGGTTATGTTTTGAAAGGTTTTACTTTTATCACCTGGATTAATTCGCTCTGGTGAATAACCAACACTAAAATCAATGCCACCTTTAAGAGAAGATATTTTTTCTAGAATGGGTAAACATACTTCTTCCGTCACACCAGGGTATACCGTAGATTCATATACAACGATATCACCCTTTTTCAAAATACTCGCCACTGTTTCTGAGGACTGAACCAAACAAGTTAAATCTGGCTGGTTTGCCTTATCCACAGGGGTCGGAACAGCAATAATATGAAAATTTGCTTTTCTCAGTGCTTCTTTCTGCGTTGTGAATTCAATTTTTGCTTCTTTTAATTCTTTCTCAGAAACAGCCTGAGTATGATCATGACCTTTAGAGAGTGCATTAATTCTTTTTTCATTGATATCAAAACCAATGACTTCTTGTGTTAAGCCAAAGGCACATGCCACAGGCAATCCAACATAACCTAAGCCAATTACAGAAATTTTTCTTTTGGATTCCACCGTCCTCTCCTTAGCATTCTTTATTTTTATAACTACTTGCATACATACAGTGCATATCAATGAGCGCAGCAAATCAACCACTTCTCACGTTGTAAAGTGGAATTTTCTATTCACTTCACTCATATTAAAAACGTTTTATCTAATGTGACCACAATATAGCATCCATAAATTATAACCACACTGCTTTTTTGACCGTAATTTGTCATCCGAATCGCTTTTTTGATAAGACATGTATTTGATATGAGTGCTGGCTTCAATATATTTTTAAAAATCAAGCATATAAACTCCAATTTCTGATATTCAAGCTCATTTTGTTTTAGTTAGAAAACTTGTTGGTTCGATGATTTATGCTAACTTAGTGCATGATTTGAGGATATAATCTTACAAATTTTATAGACACTTATTAATCAATATGTTTACTAACACACTTATAAATACATCCTCTCATCTACCAGCCTCTGTGTTTCGACGCTTAGCCGCGCTTGTATATGATGCGTTTATCGTCTTTTCCCTTGCAATTCTTGCCACTGCTTTTGCACTGATCTTGAATGAAGGTCAATCTTTTCAAAACGTTCAATATTTATTTCTAAGTTATTTATTTATAGTTATTGCCAGCTTTTTAACCTGGTTTTGGCAAAGAAGCGGTCAAACATTAGGCATGCTTTCATGGAAAATTAAGGTGGTTCAAGCGAATTTAAAACCGTTGACTTGGAAAAAAGCTTGGCTGAGACTATTGGTTGCCATACCTTTGTCACTACTGTTTGGTATAACCTGGCTCTGGTGTTTCTTTGATAAACAGAAGCAAAGTTTGCACGATAGAATCTGTGGCACTCAAGTCCTTCATTACAATCATCTGTCAAAAAAAGGAAAAACACGGTAGGAGATACCTACCGTTTCTTGCGTTTATTTTTGGAAACGATTGATTATTTTCAAAACAACCGCCATAAAAAATAACACTGCAAAAATACTGAGAGGTAATAATCCAAGCCATGCTTGTGGAAACAACTGCAATAATGCAACACCCACAGCACCCACTGTCATATTAATAAAGTTCATCATACTAGCAGCACTTGCCTTGTCCTCACAGCTGCTACTTGACAACACAGAAGCATTCGCCATTACAAGTGTTAGAGATGCATTGATCAGCATCATTGGCAACAATAAACTTATGATGTTCATGTGCATATAGAACCCTACTAACATCATTGTAGCACTCAACAGTCCAAAGAATATGCCATATTTTATCACGATATTTGCAGCATATTTTTGATTTAATTTATTCGCACACCAGGAACCAAGCAATATTCCTAAAGGTGGTATAACGCTTAGAATGCCAAATTGAGCCTCATCCATCTGCAAAACATCCATACAAATAAATGGGCTGGCAGCACTATACATATAGATAATTGCGGTACATCCTCCCATCAACATTGCATAAGAAATGACTCTTTGGTTTTTTGAAACTACCAAAAGCCCATCTGCAATGTTTTTTAACTCTAAGCGCTTTATCCGAGGAAACACCGGCTCTTCTAAAAACAAAGTGACTAAACAAAAAATCGAAATACCATAGGCAAATAAAAAATAAAAACAACTCTGCCAGGAAAAGATTTCGCATAAAAATCCGCCTAAAAACAAAGACACACCTGGCAAAATTGCAAATGCCATCATCATTTTTGAAGCGATGGTACGCGCAGCAGATTGCTCATAAAAATCATTTAAAAGTGTGTATGCCATCATCAAACCAACGCTTGCGCCCAATGCCATAATAAAACGCCCAATCAATAACAACCAAAATAACTCTGCATGATAAGAGGCGATACACAAGGCTGTACCTAAAAGCTGTAAGACAATTCCAAATTTTAATGCTGGTAAACGACCAAAACGATTAGCAATCGGACCATAGGGTAATTGACCAAGTGCATAACCAATTAAATAAAGACTTACCGCTAATTGAGCAGCAGCATTAGATACACCAAAAAAATCTGAAATACTAGGCAATGCAGGCGTAAATAAAACCGCACATACCGTACCAAAAGAAATCAAGAAAACCAGCATGAGCACATGTGGCTTCTTTGCGATATCGTTACCGATGCTTGTGCTGATCATAATAAGCCCTTACACATTCATAAACTAAAACTACTCTTGCTTACTCACTATGGTATAGGCCTTGATAAAATATAACAATGCAGTATATTATTAACTATTGTTAACTTTAGGTTTACATATGAAGTTAAAATTAAAGCAACTACACTTATTTAAACAAGTGGCTGATACCAACAGTTTCACGGCAGCAGCGACTATACTCGGCATCTCCAAGGTTGCGGTTAGCAAGCAAATTGCCCAGCTAGAGTTGATTCTTAAAGCGCCGTTATTTGAACGTACAACACGAAAGTTAGCACTTACGCCACAAGGAGAAATGCTCTATCAGCATAGTTTAGAAGTACTACAACAAGTGCAAAATTTAGAAGATGCCTTTTCTGCTTTACAAAGCACGCCAAGCGGTAATGTGCGAATCATGATTACCCCCCACTTTGCTGAATATTTTCTAATTCCTCATTTGCCTGAATTTTTAAGCATTTATCCTGAAATAAAAATTGAGATCTTACTTGAAGAACGTTTTCCACATTTAGAAAAAGAAAATATTGATATTTTTATCGGGTCAAGTATGCCTGGCTATGATAATTTAGTACGAAAACAAATAGCACAAACTCGCTATGTGCTCTGCGCCTCACCTCAATACCTTGAAAGATATGGTACACCGCACACCCCTAAAGATCTCATCAAACATCATTATCTAACCCATACCATGCGTAGGCCTAGCGATGTAATTCATTTTTCAAAAGGAGGAGATCTAAAAGTCGCCCCTATTCTAAGCCTCAACGACACAAAAGCATTGCTACAATGTGCCGTTAATCATATGGGAATCGTTAAACTGCATGATTATGTGGTTCAAGAAATGATCTGCCAACAAAAACTCATAGAGCTTTTGCCTTCGTATCATGAAGAAAAAATCCCTATTTATCTTTTTTATACTTATAGAAAATTTCTGCCGAATACAATGAGAGTGTTGCTGGATTTTATTGAGTCGAAAATGCATTCCTAAGATTAAAATAGGACAGCCATAGTTAATAATTTGTAAAAAAATATGGGACAGCCAAATATATATAAATGCTATTTTAATTCTGAGAATAATACTAAGACATCTATATTTTTAGCTTAGATTTAAATATTTAATAATCGAATAGAATAAGAGTTGAATAGAAAATGAGGAAAATTAGGCTGTGCAATTAGCAATATAACTCTTCTTGGCTTGATTAATACCTTTTAACCCCTTTCCTCCCTCTTTACCAAAATTAAGCAGTAAAATTTCACTTCCCACTGCATGAGAAAAACTTTTACCTAAGTTTTTGACTAATGAGATCCAGTTTGTGGGCTTGAATTGTAATCGGGTCAAGATAGGCGCTAAATGATCAGGAATAGAGCCAGCCTCTTTATCATCACGAATCACTCGTCCTGTATAATCAACAAGCTCTAAATAATCGACAAGTTTAAAATCGATGGCATGAGAGTGATGTGCTGAAACATTTGCAAAAGGTACTAAGGATTTTGGTTGTGCAAGACTATTATATACATCTGCGCTTTCACGCTTTTGTTGCTTGATAGATTTTGGTTTATTGATTTTTAATTGCTTAGAAATATGCTGAATACGTTCATAAATAGAGGTAAATTCCGACTCTTCTGGTGTCTTGGTAATGCCCGCCCTCACTGGATTTAAATCAACATAGACCATTGCACTTAAAAGTGCGCCTTCATCTAATAGCGCTTGAGATTTAAAGCGTCCTTCCCAAAATCTCCCAGCAGTATCATCTTCTTCGTTTACATCTCGAGCAATACGCTCATTTAAACAACGCATAAACCAGCTAATGCTGGTAAGGCGCTCCTTCCAGAGCTGAATTTTTTGCGTTAAATGTTTATTCTCTTTAGCATCTTTGGGGAAAATAGCAGACCAACGATGGACAATTTCTTCTTCTGACCAATTCTCAGCTACTTTATCTTCTACATATAAAACAACATGGTAATGATTGCTCATGATGGCATAAGCACAGATTTTTATAGAAAAAATATCAGCCAAATATTTTAATCGATCGACTATCCAGTGTTTTCTATGCGAGTAATCGGTTTGAGTAAGATCATCGAAACCACAGAGAAAACTACGACGCACACATCGATTCATGACGTGATAATACGGCGTTGCATTCAAATCGATTTGTTCTGAACGAGCTAAAGTCATAACTTAAAAAATATCCTTATTACTGAAAGGAATTCTAGCGCAAATATTTTGGGTAAAGCAACTTAATGTGGCTGTCCTGGATTTATTCTGGATTTATTTATGACTTAACTTGCTTACTCGTGCTTCTTCAGGACGCACCTCCTTCAATATATCCATTCCTGCTTTACGAACGGCTTCTGCTTTCTGTGGATCTTTCAAAGCAGGATACTTCGCTTCTAAATTTTGCTTTTGCTCTTGAATCATTTCTTTCATGCCTGATTTGCGAGTATTATGTTCTTGGCCAACTTCACTTTCTATTTTTATCAAGATAGCATAAATTTTCTCAGCTTTTTTATCATTATCCATACCGGGATCTTTATTTACATGTGCTATGCAATCGCTCAACAACTGTATTTGCTCTTGCCGGATTTTTTCTTTGCCAAACACAGCTTTACCTGCATCTTTATGCAAATTGGACATCCATCTTCCAACAGAACTAGAAGAATGGCTTCTACTATGAAATTTATAAAGATCCTCAATGTTTTCCTTATTCATGGAAAGCAAATCTGGAATCTTATCAACCTTTCTTTGCTCTAGAAGATCTTTAGTAGTGTTACTAAGATGAGATGCAGCTTCTAATTTTTTGTACAACTGTTCAAGTAGCTGGTCCATATTAGGACGCTGTGCAGGGTCTTTGCTTAATATATTGGGAATATCTATGCCAAAATCTTCTTTATACATAACACCTAAGGCGTAAATATCAGATGCAAAAGAATATTCACGATGATATACCTCTGGTGCAGCAAAACCAGGTGTTCCTTTTGCACTATCTCCAATTATTTTATCTTGTCCAGGAGGTAAAATCATGGCAAAACCAAAATCAATAGCTCCTACAGTTATAAGATTGCCTTTTGCATTTGCCATAAAATTTTGTGGTTTAATATCTGCATGAATAATTCTATTATCATGCAGATACTTAATTGCTTCAGCAGCTTTAACAGCAAATAATAATTTTTTTTCTTCACTTATATTTTTTTCTGCATATTCACCTCGAGCAACCTCTGTGTACAATTGTTCCCACAACTCCTTCCCTTTATGTAATTGCATTACAGTATAAAGTTTTTCCGGGGCATATTCTCCTTTAAAGGTCTTACCATAACTACGTGCAGCCTCACCTTTTAATTGACCAATTAATTTCATTGCTTTTAATTCAGCATCATCATTTCCACGTTTTCCTCGCCCTTCAATTTTCACTGCAAAATTTACTTTTTCCTCATTTTGCAAAATTTTCACTTTACCAAAAGCACCTTCACCTAAACACTTCCCAGATTTTACAGCAAAGATTTCCCCATCCACTTGTATGAATGAATTTGAAATTTTATTTCCCTTTTTCGCAAACTTAACAGCCTGAGGATTGTCAGCAAAATACTGCTTTGCCTTTTCCCAATCTTTCTTTTTAATGGAAAGCAAACCTTTGGTTTCACGAGAGTCTTGTTGAGGCGCTGATTTTGGTTGTTGTATTTGAGGTTCAGAAGCAACGGGTGGAGAATTGTTTTGGGGTTGCACATTCCCTGCTTTCTGCTGTTGTGGCTTAGCATGAGGGGCAAATTCTTTATTTTCCTTTGCAATTTCAAAAACATTTTTAACAATCCTCTTGAAATTATCCGCTCCTGGCTCTTGTGTATACATTGCTTCCTGCAATAAAGTATTTAAACCTTGTAGTTTTTGTTCAGATGACATATCTTTATTGTTAACTAAAACATCTAGTTTCTCTAGCAATGGTTTTATAAATTCTTCTCTTCTATCTCCTCCGCGTATGCCCCATTGCATGTGAGTAAAGTTTATTTCCCTCCTTACATCTCCAATTAATTTATTAGCATTCGCGCTTGGACTAGATTGTGCTTCTTCTCTAGCTTTAGCAGCAACATTTAACTGATGTTGCGCATGTACAAGAGTCATAAATTTCCCATAAATTCCATATGTTCCAGTAATACCTGCAGCGCGCGCCGCTTCAATGCTCATTCCACGTGCGCTAATTTCTGAAACTTTTTCCGGGTTTGCAATAATTTCAGACATAGCTGCAACCATCTTCTGTTTATCTATAACCGTGCCTTGAGAATTTTTTATATCCCATGGATAATCATTGATAACTTTTATAAGTGCATCTAAACTGTTTGCCGATTGAAGTTTTGCTATAAGATCTTTACTATCTTGCTTCTCTTGTGGATGAGCAACCTTTCTTTCGCGCAAATAATTATCAACCATCATTTTTACTTCTACGCTCAAATTAGGTTGCATCGCTAATTTAGTGTATAGTTCATCCAATAGTTGCGGCATTGTTGGGCGCTGTCGAGGATCAAAATTAAGTATACGATTGTAAAAATCGGCACCCATGTTAAGACCAAAATCATCCAGAAACATTTTTCCTATCGCATATAAATCAGATGCCTTTGAAAATGCTGCCGGATTTCTTCCATAAACATTGCCATTGATTATCTGTACAATCTCTGGTGCACAATAGATAGGAGATCCCTTTGCCGCCCCAAGAATTCTATCTTGACCAGGCGCTAACATCATGGAAAACCCAAAATCAATTGCACCTATGACAATATTTTCTCCTTTTACATTAGCCATAAAATTTTCTGGTTTTATATCTGCGTGTATAATATTTTTATCATGTAATACTTTTATGGCCTCTGCCGCTTTAATAGCCAATAATAATCGTTGAGAGTCGGGAAGGCTTTTAGGCGGTGCACCTCGTTTTTTTCCCATATAAAGCTCTTCAAAAAGCTCATTTCCTTCTTTTAACTTCATAACGGTATATAATTTATTTTGTGCATATTGCCCTTTAAAAGGCTTTCCATATACTCGATCTGCCTCACCTTGTAGTTCACCGAGGACTTTCATAATTTTTACTTCAGAGTCTAAATCGCCACGTTTTGTTCTTCCCTCAATTTTTACAGCAAAATTCTCTCCATTCATATTTTGAACAGTTTTTACTTTTCCAAAAGCACCTTCCCCCAAACAAGGTCCTGTTTTAATGGCATAGATGGCATCGCCCACTTTGATAAAAGAACAATCCAATCCATTTGCTTTTTTATCACATTTTGTAGCACTTGGATTTCTATCAAAATATTGCATGGCTTTAGCCCAATCTGTGGGTTCTACTTTAAATAAACCATCTTTGGTCGCAGGAAGTGCTTGCTCATATTTTGCAATGTATTCTTTTTGTGCACATTCTTGAATTTTATTTCTTAGACCATAATTACCTGTCAGTTCAGATCCCCCCCACGGATAGATGCCATCAACAACTGATTTTAAAATAGCAGGCTGATTCGCTATCATTTCAAGTCTATGAATCATAGTTGCTTTATTTAAAGGCTGACCATTTTGAGCAGACAGCTCACCAGGATGTGCACGTATAATTTCAATCAGTTCTTTAAGATTATTTGCTGTTCCTATTTTTTGCCGAAAATCAGCGTCAGCACGCAAATTTTCTTCATGCTTTTGCGTGACAAGTTGCATAAATTTTCCATAAATACCATGTGCACCTGTCAAACCATAGTCACGAACTTGTTCTATTGTTAAGCCATTATTAGCAACAATTTGTGCAACCATCTCTTTATTGGATAAGATGGCAGAAACACTACTCGCCATTTTCTTGTTATCCATCACAACACCTTGGGAGTTAATTATATTTCCATTAAAGTTCCAAATGACACCTGCTAGTTGCCCCGCAGTTTTAGCATTGGCAATAGACTGTTCGAATAACACTCTATCTTGGTATAGGGGAGGAGCTGCTGCAGCTACTGCTGGAAATTCTATGCGCTGAACCCATTGTCTCGCCTCCATAAGAAGTGGCATATTCTGTCTTATAAAATCAATTGTCATTGACATCTGTGCTCTATTGCCTAATCCTTCGCGTATATTTCCTTCTAATATACGAATTTGACTGTTATTATTGTTTTTCACATAGTCGTCTAGATTGCTTTTTAAAGACTCAAATTCGTTGATCAATTTAAGCACACTCTCATGCTCTTTAATCTTTGGATCTAAGGCTTTTTTTAATTGAGAAAAAGGTATGTGCTTCATATCCATTGGAATTGCACTAGATATTACAGGACCTATTGTTTTCAGGTCTATTAACATCTCCTGGATAGATTGTTGTTCAGACTGTAATGCCTGCCTTTCTGACTCTAACTTTTCTTTCTCCTTCGCTAAACGTTCAGCTGCTTCTTGTCCTGGCGTTTTCTTTGGTTCTGCAAAAGATTTAAAGAAAATGCCAAAGTCAGCTCCTTCTAAAGCTTCAGCTTTTGCTTTCAGAAAACTTGCATTTTCGTTTGAGAAGCCTAACATTCCTTGTCCTACTGCAATTTTATCTTGGTGCAATACAGCCTGAACTCTCACTAAAATTTTGGCATCTGCCTCTGAGGCAGTAAAATGCATCCGACTCCAATTTTGAATGGTGTACTGAATCTGCTCTGTTGAAGCAGAGGGGCTGTTTTTTCTTATATTTGTAGTTAATTCGTCTAAAGCAGTAATTGCATCCCTAGCAGTTTGAAATGGCATAATTACATCTTATTTTCAAAGCTATTTGTGTTTTAAGAGGAAGATTTGAGAAAAAAGTTCAGTGTACTTTTTTATTTTTCAGGAGGTTAATGACACAATTTTAGTGTCTAAAAAAAAATAAGGGTAATTTTTATGGCGTGCAAGCAAAATACATCATATAAAAAAGTTTATATACACAATTATTTTTGCTATTGTAATAAAGTAATGACTGGTTATTTTTTAGTCACTATGCTCTTTCTTCTTTTTTACGATCATTTTATAAGTTTCTTTAATCCCGCTGCACAACAATTTCCAGCATTTCACTAAAAACTCTTTTATTTTTGGCAAAACCCACAACACAAAGGATTTTGCTCTAGGATAAACATAATGCCAACACTGTATTAGTTTTGGTTTCAGAACATGCCAAAATCCTTGTAACTTTCTCATAATGGATTGCATACACATATCTAATTTGCTTGCTGCTTCTGCTTTTGCAGGCTCAACAATTTTTTCTTCTTTTTTAACTTGCTCTTGTTCTGGCTTTTCCATAATTTCCCTCATTGTGGATTGTTCTGTGATTGGTTCGATAGGTGTATGTACTTCTTTGTTTTCTTCTGCAATTACTAAATTCAGCAATTCTAAAGAAGGATCGACATCAGGATACATAATATGAAAAGTATTTTTATACGCTGTATCTCTTATAATAAAGGCAAAGGCTTCAAACATCGGAACAATGAGCGCATGATTTTCTTTGCAGCCAAAAGCCTCCTGGAACATGGGTGCAATTGTGCTTGTAATAATAGGCGCAACCCCATAATCATCCCGCTCTTTTGGTGTCAATGACTTATAAATAAGATGCAATATTTCATGCAGACAATAGGCTCTTAGATTGTCATGATTCTTAATCAATTCTGTGATGAGAACTTGCATGCAGACTTGATAATGCATACTTTTTTGTTCAAGATCTTCTGCCTTATTTTGCGTTATCCCATCTATGAAATTTTGTAATAAAGGATTACCATCATCAAAAAAAACTAAATTTCTGAAATAATATTTCAAAGATTGAATGATATCTTTCGATGTGGTTGAATCCAATTCTAGAAGAATTGTATTACCTTTAGGCAAGCCTGATCTTTCATCCAACAGTCTGAGCACTTTTTCCAAATCAGCTTCTGCCAACCATAGATCAGATGACATCTCTTTTTCATTTTCAGATTGAGAAAAATAGTTTTCAGATAAATTTATGATATTTCTGAAATGTTCTACTGTAAGATTGTGCATATCTTCGCTGTAACAGACTACAGTTAACCTGATAGAAGATATCGGCAGCGTCAGCGCTAAACTTTAAAAAGAAAAGCTATATATACCCACAACAGATGGATCTTACCCGTAAAGGGTATAAATCAAGTATGTTGCCAACGCTTTAGGGCATAACACCCCAGCCCGAAGAAAACCAAAGTAGGCAAACAAGCACCAATAATAGGATGGAGTTGATAGACTAAGGTAAGTGGTCCAAAGAGATCGTTTACTGTATGAAATAAAAAGCCAACAACCATACCAATCACCAGTTTTAGCCCCTGTGTAGATGAACGTAATGGCCCAAATACAAAAGGAATTGCTAAAAACATCATCACCATAATGGCAAAAGGTTGTACTATTTTTTGCCATAGTGCAAGCTGATAAGGTCGATAATCTAATTCATTTTTTTTACGGTATTGCAAGGTTTTCCATAAACCAACCAATGAAAGTTCATCTAAATATTTTGTGCCTAATATGCGCAAGATATTAGGATCAATTGTACTCTGCCAATCCATTTGTGGATAATGTTGCGTCTGTAATTTATCTTCCAGAAAAGTAGTTACCTTAACGTCATATAAAACCCAATGATCCCCAATATAGTCTGCATAAGATGCTTTGCTGGCTTTTTGCAAGGAAAAGTCCTTGTCAAATTCATAAGAAATTATCCCTTCTAAATGCCCACCGACATCGACAGAACGAATATTAATAAATTTATTATTATCCCTTAACCAAACACCATGTTCTGTTTTTAAGGTTTGACCACCACTTAAAACAACGGCTTTTTGATTTTGTGCAATTTTATCTGTAGTCGGCGCAACCCATTCACCTAAGCACCAGGCAAAAACAGCCAAGATAAAAGATAATTTAATGACCATACCCATAATTTGATTGATGCTGATACCCGCAGCACGAATCACAATAAGCTCACTATGACTGGCCAGAACTCCTAAGCCCATCAAAGTACCTACTAATGAAGCCATGGGAAACATCTGATAGATGGTTTGTGGCATTGACAATAGATTAAAGATAATCATATGCCAAAAAGTGTAGTCGCCTTTACCAAGATAACGTACTTCGCTGACAAACGAAAAGATAAGATCTATGCCAAAAACAAGAAACATAGAAAGTAAAATAGTTCCTAATAAGGTTTTCCAGACATATCGCGTGATAATTTTCATTGTTTATGCCTGATGCATTTTAGAGCGAATTTTAAGATGCTTCATCATGTTTTGTAGCCGACCTGATACCTGTAACAGCAAAATAAAAGCAAAAATGATAAATAAAATATGGACTGACCACACACCAACACTCACAGGCAGTACTTTAGCTTCTACCCAGCGTTTTGCCATTGTTAAGAGGTTAAAATAAATGATGGCAGATAAAATACCAACAAAAAGTTTAGAGAAACGCCCTTTTCTCGGTGTTACACGGCTTAATGGCACAGCAAGTAAGCCTAAAACAAAAGTAGTGATCGGAATAGAAAGGCGCCATTGCAATTCAGCAACATTACTTGGCATTGGATTGGAAAACAACATAGTTGTAGGCATGCTACGATGATAATACAAGCCTCGTTGTGGAATCGTCTCTTCAATTAATCTTTGATAGCTTTCAAAAGCAATCACACTATACTCATTTTCACCCGGCTTGCCTTGATAGCGCTTACCTTGAAACAAATGCACATAGGTATTACCTGATTCACTGTCTAGCAAAGCCTTGCCACTACGAGCCGTTAACACACTCCAGTCCTTGTTCTCAAGTGCAAGTGCAGGCTGTTCAGCAATAAAGATATCTCTTAATTCAGAACGATCACTATTCACATCGGCAACATAAAAAATCCATCTATCATGCATAAAAGCATGAAATCGCCCAGGTACAACTGTTTTCAGCAAGAGCATTGGACCTTCTTCTTGCAAAAGCAAATCTCGATATTGATAGCAAAGTGGGCTTACATATAACGATAAAGTAGCAGAAATCAATGCAATTGGTATAGCCAGATATACTACGGTCATCGTCAAAAAGCGCCAACTGACACCACAAGCAAGCATGACAGGAATTTCTAAATCTACAAATAACTTGCCAAAACAAAGCAAAACAGCAAGAAAAAATGCTATTGGCAATATAATGGCTAACAGTTCAGGCAACTGTAACCACATCATTTGAAAAAGCGCATTGGCAGCAAATTCACCCATTGCCGCCTTTGCTATCAAGCTGACCAATTTATTGCTCATAACGATGAGCAACAAGACTAAAGTTGTTGCCAAAAAATTCTGTATTAGCTCTTTACAAAGATATCTTCTTAAAATCATTAGGGCATCATCATTTAAAAGATTACTGACTCATGTTAAATTCTTAAGCTAAAATACAACAGTCATCTTCAATAGTAAAAAGTAAATCGCAACTACCGTTAAATTTAAGGTAGGCATCAAGCATCTGACGATGTAAAATATCTCCACATAGTCATAATCATGCGCTAAATTTAGCTACATTGAACACACATTAATTGGTGAGCACAAATGGAATATCAAATTAAGAGCGGACAACCCGAAAAACAACGACACGCTTGTATTGTTGTTGGAATCTATGATTCCAGAAAAATGAGTAGATCGGCTGAATCACTTGATGCAGCCAGTAATGGGTATATTAGTGCCATTGTCCGTCGCGGTGATATTGAAGGAAAATTCAATCAAAGCCTCATCTTACATAATGTTCCAGGTCTACTCTCTGACCGTATACTGCTCATCGGCTGTGGCAAAGAGCGAGATATTGATGAAATCCAATACCGAAAAATTATTAGGAAAGCAACAGAATGCCTAAATGATATTGGTGCAATGGAAGCAGCCTCTTATTTAACTGAACTCCCCATCAAAGGCCGAAACCTTGCATGGAAAGTGCAAGAAGCTGTTATTAGCAGTGAACAAACACTGTACCGCTTTGATCAATTAAAAAGCCAAAAAGAAACTGATAGACGACCTTTAAGAAAACTCATATTAATGGCCAACAATCGCAGTGAACTCACCCAAGGTGAAATCGCTCTCGAAAAAGGTATCGCTATTTCTGCAGGTATGTCTTTAACAAAAGATTTAGGTAATATGCCTGCTAATATTTGTACACCTGAATATCTAGCAAAACAAGCGCAAACACTTGCCAAATCATTCTCTGCAATGAGCTGCAAAATTCTTGAAGAAGAAAATATGAAAGAGTTAGGCATGGGCGCCCTACTCTCTGTGACAGCTGGCAGCCAAAGCAAAGCCAAACTGATCCAGCTCGAATACAAAGGTGGCGATAAAAAGAAAAAACCGATTGTATTGGTTGGTAAAGGCATTACCTTCGACACAGGTGGAAATTCCCTCAAGCCACCTGCGGGCATGATTGGCATGAAATTTGACATGTGTGGCGGTGCAACCGTCTTAGGCGTTTTAAAAGCAGCTGCTTTATTAAAATTACCGCTTAATATTGTTGGAATTGTACCGGCTTGCGAAAATATGCCAGGCGCTACAGCCACTCGCCCAGACGACATTGTAACCAGTATGTCGGGCAAAACAATTGAGATTCTCAATACCGATGCAGAAGGTAGACTCATTCTTGCTGATGCGCTTACCTATGCAGAACGATTTGAGCCTGATGCAGTGATTGATATCGCAACCTTAACAGGGGCTTGTGTTGTTGCCCTCGGTTATGAAGCAAGTGGATTAATGAGCAATCATAATCCACTCGCCAATGAGTTATTAAATGCAAGTCAAGTAGCATTTGATAGAACCTGGCAATTACCCTTATGGGATAGCTATCACGATGTCCTGAAATCAAATTTTGCAGACATGGCAAATGTGGGTAATATGTCTGCCCCAGCCGCAGGCACTATTGTCGCAGGATGTTTCTTGTCAAAATTTACAAAAAAATATCATTGGGCACACCTTGATATTGCTGGTGTGGCATGTCAATGGTCAGGTGACAAAAAAGGCGCTTCCGGCAGACCTGTCCCTCTACTCGTTCAATTTCTTTTAAATCGTAGTGAATAATTAAGTATTATAATGGATAAAACATATCAACCGCACTCTCTAGAAACAAAATGGTATCAACATTGGGAAAAATCTGGTTACTTTAAACCTCAGCTCAATCAATCCCAAAAAGCGTATTGTATTATGCTGCCGCCACCCAATGTAACGGGTAGTTTGCACATGGGACACGCATTTCAAGATTCTATTATGGACGCTCTGATTCGCTATCACCGCATGCGTGGCTTTTCAACGCTATGGCAAGGGGGAACTGATCATGCAGGTATCGCAACACAAATGGTGGTCGAACGACAATTACAAGCCCAAGGTGTTTCTAAACATGATTTAGGAAGAGAAAAGTTCATTGAAAAAATTTGGGAATGGAAAGAACAATCAGGCAACACCATTACGCAACAAATGCGAAGGCTCGGTGCCTCTGTGGACTGGAGCAGAGAATGCTTCACCATGGATGATGAGCGTTCTGAGGCAGTAAAAGAAGTTTTTGTCCGTCTCTTTGATGAAGGCTTAATTTACAAAGGCAAGAGACTCGTAAACTGGGATCCAAAACTCCATACTGCCGTTTCAGACCTAGAAGTCATTTCAGAAGAAGAAGATGGATTCTTATGGCATATTCGCTACCCTATCGCAGGTCAATCTGAGCACATGGTGGTTGCAACAACCAGGCCAGAAACATTACTGGGCGACGTTGCTGTAGCCGTTCACCCTGACGACCCTCGTTATCAGCATTTAATCGGGCAGAAACTTCAATTACCTTTGTGCGATCGTCTCATTGATGTGATTGCAGACAGCAGTGTATTACCCGATTTTGGGACAGGCTGCGTAAAGATTACACCAGCCCATGATTTTAACGATCATGAAATGGGCAAACGACACGGCTTAGCCATGATCAACATTTTTAATGACAGTGCGGTTATTAACCAAAACGCACCTCATCAATATCAAGGCCTTGAACGATTTGCTGCACGAAAGAAAATTGTTGAAGATTTAGAACGCCTTAACCTCATTGAAAAGATAGAGCCTTATAAACTCAAAATCCCTAGGGGTGATCGCTCTGGCGAAATCGTTGAACCCTACTTAACAGATCAATGGTTTGTGAAAGTAGCTCCCATTGTCGAAGAGGCCATTCAAGTTGTCAAAACAGGAAAAATAAAATTTGTACCAGACAATTGGAAAAATACTTATTTTGAATGGATGAATAACATTCAAGATTGGTGTATCAGCAGACAACTCTGGTGGGGGCATCGTATCCCTGCTTGGTACGATGAAGAAGGCAAGATCTATGTCGGGCGCACCGAAGAAGAAGTGAAACTCAAATATAATATCGGCTTAAATACCAAATTAAAACAAGATAATGATGTATTAGATACGTGGTTTTCTTCTGCTTTATGGCCTTTTTCAACCTTAGGTTGGCCACAAGAAACAAAAGAGTTAGAAACATTCTATCCTACCAACGTCTTAGTCACTGGCTTTGATATCATCTTCTTTTGGGTAGCGCGTATGGTGATGATGGGACTAAAATTTACCGATAAAATCCCCTTTAACACCGTTTTTGTACATGGACTCATTCAAGACTCACATGGACAAAAAATGTCCAAATCAAAGGGCAATATTATCGATCCGATTGATTTGATTGATGGTGTAGATCTTGAAACACTGTTAAAGAAACGCACTGCCGGTTTGATGCAGCCACAGATGAAAACTCAAATCGAAAAAAATACCAAAAAAGAATTTCCGGAAGGTATTCCAAGCTTCGGTACTGACGCACTTCGTATGACATTCTGTGCTATCGCAACAACGGGTAGACATATTCGTTTTGATCTAAACCGTGTATCAGGTTACCGCAATTTCTGTAACAAATTATGGAATGCAGCGCGATATGTTCTGATGAATGTAGAAACGCATCCACTCGGCAAAAATGAGCAAGACAGAACCTATTCCATTTACGATCAATGGATACAATCTTCTTGGCAGCAAACCAAACGCATGGTTGCACAGCATTTTGAGGAGTATCGTTTCGATTTATTGGTTCAGTGTTTATATGATTTCACCTGGAATCAATACTGTGACTGGTATTTGGAATTTACAAAACCCGTTTTAATGCAATCTGACAATGAATCCTTAAAAATGGGCGCTCGTTATACATTGATATCTATCTTAGATGAATTGTTACGTGTTTTTCACCCCATTATTCCTTTCATCACAGAAGAAATCTGGCAGCGTACCCACGTGATTTTAAATCAGAAGCCAACCGCAGAATCGAATGAAAGCATTATGACGCAAGCTTATCCAGAATATAATAAGCACTTTCATAATGCACAAGCTGAAAAAACAGTGGAATGGCTAAAAGCTTTCATCATCAATATCAGAACCATTCGCTCAGAAATGAATCTAAGCCCTAGCCAAACCATTCCTGTGGTAACAACGGGTGGTTCTGCATTTGATATTGAAAATGTAAATAATTATCAAACCGTTTTAAAGTCTTTAGCAAAATTGTCAGAATTATCGCAATTATCTCCAACAGAAGAAGCACCTGTTGCAGCAAGCAGCTTGGTTGGCGACATGACGCTACATATCCCACTAAAAGGTTTGATTGACAAAACCAAGGAAATTGAACGCCTCACTAAAGAAATGGGTAAATTACAAAAAGATATCGATCTCTTTAGTAAAAAATTAAGCAATCCATCCTATGTCGATAATGCACCAAAAGAGATTATCGAGAAGGACAAAGAACGCTTAACAAATGCTCAGACTAATCTTGCAAAATTAACAGAAAATTTTGATAAGATTTCTGCTTTGTAAACAGAGGTATCCTCATAAATTGTTTAGCTCGCAGTGATGAGTCTGATGGTAATAAGTACTGTCTGTTTCTTCGTTTGCAAAGCGAACATTTTCTCACTTTCGTAAAGGGAGACGCTCGTTCAGCGCAGCTGTACGAGCAGAGGGATTTAGCTGTTTTGAACCTAGCCTCCTGCATAAATCCCCCTTCAAAAAGTGGGATTTTGATTCGCTGTGCTCATCAATAAAAATGTGACTCGTCGACGTATTTTTTTCAGAAAAACACCATTGATTTTGATATCACAAAAACGCTGTCTGGCAACAAGTTGTCAAAATAGTGATAAAAAAGCTCACCAACATAAGCTTCTTCTCTTAAAGGCATAGATAAACTAATTGGTCTTGCCTTTTCATTGTGCAACCAATCATTATGATATACAAAACTTAGATCATTAGGTAACTGCTGTAATACTCCAACTTGAATGCCATTCATATAAACATAAAGCACATGCTTGGGACAGTTTTTTGAATAATTATCTAAGATTCTGCGCAGGCTCAGTGTTCACCTGCTTTAACTTTAAACCCCAGGCCAATTTGCAATAACATAGTAATTGAATAAACCACTTACCAAAATCAATTTGATACCATTTGTGACTAAAAAATGGCATTTGCATATAACGATGATGGTTATTGTGCCACCCTTCCCCAAAGCTCAGCAGAGCAACAAATACATTATTGCGGCTGGTATCTGGTGATTTATCGTAATCTCGTTTGCCCCACAAATGACACACTGAATTCACGCACCAGGTAGCATGACTTGAAATAAATAAGCGCAGCAACCCTCCCCAAATCAATCCAACCCATCCACCCAACATGATGGGGATCAACACACAAAGCAAACTATAATAAAAATAAAAAGTACTTACATGTCTCACAATTTTATCTTGCAGCAACCACTTACCATAGCGTTTAAAATCAGGCTGATAGTCTTTAAAGATCCAACCACAATGTGAATACCAAAAACCTTTTTTAAAGGGCGTGTGAGGATCGCTCTTTTTATCTGCATGCACATGATGCTGAATATGAATACTCGCCCAGCTTGCTGGACTCCCTTGCATGGCTGAAGAACCCATTACCAACAATAAATACTTAAGCCACGGTTTTGTTTCAAAAGCACGATGACTCAACAATCGATGAAAGCCAACAGAGATCCCCAAGCCAGTCAGACAATACATCAACAGCGCAGTCACAAGATGACTTTGGGTCACTTGTTCTGTCATTATTGTATAAATTGCAAGTGGTATAGAGAGCGGCGTAATAAAGACAAGAAAAAATGCATAGTAATAATTTATATTTGTCTGATTTCTGACATAATGATGTTTAATTGTTTTATGTAAGGCACTAAGCATTTTATACTTATACTCATTTGTAAATAATTTATTTTATCAAAAATAGTGCAAAATGAGGATTGCGAGAGAGCGAAAGCAACAACGCCTTAAAGAAAAATTAGAATGCTCGAACCATTTTTTTTTAAGGCTAGGCGCTGAGCTTCGAGCAACCGGAGTTTATACACAAATAAATGAGGATTGCGAGAGAGCGAAAGCAACAACGCCTTAAAGAAAAATGGGAAGAGTATACAGATGTCATTAAATCCGGTAATTAGCCGTCTCATCCAAAAAGCCTATAAAATGGGTTTTGCAGATATTCATACTTTTGATGAAGAGAAAATGCGTGCATTTTTGACACATCCCAAATTTAGAACGAATTCAGCGCCTTTTGTTGATTATAAAACTCATCAGAATGTCACTTTACGCTGTTATACGCCTATATGCCCATTATCCAATAAAGCGCTAGAAGAACCGATGGGTGTATTAATTTATCTTTCTGCCACCGCCTTTGTTTTAGATAGACTAGATGCCAATAATGATTATTGCAGTCTGCTTGCCAATACTTTGCAAATGAAAGTGATTAATATTCAACATGGTTTAGCCCCTGAACATAAATTTCCAAAATTTTTAGATGACTGTGTCGATAGCATTATCTGGTTAATTGAAGAATCGCATCGCTTAGCTATTCTGCCAGAAAAATTAGTCATTTGGGGAGAAAGCTCTGGTGGCAGTATTGCTGCATCTTGTACGCACGTGCTAAGAGATAGAGGTTTAGATTATATAAAACATCAAACCTTATTTTATCCTATGGTGGATTTAGTAAACTCATATCCCTCTAAAGAAATGTTTGGATTTGGCTATATGCTCGATAAAACCTTTATTCACTGGCTAGATGAGAGAGGGTTTTATCCAACGCAAGACCGTTCACATCCTCTTGTTTCACCTCTACTTTCCAGAAATTTTAATCATTTACCCCCAGCCACAATTATTACTGCGCATTATGACCCTTTACGAGATGAAGGAGAGTTGTATGCAGAAAAACTAAAACAAGCAAATGTGCCGTTACATCATAAACGATTTGACGACATGATTCATGGCTTCATGCGGTTCTACGGCAAAGTGCCAACCTGTCATGAAGCCTTCACAACTGCATGCGAACAAATTAAATTATGTTTATCGACACCGCAATAGTATCAAAATAATCAATTAAATTTGCAACGCTATGACCAGGCACTGTACCCATATTTTCCAGAATGAGTTCCGTGCCTGAAAAGTGATTTACCGCATCCCCATTATTCAGCAATATTTTTAGATCCGCATTTTCTTGTGTTTGATGAAAATCTAAAAATACATCTGATAAGTTAATGATACCATCATTATTTTTATCTATGACATTTTTAAAGGTTAATTGATTATTATCTCCATTTGCTAAATCTCTAATAAATACTGTCGATATTGATTGATTGCTCACATCAATAATAAATTGATCATCCCCTCTGCCGCCTTCCATGTAGACAACACCACTCTGATTTTCAGATGAAAGCACATCGCCTTCATGCTCTCCAATCATTCGCGTAACCATCGTCATGCCCGGATAGAGATGAATATTTAAGTTTGCATCAACTGTTTGATTCACAACATCATCAAATAAAGTATAAGTAAATGAATCCATTGATTCTTGATTAACTTTTCCAGGGGCATATAAGTAATAACCA
>JBFWLB010000037.1:0-29454 GCA_050252335.1 Candidatus Berkiella sp. | reverse complement strand
AGCGCCCACCTAATCCGACCTCAATGATCAATACATCCAAAGGTTGTTGCTTAAAAATATAAAAAGCAGCGAGTGTTGTAAATTCAAAATAAGTAAGTGATATATCGCCCCTTAGCTTTTCAATTACTTCAAAAGCATTGATCAACATAGCATCACTTACACATTGATCATTAATGCTGATACGCTCATTAAATTCGAGCACATGGGGAGAAGTATAACAAGCAACCGATAAGTTAGCTTTTCGTAATAGTTTGTTTAAGGCGCAAACAGTCGTCCCTTTACCATTTGTGCCAGCAACAAGAATCACTTTTGCATCAAAATGAAATAACCCAGCACTTTTGCCGACTTGCTTTACACGCTCTAATGTCAAATCAATCGTTTTAGGATGTAACGATTCTAGATAGCGTAACCATGTATGATTGTCTTGCATAAATGCGTCATCTCAATTACGCCGGCACTTCTCTAGATGCGTCGGCCATGCTGCTGTTATTTAGTGCATCATTCTCATTCGACAGTATTTCTGGTAGTGGATGAGGAAGATTTAACATTTTAGTGAGTACACAAGCAATTTTATCGCGTAATGCGCGTCTATCCGAAATCATGTCTATAGCGCCATGTTCCAGCAAAAATTCACTACGCTGAAAACCTTCGGGTAAAGATTCACGCACAATTTGTTCAATGACACGAGGACCGGCAAAACCAATGAGTGCTTTAGGCTCAGCAATAATAATATCGCCCAACGTTGCCAAACTTGCAGAAACACCACCCATACAAGGATCTGTTAAAATAGTAATAAAAGGTAATTTACAGGCACTGAGCTTGGTCAATGCAGCACTTGTTCTTGCCATTTGCATCAATGATATCAGTGACTCTTGCATTCGAGCACCACCACTTGTTGCAAAACAAATTAATGGCATTTTTCGTTCAATAGCGCGTTCAACCGCTAAGATAAATCGTTGCCCTACAATTTGCCCCATGGAACCACCAATGAAACCAAATTCAAAAGCACATGCCACAATTGGTAATTTATGCAAGGTTCCTTGATAGACAATGAGCGCATCTTTCTCATTTGTGCTTTTTTGAGCAGCAACGAGACGATCGCGATAACGCTTGGTATCTTTGAATTTTAATTTATCAACAGGCTCAAGTTCTTTCCCAATTTCTTCTAAAATATCTTGATCTAAAAAGCTTTCTAAACGCTTTCTTGCTCCCACACGATGATGATGCGTGCACTTTGGGCAAACTTCCAAGTTCCGCTCTAATTCAGAACGAAATAATACCGCGCTACATCCTTCGCATTTGGTCCAGAGACCTTCAGGGATGGATTTCTTTTTGGCGGTTGTATGAATTTTGGATGGGAATAACTTACTAAACCAACTCATTTTAATAATCTTACCAAACTAAACCGAGGATTATAACTGTTTTCTGAATAAGAAATAAGCATTAGGTCTTTGCTTTTGACCTTGAATTTATACAATGAATGTATATTAATGCCTAATAAGCATCAAAAATAGATGTTAGATCACTGACAAATTCGCTGTCTGCTTGTTGAGAAGAATTGACAGAAGAACCAAAAACACTCGCATCATAACGCACATCAAAGAAATAAAGCCCATGCGCGGGGGCAGTCATACCCGCTTGTTTTCTATCTAAAGACTCTAAAACCTCTTTCATCCAAACAGGGGGCTGCTTATTTGCGCCAATTACAACCAAAGTGCCAACAATATTTCTAACCATATGATGTAAAAAAGCATTCGCTTTAATATCAAGCTGAATAATATTATTTTTTTGTAACAAACTAATTTGATTCATAGTTCGAATGGGCGTATGCGCTTGGCAATGAGATCCTCTAAATGCGCTAAAATCGTGCTGCCCAATCAAATATAAGGCTGCTTCTTGCATTTTTTGTACATCTAAAGCGAATGGATACCATGCCAAGTGATTCTGAAAAATAGGCGAAGGAACTTTTTTGTTTAAAATTAAATAGCGATAATGACGCTCAAATGCAGAAAAACGCGCATGAAAATCACTTGCGACTTTCTGCACCCATTGAACCTTAATATCTGAGGGCAAGTGTGCATTCAGCCCATTGCGCCACACATATTCAGAACGCTCTTTCTCAGTATCAAAATGAACAACCTGATTCAGTGCATGCACACCTTTATCGGTACGACCTGCTGGCACAGCATTGGTTGCAACGCCTGTCATCTTGAAAAGAGCCGCCTCTAATTCAGATTGAATGGTGATTTTGTCTGGTTGGCATTGGTAACCATGGTAGCGTGTGCCATCATAAGACACACCTAAAGCGATTCTTTCTGTCATTCATCAAATTCCGTTGCTGGCCTTTAATCACAATCCTCTAAAAGGACTGCCCCTAACACCCAGTTGAAAATTATACAGAAAGATTATTTTTTAGCAAACAAACTTGATATGTGAGGACTGTTGGCATTTTGCTGCATTATGGCTTGAAGATTTCTTATGCCTAGGTAGCGCGCTTTATGGGCGTTTAATTATAGGACAGCCATAATAAAAACATGAGGGAAACACGACAATCATAAGTTCAGTCCTATAAATCCAGGACAGCCAAAGTAATCTGATACGAAAAATTCGACAATACAACCAAAAACAGCACCGTCACACTTAAAATTTTTTTACAAAGAAAAGATTGATTATGCTAGCGATGAATAATTTATGAAATGATTAACAGATGGAATATTGAATTAAGCGACGTGCACACTTGAATATAATTTTTTTGCCTGAGTAATACCTTTTAAACCTTTCCTTCCCTCTTTAGAAAAATTAAGCAGTAAAATTTCACTGCCTATTGCATAAGAGAAGCTCGTGCTTAAATTATTGACCAGAGAAATCCAATTTTGAGGTTCAAATTGCAGTCTAGTTAAGATAGGGGCCAAATGTTCAGAAATAGAACCAACCTCTTTATCATCACGAATCATTCGACCAGTGCAATCAACAAGCTCTAAATAATCGACAAGTTTAAAATCAATAGCATGAGAATGATGTTTTGATATGTTGGCAAAAGGCATCAAAGATTTGGGTTGTGTAAGACTGTTGTATACATCTGCCCTTTCACGCTTTTGTTGCTTAACAGATTTTAATTTACTCATTCTTAATTGTTTGGAAATATGCTGAATGCGTTCATGAATAGAAGTAAATTCCGCATCTTCCGGTTTTTGAACAATGCCTGCTCTCACCGGATTTAAATCCACGTAAACCATGGCACTTAAAAGTGCTCCTTCATCCAACAAAGCTTGTGATTTAAAGCGCCCTTCCCAAAATCGACCTGCAGTATCATCCTCTTCATTCACATCTCTTGCAATACGCTCATTTAAGCAACGCATAAACCAGCTAATGCTTGTTAAGCGCTCTTTCCAAAGCTGAATTTTTTGACTTAAATACTTATTTTCTTTTGCATCTTTGGGGAAAATAGATGCCCAACGATGAATAATTTCTTCTTCTGACCAAGCCTCTGCCTGTTTTTCTTCTACATATAAAACAACATGATAATGATTGCTCATGATGGCATAAGCGCAGATTTTGATAGCAAAGATATCAGCTAGATATTTTAATCTGTCTACAATCCATGCTTTACGATGAGAATAATCGGTTTGAGTCAGCTCATCAAAACCACAAAGAAAACTACGACGCACACAGCGATTCATGACGTGATAATACGGCGTTGCCTTTAAATCTATTTGTTCTGAACGAGCTAAGGTCATGAGCTAAAATAACTTCCTTATTACTGAAAGGAATTCTAGCGCAAAAATTTTGGGTAAAGCAACTTAATGTGGCTGTCCTGAATAATACGAATAAAAATCCCTAACTAAATATCTACAGGATTTTGTGTAAACATCATATGCAATTCCCCCATCATATTTGCATCAGGCGACGAATAATGAACATCCATAAAATTCATCGTTTCAGAAGTATAAGCAGTCTCTGATGTATTCAACAATGCTGTTAAATCTTGAGGAGCAGAAGTCAAAGCACTGAGTGTTCCACTATCTGCTGTTTGGATGATATCTGAAAAATGCAAGTCCAAACCTTTTTCATTATTTGTATCCGCTATGTGCAAAGATAAACCATCGCTCGGTTGTGACGCCTGATGACTAAACGATTGCGACAAAGCATGCTCAATATTATCATTCACTGTTACAAATGAAATAGATCCAGTACCCATATCATCATGCTGATGTGCATCTATCACTTCTACAGAGAGCGTTGGCAATGCTGCTTGCGCCTTTGATGCATACACAGACAATGACTCACTGATAGCTTGATCGGAATGATCGCCAAAAAACTGTTTGATTGCCTGCGCCGTATCTATCTGCGAATCTGACAATATATCACTCAAAATGACACTGTCATGGAATGCTAATGGAATATGTTGTAGATCTAAGTCTGCGAGCGTTGAGTCACTCACTCTATCCCACAGAAAATCACTGCTGATATGATTATGCACAACGCCATCTGTCACCAAATCATATATCTTTCCAAGACCTTCTGGATGTATCATAAAATTATTATAATTTTTAGCAGTCGACAATCCAAAATTATCACCCAACAGGAAATCTTTAGTAAAATCTAGTTCGGAATAAACATTTCTAAAAATAACCGTTTTTGTTTCATCATTCAATCCAAAATGCTTCACAAAAGTATTATCTTCCACAATACTCTGTTGCCACCCTTGAGAAGACAAGCCATGAAAAGGATTGCTCGGTGAATGTAAAGAAAAATGAGTATCATCGGCATTCATGAGTGTAAATTTCACAGAAAAAGGTGAGGAAGATACATCATGATTTTTAATGTTCATGAGTATTTCAAAAGTATCATGACGATCATCAAGCGCATGCACATCGCTGCTGAGATCGATCTGATTGTGTGGCGCTTTCATTTCAACTTCAACAGAATGCAGAGTATCCACCTTTCTCATATTGTTTTCATCAAGGTGCGTTAATGCAATTTTAGGAATAAAAGTTTTTTCTGCAATTGGCGGCAATAGATATAAATATCCAGGCTCAATGCCTTCTGCCGATAAATCTTCCAAGCCCTTCCCTTGTTTAATTTGCCATTCGCTGTAAATAAAAGTCAGATAGGATAATACAGAAAATAATCCCAGCCCTTCGGCAGGAATTTCAATAAGGCCATCACCGCTCACTAATATCTCAAACTGATTCCCCATAATATCTGTTGCTAAAATGAAATCAGGATGCGCTACACTATTGCCAGCACCAAAACCATTAATAAAGACAGGCGCTGCAAATTGCAGATCTTCGATATGTAATACATCATTTTTCAGTAAGTCAGTAAAACCCAACATAGGCACACTGATCTCAAGCTGATGTTCAGATGTCATAATGCCTAGCTCTTGATGGATCGGGATTTTGATAAGCTCTGGTAACATATTCTCTACAAGCTGCTTATCTCCCAATTTAGCAAAATTAGGCTCATGCAGATTATAGGCTTTGCCATACTCATTCCCTGCTTCAGGCATATTCGCGCTTACATACTGTTTATTTAAATATTTTGGAAAAACATCCATAATTTCTAGTATTTTTGTAGCTTGTAGACTCACGCGGCACACTCCTGAGACGATTGTAGTAGGTCTGTTTCTAGAAATAACCTCATAATTTAAGTATTAGCACAGCTAAGGAAAGGTGTGTGTTTTTAGGTGTATATGAACAAAATAAAGAATAAACATTTCGTCTTTTGCATGGAAATCCATCTTAAGGTTTTTGACGAGACGAGTGATTTTTTTACATCATTGTACAGTCATTTGAACACATGCGACGAATGTATGTATTTATTGACTAAAATAAAGACTGCTTCATCACTACGCTTCTTGCAATGATGATAAAGTATCTAATAACTGCTCAATCACTATTTTTTGTTCAGAAGTGCTTATTTCTTTTAAGGATTGTAATAAACTAATCGCAGATGCAATCTCTCTTGCCTCAACAAATGCTTTGGCTAATTCAATTAAAGACTCTACATTTTCACCCAAATGATTTAAATGAATAAGACTAGATTTTTTTTCTTCGATTTCTCTTTCAAGTACAACTGCACTGTCAGGAGAAGAAATTGAGTTGCTTATTTCTTCAGCAGACGGCTCTAGAGATAATGCTGCATCTTGTAACTCTGGGTCTTGTAATGCTAAATCTTGTGCCATCATAGTAGACTGATCATCCATGGGCAATAGCTCAAGCTTTGTGCGCTCCATTTCAAGTGGCTCGCTGATTTCATGCTCTATCTGTTCTTCAAATACTGCTATATTTTCTTCAGCAACAGAAGACAAATGAATCGCCTCTTCCTTATAGACTTCCTCATGAAGCGCTTCCTGTATAGACTGTTCATCCAGCCCTAGTTTTGAATCTATTTCTAAGTCTGATTCTTTTATCTCATACTCCGGAATATCTGTATCTGTTTGCGCTTCCTGTTCACTATACATATCGAGAGAGAATGCATCTTGTGTATCCACATCTGCTATATTTTCTTCTTCATTTTTCTCTTCAAGTATGGGTGTATCGGAAAGATTAATATCCTCTTGAGTCGCCTCTACAACAGACTCTTGATTCACTTTTTCTATGAGAAACTCTATCTTTGACCAAATATCTATATCAATCTCATGTAGATCTGCTGGTATTTTTTGTTTCCAGATGTTAAATTGCACAAAATTTTCGGTGTAGATAAAAAGCTCAAGCAGCTTTAATAATGCTAACCAATGATTAGGCGCTGCCTCTAAAACCTCTAATAACTGTTGTTCTGCTTGATGATAGTGTTCATAGGCTACAGCAATTTCAGCCTCTTCCAGTTTGTCACTATATTTTCGCTTAACCGCTTCATATTCAAATTTAGCATTCAGTGCGTTTTCAGCACGAAGATCGCCTTCTTTTTTATCGTCGATTTTAACGCCCGTAAGCGCCTTATCTAGATCAAAATCTAATCCATAATTAACAATTGATTCTTCATTTTTCTTTTTAGGAACAATTTTTTCTACCGACTCTGGTGTAAATTCAGATGTTTTTTCTTTTGGTGTAGCATACTTTCTACGCCATCCATAAACCCCAGCACCAGTAACAGAGCTTATTGCCAATAGCGCTAATAACCACGTCCCCCATGATGACGAACTTGGAATGGCTGCCACAGGGTTGTCCATCAGTGCGGTATTTTGTGATAGAGCATCTGATTGAACAGCTACTTTATGAGTAGAGGCATTTGAATGTTTGGTTTGTGTATTAGAAACTGTGGCTGCATTTTTTTCTTTGTTCTTTTCTTTTTGCTCAATTTGTAATTTTAAATTGGCAAGTTCGGTTGTTTTAGAAGAAAGCGCATTAACAAGATCTTCGTTACTTTTTTTTAGTTCTTCATTACGCTGATGAATATCTTCATTTTTACGTTGTAATGTATCGAATGCTTCTTCCATCATAGCAAGTCGCTGGCTAAGCACCGATACATTTTCATGAGTCGATGGATCTTCTAACTCAGAATTTTCAAAGGATTTTTTTTTAGCGGGATCTGTATCTTCCGTAGATGATAATATTTTGAGTGGCTTTCTATTTGTAAAATCTGCTTGTGCTATTTTAACAACAGCGCCATCAGAGGCAATTACCTCGGTAGCTCGTTCAAATGATGTTTCTTTAGCAATACGTGATTTAGCTTCGGCTGAAGAAGCTATCTTAATCTCATGTTGAGTGGGTAGATTTATGTATTCCCCCACAATAATTTGATTCATATTATTATTAACAAAGGCATGGGGATTTTTCTGATAAATTGCTAATACACCTTGAGGAACCGTATAAGAAGAACCCGACACTAATTTATTAGCAATTTGCCACAAAGTATCTTCTTCTTTAATAGGCCCATACTCTTTCCCAAAACTCAATGTAGCAGCGATTGTTCTCGTTCCTATAGCTCCTTTTACCACAGTAGCAGTTGGCTTAGGTGCAACAGATGAGTAAGTAGTATCTTTATAGTATGACTGAGGTGCTGCATCTTGGGGATCTAATAAAACAGTATATTGGCGTACTATCTTTCCTGTTGGCCATGCAACATTAAGTAATAGATCGACCACTGGATCTTTAATTGGGTTTTGAGAATGCACCTGAATGACACCCATATCTTCAGATTTTTTGATAACGGAAAATTTTAAGTCTGACAGCCAGGGTGCTCTGTAAATACCTGCTTTTGTGAATAAGTTTGGATCTGCTAAGGTGATTTTAATTTGAGTTTCATCCAAATCACCTAAATTGTTCAATGGAATATCTGCATTCAAAGGCTGATTTAAGTTTGATCTAATATGGATAGGCCCTATCCCCAGTGCATAGCTATGCAATGGTGTCGCCAACATAGATAGCAACAATAAAGCTAAAGTTTTGCTCTTTAGCTTATTTGTAAGCGCTGCACTTTGTTGCTCATTTGACCAATAACAATTTTCCATATGTAATCTAACCAGCTTGTTAAATTAAGATCCATTCTATTTGATAATAGAACTATAAATAGTCTCTTACCACACTTTCCGCAATTTGAACGCTATTTAATGCAGCACCTTTGCGAATGTTATCTGCCACAACCCAAAGGTTTAATCCATTTGAGCATGATATATCTTCTCTTATCCTACCAACAAATACAGAATCCTTTCCAGTAGCATCTATGACAGGTGTTGGGTAGCCTTTTGCCTTATTTGCATGCTTTACTTTGATACCTGGTGCTTTTTCTAGTAACTGCACTGCCTGAGCGACGCTTATCTTTTCTTTGGTTTCAATGCTAATGGCTTCACTATGACCATAGAAAACAGGCACTCTCACCGCTGTAGGATTTATCTGTATTGCGCTATCGCCCAATATTTTTTGTGTTTCCCACACCATTTTCATTTCTTCACGCGTGTAACCATTTTCTAAAAAATCGTCAATTTGAGGGATCAAATTGAAAGCAATTTGCAGCGGATAGACTTGTGATTTTATGGGCTGTCCATTCAGTAAAGCAGCCGTTTGACCTGCTAATTCTTCAATTGCTTTTTTCCCTGTGCCCGAAACAGATTGATAGGTTGCCACATTAATTCTAGTAATACCCACTGCATCATAAATCGGTTTTAATGCCACCAGCATTTGAATGGTTGAACAATTTGGATTCGCAATAATATTTTTATTCTTATATTCTGAAATTTTCTCAGGATTGACTTCTGGAATCACTAGGGGAATAGCAGGGTCATAACGAAATTGTGAGGTATTATCAATCACAATTGCACCTTTAGCTGCAGCTTTGGGCACAAACTCTTCAGATACTTTTCCACCTGCTGAAAACAATGCAATTTGAACTTTGGAGAAATCAAATTCGCTTAAATCCTCAACCATCAAACTGCGATTGCGAAATTTCATTCGCTCTCCCTTAGAGCGCTCACTTGCCAAGAGATATACTTTGTCACAAGGGAAATTTCTTTCTTCTAATATCTCTATTATAGCCTGACCGACAACCCCGGTCGCACCAACAATAGCCAAATCGATCTGCTTAGTCATGATTTCTCTCTTAATATCAATTAAATTTTAGCAATGCTTTCCTAATTGCATGACCCATTTCTTCTGTTCCAACATAGGGGGTGTCTTTTGCAATATCTTTGGTACGAAATCCCTGCACTAATACTTGCTTGATTGCATCCTCAAGCATATTTGCAATATCCGGTTGATGCAAAGAATATTTAAGCATCATTGCGACAGATAAAAGGGTCGCGATAGGATTGGCAATGTCTTTACCTGCAATATCAGGGGCAGAACCGTGCACAGGCTCATATAGGCCAAACTGCGCATCATTCATCGATGCAGAAGGCAACATACCAATAGAACCCGTTAACATGGCTGCACTGTCAGATAATATATCACCAAAGACGTTCTCTGTTAAAATAACATCAAATTGCTTGGGTCTTTGAATAAGTTGCATAGCTGCATTATCAACATACATGTGACTTAATTCGATCATTGGGTACTGTTTATGCACTTTCGTTACGATTTCTCTCCATAATTGAGAAACTTCTAATACATTTGCTTTATCTACTGAGCAGACCTTTTTCCCTCGCTTTGTCGCAATATCAAAAGCTACTTTGGCAATTCTTGCAATCTCAGTTTCATCATAAGCCATTGTATTTCTAGCACTTTTAATCTTATCTTTTATTTCAACGCCGCGAGGCTCACCAAAGTAAAGCCCTCCAGTTAACTCTCGAATAATCATAAGATCTAAATCGGTAACATATTCTGGTTTTAATGTGGAAGCATTTACAAGCTCAGCATAAAGAATTGCTGGTCTTAAATTTGCAAAGAGATTAAAGGACTTACGCAACTGCAATAGCCCTTTTTCTGGTCGTTCATTGGGATTTCGAGCATCCCATTGCGGCCCCCCTACTGCACCTAATAAGATTGCATGCGCCTCTTTTGCTAAGGACAATGTAGACTCTGGCAAAGGGTTGCCTGTCTTATCAATTGCACAACCACCCACAAGTGCATATTCCAATTCAATTCCTAAAGAAAATTGTTGGTTGAGCTGCAAAATTGTTTTTTCAGCTTGTGCAACAACTTCAGGGCCTATACCATCGCCTGGTAACAATAGTAATTTGAATGTCATATATTACTAATCCTATAATAATTTTTATGTGGTCATCTCATCTGAAAAGTTCATGTGTGAAGACTATACACCCAAGGTTCTGATTGTAATCGCTTAGCCTCATATTCTTTTATTTTTTGACTTTTCTCGAGCGTAACACCTATTTCATCCAAACCATTTTGTAACTTTTCTTTATCAGATGCATCAATACTAAAAACATATTGATGATGTTCAGAGCTTAGAATCTGCTGATTTAAATCAATTTCCCATTGCACACCCGGATGCTTTTCTATCTCATCAAATAATGCATCAATCTCTTTTTCAGGCAATATAATGGGTAATAAACCATTTTTAATTGAATTATTGAAAAAGATATCTGCAAAACTAGGCGCAACAATTGCTTGAAATCCATACTCTACCAATCCCCAAACAGCATGCTCTCTTGAAGAACCACAGCCAAAATTTTTCTGGGTAAGTAAAATATTTGCCCCTTGAAATTCTGCCCTGTTAAGTGAAAAATCAGGATTGATAGGACGTTTATGGCAATCCATCCCTAATTCACCTTTATCTAAATATCGCCATGCATCAAACAAGAAAGCTCCATAGCCTGTTCTTTTGATAGACTTTAAGAACTGCTTTGGCATAATCGCATCTGTATCAATATTCGCTTGCTTCAATGTTGCAACAATGCCTTGAATCGTTGATATCTTTCTCATGCTATTCCCTTACAAATTTTTATAAAGAAAGATCGACAAATCGGCCTTCTATCGCTGCCGCAGCGGCCATTGCAGGACTCACAAGATGAGTACGACCTTTATATCCTTGACGACCTTCAAAATTGCGATTTGAAGTAGAGGCACAATGTTCGCCTGGCTCTAATCGATCTGGGTTCATGCCTAAACACATAGAACAACCTGGCTCACGCCATTCAAAACCTGCAGCAGTAAAGATTTGATCCAAGCCCTCCTGCTCTGCTTGCTGTTTTACCAAACCTGAGCCAGGAACAATCATCGCAAGTTTAATATTTTTAGAAATTTTATGGCCTTTTACAATTTCTGCCACAATTCTTAAATCCTCAATCCGACTGTTTGTGCAAGAGCCAATAAAGATTTTATCAATGGGAATATCTTTAATAGGTAGATTTGCACTTAATCCCATATAAGCAAGCGCATGCTCATAATTTTCTCTTTTCACGATATCTTGTATGCTGCGTGGATCGGGTATTTTTTGATCAATCCCTGCTACCATTTCAGGAGAGGTTCCCCAGCTTACTTGTGGCTTTAGCTTTGTTAAATCTAACTCAACAGTTTTATCAAAAACAGCTTGCGGTTCAGAATGCAATGTTTGCCAATATTTTGATGCTTGATGCCACAGATCGCCTTTAGGCGCCAATGGTCTATCTTTTACATAATTTAAAGTAGTTTCATCAACCGCGATCAAACCACAACGCGCCCCTGCTTCAATAGACATATTACAGATAGTCATTCTTGCTTCCATACTTAAATCATGGATAATTTCACCATCGTATTCTAAAGCATAGCCATTCCCACCATTGGTGCCTATCTTAGCAATAAGCCCTAAAATCATATCTTTTGCAAAAACATATTTCTGTAATTTACCTATAAAATGAATCTTCATATTTTTAGGCTTTTTCTGCACTAAACATTGTGTCGCAAGCACGTGCTCTACTTCTGAAGTACCAATACCTATCGCAATCGTTGCAAAAGCGCCATGCGTAGAAGTATGAGAATCACCACAAACCAAAGTCATGCCTGGCAGTGTTGCCCCTTGTTCAGGACCAATGATATGAACAATCCCTTGCCGGATGTCATTCAATCCATATTCCGTGATATGCCATTTTTTGCAATTTTCATTTAAAGCTTCAATTTGCGCACGAGAAATTTCATCTTTAATATGATGTCTGTTAATGGTGGGCACATTATGATCGGGCACAGCGAGATTAAGAGCAGGACGCCAAACAGTTCGATTGTTTAATGCTAAACCTTCAAATGCTTGCGGAGAAGTAACTTCATGAATCAAATGCCTGTCTATATAAAGCAGGCTCAAACCGTTTGGCAACTCATCTACGACATGACTTTCCCAGATTTTATCATACAAGGTCTGTGCCATTTGAATTCCCTCTTTCCAAATATTTTTCCTTCGCTCAATCAATACATACCCTTCACAAATAGCTTGTCGGGTAGGAAAGCCTCAAGCAACCCTCGTTTACATTGAAGTAAATGAGGGCTGCGAAATGGAGAAGACAATACCCCTGAAAAGCTATCTGTGAAGGGTAAACAATTCAGCTAGCAGCCTTTAATAACATTACCATCATGGCTATCCCACCAATAAGTATTAGTGCTAATACGCCCATAGTTGTGAAACTTTTTGACATATTTTCTTTAGATAATAACTCTGGATTTGCTTTGAGAACTTTATAAATCCTCCAAACAATAAACAAACACATTCCTGCAATTAGTAGTTGAATGATTGTATCCAATTCATTCTCTCCTTAGTTTTTAATATGAGCGCAGTTACTGTTTTCTTCCTCGTTCGCAAAGCGAACATCTTCCCCTCTACCAATTTTGGGAGAGGGTGCCCTGCAAGGGCGGGTGAGGGTTAAACTTAACATCTGCATATTGTCATGATATTTAACCCTCACCTGGCTTTCAGCCATCCTCTCCCAAAATTGGGAGAGGCATTATGATTCGCTCCGCGAATCGGGATTTATAATACCCTCTAAAACTTACTCGCAAAATTTTAGTCACAGCGAGTATGTTTTAGAGTAGGCGTCGAGCCTCGAACAACCGCAGTTTACAATGTGTAAATGAGGATTGTGAGAGCGCGAGACAACACCCTCTAAAACTTACTCGCGAAGACTAGGCCTATTTCCAAAGGAAATAAGCCAATGATCCATTAACACAATGGCCATCATTGCTTCGCAAATGGGCACAGCCCGAATTCCCACACAGGGATCGTGTCTCCCTGTTGTAATGACTTCAACGGCATTTCCTGCACTATCAATCGATTGCCCCGGAATACGAATACTTGATGTGGGTTTAAATGAAGTGTGTGCTTTAATCACTTGTCCACTTGAAATACCTGCTAAAATTCCGCCCGCATGATTCGACAAAAAGCCATTTGCATTCATTTCATCTCGATGCTGTGTGCCTGTTTGAGATACAACATCAACACCATCCCCTATTTCAACAGCTTTCGCAGCATTAATACTCATTAAAGCTTGAGCAAGATCGGCATCTAATCGATTAAAAATCGGCTCACCTAAGCCAACCGGTACCCCATGCGCTTCTACACTGACACGTGCACCAATTGAATTACCCTGTTTTAAAAGAGATTGAATGAGCTGCTCGAATGATTCATTCTTGCTTGCATCTGGTGAAAAAAATGGATTTTTTTCAACTTCATCCCAACTAAAATTTTGTGCTTCAATTTTAATATCACCCATTTGAGATAAATAGGCTCGTATGCTGATATTAAATTGTGCAAGAAATTTCTTAGCAATAGCACCAGCCGCAACGCGTGCAGCAGTTTCTCTTGCAGATTGGCGCCCACCACCACGATGATCACGAAAACCATATTTCTTAAAATAGGTATAATCACCATGACCTGGCCTAAAAACATCTTTTAAATTATCGTAATCAGAAGTGCGTTGATCATGATTTTTTATCATGAGCGCAATCGGTGTGCCCAGTGTTTTGCCTTGAAAAACACCTGAAAGGATTTCAACCTGATCTTGTTCACGTCTTTGAGTCGTGTACCGAGACTGACCAGGCCGTCTTCTATTTAGATCTGGCTGAATATCTGTTTCGTCTAATGGCAATCCTGCTGGACAGCCATCAACGATGCAGCCTATGGCTGCACCGTGACTCTCTCCAAAGCTTGAAATAGAAAATATTTTACCAAAGGTATTACCAGCCATATTGTATTTTAAGCAGTTCTTGAAAGTTGTTGTTTAAATTCTTTAAGCTCATCTTTGGTTAATAAGAAAACACCTTCGCCGCCATTTTCAAATTGTAACCAAGTAAAAGGAATATCTGGAAATGCTTCTTCAACATACGCTTGGCTATAGCCAACTTCCACAATTAAAATACCGCTATCAGAAAGATGTTGTTCGGCTTGTGACAAAATACGTTTTACAATTTGCAAACCATTTTCTTTACTTACAAGCGCCATTTCAGGTTCAAAATGATATTCAGATGGCAGTGTATTATATTCATCTAAGCTGACATAGGGTGGATTAGAAACAATAATATCGTATTGCTTATTGCCTAATTCAGAGAATAAATCAGATTTAATAACTTCAACGCTGTCTTCAAGCCCAAAGCGTGCAACGTTAATTTTGGCAACTTCAATGGCTTGATCGCTATAATCCACAGCATCTACTTTTGCTTGAGGGAAAGTAAGCGCACAACCAATAGCAATACAACCCGAGCCTGTCCCCAAATCTAAGATTGATTCTACATTTGTTTCTTCAACCCACGGACTAAACTCATCCTCAATCAACTCGGCAATAGGCGATCTGGGAATCAGCACCCTTTCATCAACGTAAAAATTTAAGCCTGCGAACCAAGCTTCTTTGACAAGGTAGGCCACAGGAATACGATCGACAACACGCTTCTGTATTCTTTCAACAATACACACACGCTCAGAATAAGATAGTTTGGCATCTAATACATTAACATCAATATCAGGAGGCAAATGCACTGAAGATAGAATTAAATTAACAGCTTCGTCCCAAGCATTATCTGTCCCATGGCCATACACTAAATTTTCTTTGTTAAACTGAGACACTGCCCAGCGAATTAAATCGCGGGTTGTAATCATTTCATCTTGGGCTTCTTTCATTTCTACTTCAGTTGCCATAGCTAACCTTAACAATAATTTAGAAACTTTTTATTGTCCTTAATTTATACAGCTTAAGCAACGAATATTATTGATTTATAGTGAAAATTTATATTTTGGCATGTGAAACAGTATCTCTTTGTGTTGTAGAGCAAAGCTTTTCTTGTGCCACAATATCAAAGGTATCTTTCTTACTTTTTGGAGGCGTGCAGAAACGTAAAGGGGGCACTGTAAAATTGTCGATTAGCTGACTATTATCTACGGTATTTGGAACAGGCACAACTTTTGATTGAGCTGTTGTTTTAACTTTTACACCAGGTGATTGCTCTTGTGACAAATTCGCGCGTGGTGATGCACTATTCGGTAGAAAACGCAATGTAGCAGGTGGCCGTGGTGACGAAATCATAGACAAATACCCAGCGACAACAGCACTACAAAGAAAAAACAAAACGCTCATTCCCCATGATGCCCCTAAATAGAACGCAAATAGGGTACAAAACCCTAACACACAGGCAAGAATACCAATCCCTTCTTTCTGTTTACGTTGTTGCGAACGATTAAGCTCCCATCGCTTAATATCGAGAAATACCCTTCCCAGAGAAGAACAATCTCGATGTTGTGCGCTCGCACTTAAATCTTCTGGCTTTTGGAGATCCTGCAAAGGTATATCTTGCATCGAGAGAGAAGGAAATGATTGTATGCTTTTTCTTTCTGCATCCTTGTTACCCAGCATATGAGACTCCTTAGATTATCTAAAATCTTGTGACTATGTGACTATAAGTTAATAATTTTTTAAAAATTGTTAAAATTGTTGTCAATAACAAGATTATCAATTAAATTTTTCAAAATTTGAAGCTGAAATTAAAGCCATGAAAACGATAATGGTGTTGATATTAACAGGTAAGTTTTTAATATAAACAGCACAAAAGGATCTGCAACGAAGGATCAACGCAAAGAGACATTTTTGAGGCCGCTTCTAATGTCTTGCTTCATTTTTTCAAAAGCATCATCCTCCACAACAACCTCTGATTTTAGATACATTTTTTTCACCAAATTTACATTAAAACCAGACTGACCAAGATTGTTTAGAATTGCCCAACCATCTTCTAAGGTGTCTGCCTCAATATCATAATCAATTTCAAGCTCATCATTTTGGTATGTCTGCTGATATAAGGTGGCAGCTTTATTAAGCTCGTGGAAAGCAGTACCACTGAAACGAGCCGTCGTATCTGTAAAATCAATTTGTGCGAAAATATTTTTTTCTCCCATTGCAACAAAACGACTAGAATCTTTATCACCTTCCTTTATCCATTGAGTATCATTAAATACATTCAATAATTGACTCATGTATTTATTCTTAGCATCTGAAAATGAATGGTTTTCTCTGTCATCATAAAGAGAAAACTGTAAGGCAGACTCAGAACTTGTATAATATTCTCTAAATAGATCATGTATCATTTCTGATTCAGATTTTTTAAGCGCTGTATTTACTTCTTGTATTTCACTTAAATCTTTTCCTTTTAAGTTTGCAGCCTTAAGCAAAACAGCTTTTTCTTTTAAAATAAAAGCATGTGCTTCTCTTGCTTGCTGAATCAAAATGATATAATCATTTAATACACGAAGCTTCATGACTGCATTGATATCTTCTTCGCTATATTTTTTTAGGTTTTCTTGCAAAGTAGCTATTTCATTTTTTAAGTTATTATTTTTTTGCAAAAATATCTCTTGCCGCTTAGACTTTTCTGCAACTAAATCTTGTGCTTTCTGATATTCTTTAAACAATGCAGGCTCTAACAAAATTTCGTTTTCTGTTGCTGTATGACTGTCTATCTTGTCTTTGAGATGTTGATAAGCTGCTTGGCTTGCATTTAATTGTTCATTAAGTATTTGTAGGTTTTTCTCAAAAAGATCACTATCTTTTTCCAGTACTTGCACTTGATATTTCCTATTCTCTATTTTAATTAAAATAGATTCTATTTCATTTTTGAAAGCAAGATCCTTGTCAACAATTTCTTCCTGAATTTTAGATTCCCAACGCTCTAAATAAGGCGCCATCATTTCAAACTGTTGGATCAGCGGAATAATTTCTGCCCGATAAATAGTTTTCATCTCTTTGACAGATTTAGAATAATATTTTTGCTCAAGATTTCTATAGGAGTCAACCAAATGATATTGAACATTTTCTCCCATATATAAGGCATGATATGAGTCTAAGGCAGAAACGCCATTTTGATATAACTTCAGCTTGTCGGCAATATTCAAATTAAGATCCATAGTAGCTGTTGGTTTATATTGTCCCTCTAACCCAATATCATCAATTATCTGTATAGAATTGATATTATATCTATCACGCAATATCTCTGAACGATTGTGCATGCCATATAATACACTTGCAATAAAAGATGGAAGTGTTAAAGTCGTTTCAGACTCTACTCTTATGCCCCATCTTGATTGAATTTCCTCTTGCGAATCAATTAATATTCCTAATGTACAAGGATTCACACCAGCATGATTCCTACCATGAGAAAGATATTTCGGCTGATCAAATACTTCTATAGGATAATTATTTGCAATCCCTCCATCAGCATACCATCGGTTATTATAATTGACCGGCATAAAACCACCCGGAAAACTCATCGTCATACGCACTGCTTTATGCAATGGAAGATCTTGATCTGATTCAGCAGAAAATGTCTTTAATGAGGCATCACCTAAATCGGTTGCTGTCAATATAATATCTAACAATCCAAGTGTAGGATATTTTTTTCGTAAGGTCTTTAACTGTCCCAAAGTAATTTCTGATAAATTTGTAATATTCTCTCTTTCAAGAAAGACAGCCAGATTTTCTGTTAAAAATTCATCAATCAAATGGTTTTTTTCTGCATCTGTTAGCAAAGAGGGATCTTTAGGTTTATAGATCTTTATAAGCTCATCCTCGGTCAGAGTATCCAGCAGCATTTCCTTTAATTTATTCTCTAATTTTCGATGAATAAGTTTTTTTAATAGAGAATCAAAATTTTCTCCCTTGAATAATCCTTTATTTTTAAATAAAGAAACAATGCCTGACAATGAAACACTCATGCCAGAAGCTTCAAATAAGGTATCTATCCCACCCAGATCAAAGGGTTCATCCATAAGCTCGTCAAAATTAATTTCATTGATAAAAATATTTTTCAATTCTTCTGCGTTAAACCCAAGCGCGAGTAAAGAAGCCGTAATACCACCCGCAGAACTTCCTGCAACGCGCTTAAGATCTTTCAGCATACCATTTCTTTCCATAGCTTCAATAGCACCTACATAAGCAATGCCTTTCACACCACCGCCTTCAAATACAATATTTTCAATCGGTGGCCTAGACTCTTGTTTTAAGCGCTCTGAGATTGTGCTTTCAGATAAAAGCGTGGTGATTTTATGTTCGTTATATGCAATACCCTGTAACAATTCTTTTTGAAAGGTATCTTTATCAAAAAACTTATCTTTCCTCACTTGTTTTTTATTTGAATACTCTTGTTTTTTCCTATCAACCCAATTAATTTTTTGAGGAAGCTCAACATCTTTTCCAAATCTTTTAAAAATTCTTTGAAATGGATTCGTGAATCGTTTTAATATGTTCCATCCAATCTGAAAAGGTAGTTTTACAAAGCTTAAAACCACATGAGGTATAAAATCAACAAGAATTACCTTTGCAATATTTTTGATATTTGTACCAGCCATATACAAATATCTAAACCAAGCTTGTTTATATATATAATTGCTAACATTAACAATATTATCTACTGAATTTTCTTTATTTGAATAAGATTGCAACCTAACATTAGGTCTCTCATGATCTGCAAAATCTACTCTTACCGTTGCCTCATCTGAAGTTAAAAATCCTAAAATATTAGCGTCTCCAATATAGTTTTGCGCTAACCGATTATAGTTTTCTTTGCCTGTTTTATTGTGATTAATCAGCGTATAACCAAACAATTCTGGCATCACTTTATATTCATTTAATTTTTGAATATTTGACTTAAGATCTAATGCACATTGCACATCAACACGGCTTGGATCAACCAGCATTAAGCTAATTTTACTAATATCCATCAGCCCTTCCCTATGAGAATGAAATTTTACTTCATCCAATAATGCTTGTAATAAATATTGTGCATCTTGCCCTGCCAACCCTTCACCGTGTATAGTAATTTTATAAGTTGAATTTTTAGGATTTGCTATTTCTTTTGATTGTCGAATATTCCATAAAATTTGATTGATAATTTCTTCTTTACATTCTTCAAATTGCTTCATTCTTTGCTGACTATGCGAAGAGGCAACGCTGAATTTATCGCCTTCTAAACCTGGAGATTGAAATGCAATAATAATTTCTTTTGGATCAACTGAAGCAGTTTTCAAATGTAATGGTTCTGGAGTCAATATATGTGCAATGACAGGCAAGCTATCTTTCTCAATGGATGGATTAGTAAATTCTTTTTTGCTTATCGTTTGAACCGTATAGTTGGCTGACATTTTCCCATATGTCTCTTCATCCTTTATATCTAGATGTTGTAAGTTGTAAGCTGCACAATCTTGATCTTCAATGACAATCTGATCTCCCCATTTACCTATGCTCAATTGGCGAGTGGTCTTTCTTAAACGCTCCACATAATAAATATGCTCATCCTCAGAAGGATTCACAACCCATTTTTGAGCCATTCGTATGCGCTCAAGCTCAACACACTTTTCATAGCATTGTTGTTGTGCAAATAATGCAGCTTCTGCAATTGAGGCGCCAGCATCATAACGTTCTATCATTGCTTGTTCAAAAGAATCATTCAAAGGCAAATAATTCTCAAGCAAAATATTCTCTTCAAGTTCAGACACGAATATTTTAAACAAAATATCTGCCGCTATCTTTTTATCTGTCAAATCATTAAATTTTTTATTCCTCAGATAAAAGCTCAATACTCTCTCACTTGCCTCTAAGCTAGCCCCCATTTTTAACATTGCATCAATTAACTCAACACATCTATCTGCATTTTTTCCAGACTGAATATCATCATAATGTAATATATGTAGAAATATATCAAAATACTTTTGGTACAGTTTTTGCGTTATTAAAAATATATTTTTTTCATATTCTGTTGAGGTTCGAGGGTCAGGATATGAGCGCTGATAACCATGAATTGCGTCTAAAGCAAGATCAAGTTGCTCATGCAGTTTCAACTCGATTTCTTGAAGTTTTTCTACAAAACTATTCTCTTGAAAAATAGTATAGTCCTGCTCTTTTATCAAAAGATTAAAAACATAACTATCTGCTTGTTTATATTCTTTTTGAACTGCATCCAAAACACTGTTACGACTAATCTCTGCCTTTTGAAGTCTTTGTTTATATTTCTTTTTTTCCTCTTTTAATTTATTAAAAATTTCTGACAAATCTTTTTCTTTCTTTTCATCAGGCATATCTGATAAATTTTTTATCCGTCTTTGACAGTTCCGAATATCAGTGTCAAGCAGTGATATCTTTGCTGTTAAATTCTCAATTTCAAACTTCATATTTTCTAAGTGATGTTCGTATTGATGGACTCTTTCAATACGCAGGACTTCATTTTTAACAATAGTCTCATCGCAAAAATGTAACTTATCTTTCACTTCAAATAATAACTCAGAAACAGGCAATGTATTAAGCGCAATATTTATTGTATGAATTTCATTTAAAACAGGCCAAATTTCTGTTTCTATCATTCTTTTTAGTTCAGACTGCCCTTTTGAATAGTATTTTTCCAAAAAGTCTTCATATTTAGGCAGTGTTGAAAAAATGTCTTTCTTATTATAGTAATTATCAAAATAAAACTGTGTCGGCTCTCGTCCAGAGGCAATCAGTTTAGCTTTCATCTGTGGAGTCAAATCAAGATCCATCGTTGGAACATCTAAATCATCTATTTGGATTGATTGAATATTATAAGTATCTTTCAGTATTTCCCAACGATTATGAATACCACTTAATACGCTGCTTGCAAATTTTCTAATAGAGAGCTCATCTGGTTCTGGCTCTTTCTTCCCCCAGCGCACGCCAATTTCCTCTTTGGAATCAACGAGAAATCCTAATGTACATGGATTAACACCTGATTGATTTAAACCATGTGTTTGAAATCGTTCTGCATTGAAGATATGCATTGGATAGTTATCTGCAATACCACCATCTGCATAATATTCACCTTGATATAAAACAGGCTCAAAGCCAAAAGGGAAACTCATTGTGATCCTAACTGCATCTACAATACTCATTGTCGGATCTGAGTCATGCGAGAATACTCTCAAACTACCATCTGATAATTTTGTCCCTGTAAGATAGATAGACTTTAAATTCCACTCAGGAAATTCTGTTTTTAATTTTTCAAATTGTTCGAATGTAATATTGCCTAAATCACTGATATAGTATTTATCAAGAAATTCAATAATTTTCCCTTGAACAAATAACTCAATATCAGTATCAATCCCCGTATCTCTTAACTCATCAATTCTATCTTTATATATTTCTTGAATATGTTCCTTTAGATTCTCTTCAATTTTCCTTCTTAAAATTGCTTTGACAATCTGAACAAAATCATCTCCTTTATAGAGCCCCTTATTTTTAAAAAGCATAATAATATCTGTTATACCGATGCTCATGCCAGCAACATTAAGCACACGCGTAGGATCCCAGGTAATTCTCCTATCCATCAACTGCTTGAAGTCAATTTCATCTGATATGATTGTTTTTATTTCAGAGGCAGAGAATCCGAAACCAAGCAATAAAGCAGTAATACCACCGGCAGAGCTACCCGCAACACGCTTAACCCCTTTTAAAACGTTCTCTGCTTCTAAAACCTCTATGACACCCGCATATACAAGGCCTTTGACACCACCACCCTCAAAGACTAAATTTTCTATAGGCACATTTTTTTCTCTATGCAAATCTGCAATATTTGCATATTTAAGAAACAATTCGTGTATATATGGTATTGAAAGCGCTGTTTTACTCATTAAATGATAATCTTATTAGGCTGATATTTTTATCCCAACATATCAAACATAGCATTATCTGAGAGACAATTAATACCCCTGTTATCAAATGCTTATATACCCTACTCCTCAAGAAGAGCCACAGCACATGTGTTTCCTATATACAAAGAAATTTCTTAATACCAAAGTCCAGTATACTTATCTAGTGCCACATGATTTTATAGTCTTAGAAAAACCATAAATATGAGTGTAATAGCACATGAGTAAGTTTAAATTTACTTTTACAAAAGAAGGATCACCATTGCGTTTTGTGTCTACTACAGAAAAAAACTCTAATGTGGTAAAAAAAATAACAAAGAAAATTCAATCGCCTAAAGTGGGATTTATTGATGAAGAGTCTTTACTGCCTGGCGCTGTTGAGCATACTGAATTTATCGGAAAATTAGAACTATCTGATCACAAATCCACAAAGAATCGCTTAGAATTCAAGCCTCTGATATTCCAGAAATCCTTATTAAAACTTAATCTTCGCTCCCAAGGTATAGATTTATATTATACGCTCTCTAATCACAACCGAGAGCTGATTGCGACGCAAGGTGCAAATGGGGATCTTATTTTCAAGGCTATTATAAATGATACTGGGAGCTATTCATTCATCTTATTCAAGCCAATTGATAGAGAACGCGCACCTAATTTAATCATTAACGAAAACTTTAATACCAACATTTTTGAAATGGATGAAATAATTGATCTACACAATATACCAGGATGGGAATTAAAACATAAAAACTCAAATAACCAGCCTATTTCTGAATTATATCAAAAAATAAAAACTAATATTAATGAAATATATCAAATCACTTTTTACTACAAAAATAATCAAATTGAAGAAAAAAACACTCCTCCTATTGATGTCTATTGGAATAATGAGCATCTCACAAGACTGGATAGTACATCCATGCGTGCAAAAGGTTATACATTCTCTGTATTGAGTAATGACGAAAAATTTTCTCAATTACGATTTGTATGTGCAGATGATGCTTCCATCAAAAATTTAATCAGCAATATATCTGTGCTCAGTCGAGCACAAAGCAATATTCCTATTATTTTAGCATTTTCTTTAATAGATATAGAGGGCATGGAAAATCTAATGGAAGGTAATTTTGAAATAAATATTACAGCAACACCTTCTCTCGAACTAAACAATCATTTGCCTATAGATATAGTTTTGGGTGAAAAAAATATTTACCAAACAATCGTAATTAATGATGAAAGCATCAACAATAATCCATTAGCCAAGATAAATTTAGATTCTATATTTGAAATGCTCAATGTAGAAAAAGATAATCGACAGGTTCAAATTATACAACGCGAACAAGATGGTATCCCAACCAACTTCTACGCAATAAAAGTATCTAGTAAAGACAATGATTTTTCCCCAATCACAGTTGCTGATCTGCAATTATCTTTTCCTGGCGGGGATGCAGGAACTACTACATTTTTCAGAACTGTAGCTATTGATGAAGTTTGAGCTTATTTCTTAGAAGTTATGCTTACCGCCTATGTGTCGCGGACAAGCCGCGGCACATAGGCCAAGGTGAGTACCAAAATGTCAACAGCCTCTAATATAATTCAGAAATTTTATCATCCCAATAAACACTATTAATAATCCAAGTATCTTGAGGTTTATAAAAGCTTAATTGCCATTTTAAAGCATGACGCTCAAATTTCTCAACGAAAGTATGTTTTATCATACTGTTGCCAACCATTTCTGTTTTGATATATTCAATACCAATTGGCTTTCCATAACGTTGTTCAACAATTTGCCTTTGCTCAATCGTATGAGATTTAAGGCTATCAACCTCTTGAGCAGAAAGTGGCCAATGCAATTTTAAAATATTAAAGGCATCATCAATTTTTCCTGACTCAACATAGCTTACAACTTCTTCTGCAATCTTTAAGGTCTGATGTTCAGAACTGTTTCTTTGGCAGCCTAATGTCATCAAGCTTAAACCCAATATTAAGAATCCAATACTTTTTGAGAAATTCATATTTTTATTCCGTTTTTGATAATATTAATTTCAATTCATTTTCATTAATAATTGGCACACCTAACGCTTGTGCTTGTGTAAGCTTTGAGCCTGGTTTATCTCCAGCAATAAGCCCAGAAGTATTCTTAGAAATGCTACTTGCTACTTTTGCGCCTCTGGCCAGTAAAGCAGCCTTTATCTCATCTCTTGGTTGAGATAATGTACCCGTAATAACATAGGTTTTACCAACCAAATCAGTATTCTTCTTAGCTTTTTCAGGTTTTGATTCCCAATGCACGCCATTTTCAATCAACTGATGAATAATGTTTTGATTGGAAGGCTCACGAAAAAATGAATAGATATGTAAGGCACTAACAGGACCTATATCCTGTAGCGATTCTAAAGATTCTATATCTGCTTGCATTAAACTGTTTAAATCAGAATAACTCTCTGATAGTTGATGTGCTGTTGCCTCGCCCACTTCTCTAATACCTAAGGCGTAGATAAACTTATTAAAAGTTGTTTTCTTACTCTTCTCTATAGCTTCTAAAATATTAGATGCTAATTTATCCCCCATTCTATCTAGCTCTAATAGTTCTGTTTTAGATAGAGTATATAATTGTGCAACATTTTCTATTAACTTCGCATTTACCAATTGCTCTATTATTTTTGCCCCCAAGCCTTCAATATTCATGGCTTTTCTGGAGACAAAATGTTTAATAGCCTCAATTCTTTGCGCCGCACAACTCAAACCACCTTCACATTTTGCGGCTGATTCTCCTTCTAGGCGCACAACCTTTGCACCACAGACAGGACAATGCGTAGGTAAAATAATTTTTTGGGTTCCTAGAGGTCTTTTCTCTAAAACAGGTTTTACAACTTCTGGAATGACATCACCTGCTCTGCGAATAATAACGGTATCACCTATCTCAATGCCTTTGCGTTCAATCTCATCCATATTATGCAAGGTTGCATTGCTCACAACCACACCAGCTACTTTTACAGGCTTTAATCTAGCAACAGGTGTTAATGTGCCTGTTCTACCGACCTGAAAATCAACGGATTCTAAAATGGTTATTTCTTCTTGTGCAGGAAATTTGAAGGCAACTGCCCAACGTGGTGCTCTTGCTACAAAACCTAAGCTTTCTTGCAATGAAATATTATTTACTTTAATAACAACACCATCTATTTCATAAGGCAAACTATGCCGTTTAGACAATAATTGTTGGCAGTAATGTATTACTTCATTTTTATTTTTTACAACAGTCGCCTCTGGACAAGTGCGAATACCCCATTCTTTTAATCGCAGCATATTTTCATTATGCGTATTGGGCAGCAAATTCTTTTCTGAATAAATAGCAGAATAGGCATAGAAGGCCAATGGTCGCTTTGCAGTTATTTTGGAATCTAATTGTCGCAAACTACCGGCAGCCGCATTTCGGGGATTTGCGAATAATTTTTCATTGGTGCTGAGTGCTTGTTGATTTAATTTCTCAAAGCCACTGAGTGGAATATAAACTTCGCCCCTAATCTCTAAATAATCGGGGAAATCTTTCTGCAATTTTAATGGAACACTTTTTATTGTTTTTATATTTTGGGTAATATTCTCACCTGTATATCCATCACCTCTCGTGAGCGCACGTATCAGCACACCATGCTCATAGATAATACTGACAGCAACACCATCAAATTTAGGTTCGCAGTTATATTCTATGTCTTCAGAAAAATCGAGCATTTGCTTAATACGGTGATCAAATTGGAAAAATGCTTCTTCTGTAAAAACATTATCCAAGGAGAGCATAGGAACCTGATGTGCTTCAGATAAAAAGGCGGCTGAAGGCGCAGCGCCAATGCGATGAGACGGTGAATCAGGTGTCTGTAAATGTGGATAATCAGCCTCCAATGCGAGCAATCTCTGAAACAAACGATCAAACTCGCTATCCGGTATCGTAGGCTCATCCAGCACATAATAAGCATAATTATGCCTGTCAATCTCGCGTCTTAAGTATTCAATTTCTTTTATGAGTAAAGCCTCTGTCAGTTTAGGCTTTGATTTCTGCTTGTCCATTATTCTGCCTTTAATGCAAGCACGCTTTCATCATAATACTGAATCTTCTGACGATAGGCTTCAAGGGTTTGTGTCGTTAAGTAATTATGCTGATCATCACACAATTCACCATTTAAATGAGCCGCTAACTGCCGAGCACTCTTTAACATTTGCTCGAATATATTCATATTATGCACAGTATCAATGGTTGGCAAAACCATAAAAATGACAAGTCCAGCAATACGCTGATGCTTCATTTTTTCTAAATCAAAAATGCCTGGCTCAACAGATTGAGCAACACTATACAATACTGGATTACTTGGGCTGTCTCCCACATGACGATGAAATATATTTTTGCTACTAAAATAGAAATAGTTGCCTTTCAAAACAGCTTCTAATGTCCGGCCACTAAAGCCACCTGAGCGTGAAGCAATGGAAAGCGTAATGACTAATGGTTCAACATTTACGTTTTTTTGTACAGGCGCTTTAACAGGCTTTGGAATGCTATCGATCGCTTGTGCAGCACCTAAGATTTCCGTATTTTTTTTAGGCATTGCAGAAATAGCAAGTGGCTCGATATCACCAAAAAGTGGATCAGATGCATCTTGTGTAGAAGCGTGGCTTTTATGCTTAACCCGATCTGCAAGCATATCTTCATGCACCTGCTCATGATGATTGGAGTGATTATTATTTGATTGATGATTGTTTTCAAAGACGGTTTGCTCAAATTTTTCTGTGATTGATTTTTTTTTCAATCTTCGACGAAAACCATCAATCATCAAGAAGCCAAAACCAACAATGACAACAATCAATATCATTAATCTTACATCTTCTAGCATAGTCTCTCCCTTTAACCTGCTAACTGAACAGCCTCATCGATATCCACAGATACTAATCTTGATACACCTGCTTCACGCATTGTGACACCATGTAATTGCTCACCCATGGAAATTGCTATTTTGTTATGGCTAATAAAAATAAATTGAACACTGTCTGACATCTCTTTAACCAATCGACAGAATCGACCCACGTTATTATCGTCTAAAGGCGCATCAACTTCGTCGAGTAAGCAAAAGGGCGCAGGATTCAGCAAGAATATAGAAAAAACAAAGGCTACTGCGGTCAGTGCTTTTTCTCCACCGGATAATAACTGTATACTTGCGTTCTTCTTTCCAGGTGGTCTAGCCATTACGGTTACACCTGTATCTAATAATTCATCACCAGTTAAAATAATAGAGGATTCCCCGCCCCCAAAGAGTCGTGGAAATAAATTTTGAAAACCAGTATTAATTTTATCAAATGTCTCTTTAAAACGTTCTCTGGTTTCTTTATCAATTTTCTTAATTGCGGCATCTAGCGTTGCAAGTGCTTCAGTTAAATCATTATATTGCTGATCTAAATAGGTTTTACGCTCTTGTGCACTGCTGTATTCTTCAATTGCAGCTAGGTTAATTGCGCCTAACCGACTTATTTGTCGCTCAATTTTTTCAAGACGCTGCTGCCACTCTACTTCCGTTGCTTCAGGAGAAAGTGTGCTCAAGACATCCTGCACATTTATCTCTTTTTGAGTAATTTTTTCTGATACTGTTTCCATATGCACTTTCAGTGCTTGCCAGCTCATCTTTTGTTGTTCAAGATGGTTACGAACATCTTCAATGCGATTTTGTTCTTGATTCATTGCACTATCAATTGCTTTCAGTCTATTTTCACCTTCATGCATTTCATCACGTGCTTGGTTTAATAGATCTTCTGCTTCAAGTCGCTGGTTCAATGATAGCTCAAGATTTTGTCTTAACTGTGCTTCAGGTGCTTTTGAAGATAAAATAGATTGCTCAATTCGTTTTAAGCGATCTTCCGAAACAATAATCTGTTCATCATATCGCTCAACACTTTGTATCAAGGCTTTTAATTCACTGCGTGCAGCTTGCAAATCTAAAGCTAATTTATGATGCTGTTCTTTTTGCGTTTGCAGCTGTCTTTTAACTTGTTGACGCGTTTCCTCTAAAGAAGCTTTCTTACTATTGTGTGTATTTAAGGCCTCATGCAACATGCCCATTTCATCCACACTGTGATGTAATTTTTCTCTTGATTTATTGATGCTCTCATTGGAAAGCCTGATATTTGTTTCAATATCATTGATTTCATCACTAATTTGGAAAATTCTTTGCTGGCTTTGCTCAATCTTGTTCTTTTTAATTTTGATTTCACTTTGTAAATTAAAACTTCTTTGCTTTAACATTGTGAAATTATCAACATCATCTGAAATCATCTGTGACAATTCATTGAGATTGGCTTCTGTTTCTTCCAATGACTTAATAAGCCCAGTAAAAGAATTATCACATTCAGCGTATTGTTCTGACAAAGATTTAATTTGTTGCGTCAGCTCAAGTATGCTCTGCTGATTTTCTTTATTAACTGTTGGAATCTTAATAAAGCCTTGACCTAACCAAATGCCCTTTTGTGTAATCACACTGATATCTGTATGCTGTTCTAGCAGGACAAAAGCTTGCTCCAAATCTTCAGCAAACCAAATATGGCTTAATTGTGCTTTTAATCCTTTGCTTAAAACTTCTAAATTAAAAATTTTGCTTAAGATGCTTCTTGAATCAGGCTGTGTGTTGCTATCATCATAAACAACCATGCTCAGTCCAGACACTTGCCCAATATCAATGGAGGTTAACAATTCTACTAAATTATTTTTTTCTAAATAAATCGCGTCTAACTGCTGAGCTAATAATGTTTCAACCGCAGATTGCCATACAGTATCGACTTGAATAACCTCAGCCAAGCGCTTGATATCTGTTAGCCCTTTTTCAGCTATCCAGGCATTGATATGCTTATTTTCTTTACCTAATCTCACTGCTTGGATTGCTTGCAGTGACGTTAAATCGTCTTTAAGCTGCTGTCTTTGTTTTTCTGTGAGTTTTA
>JBFWLB010000036.1:0-29899 GCA_050252335.1 Candidatus Berkiella sp. | reverse complement strand
GACTGAGAACCAAAAAAGTACCTCAAGATTCTAATTGGGAGGAGTCAGTGAAACTCCCTGATTGGGAAAAGCAGAAAGAGGGATTTTGGGGCAATACAGTTTTAATTTTTTTATTAAAGATTCTCAGGCGAGTCCTATTGCGCTTGCAGCGGGTGTGGTTGCGGTACCCGTTTTTCAGTGCCTGTTGTTGCTAGTGTTGCTGCTGCTACTGCTGTTGCAGCTGGAACTGTCTTTGTTTGGAATCGATTGCTGCAAGAGCCAGATTCATCTCTTCTGGGAGGAAGAGATCCATTTCCTGCTGTCCCTAACATACCAATGATTTTAACGGGAGATTACTTAGCAGATAACCCGAAGGATAATATTTATCCGTTTCCAGTTGCAAAGCCGTTACCGCAGTCTATGAGTACTCCTATAACAGAAATGGAAACTGCTTGGAATGCGAATATAACAGATATTCCTGGGTCGCTGTTGGTGGCGTATAATGCATTAAAATCTGCTAATGATGGCCCTTTATCTGATAAAACAATCAAGTAAAAACTACCTGGTGAAGGTAAAGAATGGGTAAAGTTAAAAAATAGGCCGGGCTGGCAAAATACTGAAACAAAACATATATGGAAGAAAGATATGCTTCACAAGGATCACTGGGATGTATTAGATAAAAGTGAAAAAATAAAATTATGGAAGTAGACTTTAATGGAAATAAGATATGGCCAAATGGTCCCAAAAATAAGAACAAAAAAACTATTAAATAATTATAAGTTTAAGGAGCATCTATGACACACCCATACATAAAATATGAGAATCATGAGGCATGGAAAAATATAGAAAAATCTATTAAAGATTTGATTGAGAATGGTGATATTGAGTGTAATACACCGACAGAATATATAGTGGGTTATATAATTGAATGTTTGGATAAAGAAAATTTTCTTTCAAACCCTAAAGAAAATTAAATTTTGAAAACTATTCACATGCGACCAGCTACCCAAAGGGCATAGATGGGCGTATGTAGCGCTTGATGCGAGATCTCATCTTATATTGTCACGAGATTCCGTGTCGCAACAGTTACTAAAGGCAAAAAGCCTTAAGTATAACTCACGGAATGACATATAAAAGACAATGAGAAAAAATAAGTGAAAAAAAAAATCATATGCACATATCCTAATGTGTACGATGAATCATTAACCCTGGAGGTCTTAATTCATTATGGCTAATAATTCAAAAAAGTCACAAAAATTTATTGGCGTTTATAGTATAGAGCCTGGCAATAGAAATATTTTATTTAAATTTCATTTGAAACCAGTGAGCCTTTCATTTTTGCAAAAAATATTTAATATCGATCCAAATGATCCTGATCCCGTTACAAGGGATATGGCGTACTGTTATAAAATTAATAAAAATCAAGCCAAGTTCTTACAACCATTTGTTATAGATGGTGATATTGATGTGGAAAAATATGAATTTACTCTTGAGCCATATGCTTCCGATCAATCTGAGGATGAACTTGCTATTGATTTGGATAAAGAAAATAAGCTTTTAGAAAGTCTTGATACTTTATCTGAAGAAGGAGTCATTGAATATTTGCCAAGATGGGGCTTGCCCGATGGAAGGATCTTGGAGTGGAATTATGAAGGAGGTTATGTGGATATGTATAGTGCGCAAGGCGAGCATTTAGGCGCATATAACCATGAAACAGGAGAGCAGCTCAAAGAAGCGGATCCATATAAAAATATTAAAGAGTACCTATAATTGTTTAGAGATAAAAATGGATCAGGAGAGGGACTCTCTAGATACAGATGGCTCTTTTAATGAAGGAGATCCATAGCTATTTAGATCATTTTTTTAGATTAATATGTAAAAGAGGATACAATAGATATTTTACAATGATAATACTACTATTGTAGCCCAAACCATAAAATTGCATACTGGAAAATATGGTATCAGCTTAAGTAAAGGATTGTTAAAGGCGATTGAAGAAGGGGATATTCTTGATGCAGCAACGGTTAGGGCTATTCTTGCACACGAGCTTTCACATGTTTATTATGGCAGCTTTGATTGGGCTCGTTTTTGGAATGTTATAGATGAAATAAACAATGCCTGTGCTAAGCTCATGTTTTTCCCTTTTGTTGGAATGCTTTTGACTGCTGGAATAGGCTCCTTTATCACCGTTTTTTCATTGACACATGTGTTGTTTTTATGTGCTGGAATTGCTTTTAGCTTTCTTGTATTTACAGAAAATTATTTTTTTGCACAAAACAGAGAGCGCAAGAGTTTAGAGCTGATATAAAAGCGACAGAAATAGTGGGAAACATCGCTAGCGTGGTTAATATATTTGAAAAAATAGATAAAGTTATATTAAATCGTGGCTTTGAAATCCTTGAGGGTAACGATTATAGTTTTCTGCTCATAGAATTAAGATCATAATAAAAATAAGGAAAATATAATGTATACATTATCTGTTGTGGAACAATCTTTAGTATTTAGTAGTATGGCAAGCTTGCAGTTCAGTTCTTAAGATGTTGTCTTCATTGCAACCGGAAGTAGTGTTAATTCTCAGTTTGGAAATATAAATGGTGTGCGGTACAGTATGATTATGCGCTCTGATCATATTACTGATGCATATGCTAATATCATTTTTCAGGGTACCTCAGGTATCTTTTGTCATGATGCTAATTCATTTGCCGTGTCTCCTGTATCTAGTGGAGTCAAAGTTGTTCATATCGGCTGCTGTCTATAATTAATTGTGATTTATTCGTTTCAGAGTCAGTAATTCTTCATTATAGGGATTTGGCAGTTTGACCTTAAATGCTTGGCATAAATCTCCCTTGCGCACTTATCAGTGCGCATTCACCTTCAAAAAATAGGATTTTTCAGTTATTTGTCTACTTTGAAATTTCAGAGCACATGCACAAAGCTAACAATATCGAAAGCTCAGTTATGAAAACTATATTTCGTCTGCCTTAACTAAACTTGCAATCTTTATTTAATAATGTCTCAGCGCTAATAACGTTAAAAATCAATTTTTACGAGGATATATGTTGCAAAAAATTAATAGATACTTCTAATATGACGTGGCTTAAATTTTGTTTGCAAAACAAGAAAAATTATGTAATCTTTTTGCGCTTGTTTTTTATTATTTTGATGAATTATCCATAAATGGATTTTTTATTTGGCTTAGTATAAATTCAAGCATATTTTTTAAAGATCTTATATGTAAGAAGTGTTCTTCAAAGATGATCTTGAGTTTTAAAAAGGAGTTGAAAATGAATAAAAAAATTAAACATCCAATATGTGTGTCAGATAAAAATAAAGAGCAACGTATTTTTGCTAGGCAAATTGCATGCGAGCTAACCAAGGAACAAGTAAAACAAGTTTCTGGAGGAAAATGCAGAAAAAATCCTGAAAAGGGTGATATCTCCTGCGATATTTGGTAGCTATTGTTGTTCATGTTTATTGTGAGAAAACATTTCATGAAAAAATACAAAAACATCACATTATGTTTTCTTTTGATTGCTAATGTTTTCTTTCTGCCTGTTGCTTCTGCACTTGACTCAATTGAAGAACTATTCAATGGCACTTGGGAAGGTGTAGAGGTAATGGGGTGTGATTATCAAACTTCAAATTATGTAAGAACGCTAATCCCACTTGAAAAAGGTAGTCAATTTCTTCCTGATAGAAAAAAATTAAAATCATGGTGCGATATCGCCAAAGAAAAAACAGGTAAAGAAATAAAATGCAGTGTGATTGGTTATGTAGAAGGAAAATATTATTTTGGTATTGAGATTATTCCGGGTAGCATGGAAAGGTTTAGAAGTATACCACAAAACTCGAAACAAATAGCATTTTTGCCAGAAATATTGAACGATCTTTATCAAAGATGGGAGAGAGGATTCTCTGAACATATGCAAAAAGACACTGTCCCCAAACAATTCTATCAAGATGGTTATTTGCAGTGTTCTGACCCAACACTACAGTTGGTTTCTGCAAAATTAGCTCAGAATACGCCTAATTATAATCAAGTGCTTCTTGATATTCTTCGTTACTCAAATAATCCTGATGAGAGAACCAAAGCAGCAACTTTGCTTTCCTGGTCTAAACATCCTAGTAATGTTGATATCATTATAAATGAAAATTTGATTAATGATGCGGATGATAATGTTCGAAATGAGTTAGTACGCACAATATCTTATGTCATTAATGATGTAACGGATGAAAAAGTAATAGAAAAATCTATTTGGGCTCTTTGCAGACAAGCAGGGTTACCATCTCATAGTGATCGTACTAAGGCATTAGCGGCAATTTTAACAATCGTTCATAACAATAAAAATCATGCTTCCTTTATTAATGGCGAATGTGAAAGAGAAATTAATTATATTAGTCAAATGAGTATTTTGCCAAATGTAGCAGGAACAGCCAAAGAAATTTTAAGGCATATGAAAAGTGAAAGTTCTTATCCTAACCAATCATAAAGATGACCATGCAAGAGTTGTCGCGGAAGCATTAAAGAAAAAAAATGTTACTCCGATAAAGTGGGTGCCTGAAGAATTTCTGCTAAATCAAAAAAATAGCCTATACATTAATTCTAATGGTGTAGTTCTAGCTAAAATAAATACAGAGACATCGATTGTTAATTATCATGAAATAGAAGTTGTTTGGTTTAGACGTCCTGCTTATCCACTTATCCCCAAAAACATTCCTAAACAAGATAAGAGCTTCATCTTAGATGAAAGCCGCATGAATATTAAATCAATGTGGTTTACGTTAGAAAAAACTGCAACATGGATCAATCCATTGGCAAGTAATCAAAGAGCAAATATTAAAGTTTGCCAATTACAAGAGGCCACTAGGAGTGGAATGACAATTCCAGAAACCCTGGTCACTAATGATAGAAATGAAATTATTGATTTTATAATAAAAAACAGGAAAACGGGCACCATCTATAAAACATTCCTGCCTGGATGCTGGGAAGAGGATAATAAAAAATTTAATTGCCAAACAACGGCTATAACAGTTGATATGATACCACCTCAATCTCTTATGAAACTAACACCAGGTATATATCAAAAGCGGATTCCGAAGGAGTTTGAAGTAAGAGCAACTTTCTTTGGTGACCATTATATTGCTGTTAAAATATATAATACTGAAGAACTAGACTGGCGACTCTCGTCTTTGTCTTCTAACTTCACTATTAGTCCGATAAAACTACCTTCTTTAGTAGAAAAACAATGCTTGCAGTTAATGCAGCAGCTAGGAATTGTATTTGGTTGTTTTGACTTCATTGTAACTTCTTCTGAAGAATATGTATTCCTTGAAGTGAATGAAATGGGGCAGTTCTTATGGATTGAAGAAATGTTACCACAACTAAAAATTTTAGAAACATTTTGTGATTTTCTAATATCTGCTCCAAAGTGCAATATAAACCCCAATACAACAATAGGGGCACTATCACTTGAAGACATTTCAAATTCAAAATCATATATTGAAGTATTTAGAAAAGATATGATGCAACAAGATAAAATTAATTTATCTATTATTGATTCAATGACCGAACCTTAAGAAATCTGGTAATTAAGGTTAGGTTAAGGGGGGGGGCTTAATTAATCACAATTTGCAATACGTTATCTCGCACCGCGATTCACATGCAACCAACAGACCAATGAAGGCGTAGCGCTTGATGCAAGATCTCCTCTTATAGACACGAGAAGTCACTAATGGCCAAAATCCTTACGTGACTATAACTACATAAAATCAAAACAGTATTCTAAAAAATCCATCTGCTCATACTCGTTGAGCCTCTTTTCTTAACATTCAGGGAAGAGAATATTCACTGCTTTCATTATTACACTGCTTTTTTGCTCTCCAGTGTATGAAGGTATTCCTTAAGAAATTCTTGTTTTTGTAACCGTATGAATTGTATGGGGTTTTTGTTGGTTCTGCTTAGATTATGAGGCATATTTTGTGCGAACTCAAAAAATTGATATCAATAATTAAGGAACTAATCAAATGAAGCTTTGTCTTCACATATAAGAGATGCCAAAAGAGGATTCATGCATATGCTGCATTTTAATCGCAATGATATACATGAATGGAATATCAGCAAGGAAGCCTTTGATGCCATGATCAAAGATTATGGTTTTAAAGTAGATGAATCAAAAATCAGCATAGAAGCATTATATACAAATGCATTAGCAAACTTCAGAAATGATACTGAAAAAACTTTTAAATTTCTTAAACAAGAGAAATCTACAGCAGAAGAAATAAGAGATCGCTCCTTTGAAGAAAAAACTAAGATGGAGAATTTCTTCATAAATGCTTTGATGGTAGAGGTTGCTAAGCTCATACAAGATGAAAAACTTCAAAAACATTTTTTAATTGAAAATTTAAAGAAAGCAAATTTAGCATATATAGATTTTCTTCATCGTCACTCAAATGAAGTAAATGCTCGTATATTTACTGATGCATCATTACAAGAGCAAGCGAATATGCTTATGCAAGAACAACAGCTTGCTTTTGATGCTTATATAGATGAAGTTGGAAATAAACTTTCAAATCTACAAGCAAAAGCAGATGCATTGCGTACTGAAGGAAAAATGCTGGAGGCACATCGCAAAGAACTTGCCAAACAAATGGGTAAGAATATAGCACAGGAGTTTGATGGACTGTGTGACAAGAAAGGTGAGCCGTATTTGAAAGGTGTTCCTCAAGAGAAGAAAGAAGAGTATTTCGCTGATTTAATGGCTGAATTTGCATCTATAGAAGTTCAAGCAGAAAAAGAAGTTGAAAAAGTGAATGCAGACATTGCTCATATTGATGTCAGACTTTCTCATTTAGAAAAACAAATATATGGTGAAAAATCATCTGTACCTTTCCATTCTAATAACGGTGCGGTCTTAGCAGCATTTACCGGGCAGAGAAAGACACATCCTTGGCAAGAAGAAATCAATAACTTAAAGCAAGCCAAAGCTGCTCTTGTTGAATTTGTAAATGATACTGAAGCTAGAATTTTGAAAGATCAACAGGCCGCAATACACTCTATTGCTGATAAACATGGCATTTCTGCTGAAGCAGCATCACTATCTGTTGAAACGATTAAAGCAACAAAAGCTTATCAAACAGCGGCTGAACCATTGAAAGAGGCAACTAAGCAAGTGGATATAAATTTAGATGATCAGCATGAAGCTCAAGAAGAAGCTGCTGCTACAATTGATGCTGCCAAAGAGCAATTAGCAACTGTAAAAGATGAGCTTAAAAACTTAGATAAGCTGATTCAATTAGAAGAGCAAATGGCAAAAATGCTTGAATCTATGCCTGATGTAAAAGTTAATGAATCAAGACGCATCCATGCGTCTCCGTAGAGTATTTTTATTAAAATACTACTGTAGTGAGATTTTCTTTGTTGGATTAGAGTCAGGAACATTGGATGTACTATGATCTTGTTCAGCAATTTCCGCAAGTATCTTTTGTCCAGTCTGCATTAAGAGAAAGTCTCTTCTTCTGCTCAGCTCAAGCCCTTCAGCTTCAAGCTTTTTTTGTTTGTCTATCAAAGTTTGTAAGTAATCCATTTTCCAATAAACAAATTTTTGTTTATCCGCTAAGGGTAATTCGGCAACACCTTGTCCACCCGCTTTAAGTATTATCAAAAATCTTTCTGCATCTTCAGCTGTATATTTAGCTTCTGTACCCAAACTCAACTTTTCTACGGTACTGGCTAATTGTTCAACGGGGTCAGAGGAGGGGAGTAAGGAAGAGGATTGAGCTATCTGTTGTTCTCTGGCGAGCCTTCCTCGAAAGGCTGTCATAGCGCCATTATACATGCTTTCCGCCAAGCCTTTTGCATTTTTTTGAAAGAAGATATCAATTTTTTTTCTTTCGCTTTCTGTTGCTGTAATAAAAGCTTCGTAGTCATAGTCTTTTATAAAATCACTATAACGAAATATTTTAGGGTTAGTAGGATCTAAGTACAGTCTTAGGTTAAGAGTGCCATCTGGGTCTCTACGCAGCGTCATAAAAATCCCTCAACAGGTTAGCTGAATTAAAGCTAATTATTATAAGTCTGCGAGATGCAGGAAGTAAAGATGAACTTATCTGAATTTCTTATTTCATTAAAGAAAAAAGAAATGAATATGCAAAAAAATGTATATGCAAGGGTATATTTGAATTTAAATAACTGTGTTTTTCTAAGAAAAATAAAAGTGAACTAATCTTAAATTTCAAAAGACTAAACAATGACATCAGATGACTAAATTAATACTCCCCACAGTGTATATTCACTATAATATTTTGAGGTAGATTATGAATGGTGGTGCTGAGCCAGAAAAACTAAGCCGGATACAAGATGTTGTAGCAGTCTTTAGTAGTTTACCTATTTTTAAGGCCGAGCAAGGCGAGGCGTTTAAGGAATTTTTAGCTCATTTAAATAACGAAGACCGAGAAAAATTAGCAATGTTTAATCAGGGGATTTCTCTATATGGCAATAAAAATTTTGTAAAAACGGATGGAAAATCATATAACCTTACGGCAGAGTATTTTCAGGCATTAGACGCATTGAAAAGTGGTGATACAGAAAAATTAGATACTTTGCTTAGATATCCTGAAGCTAGTAGGTTATTAAATCATCTGTATAAGAATATTGATTTTTTTAAGGATTTGGATCAGAAGGCAAGTGCTGCCTTAGATCAAGTAGCAAGCTTAGAAGATGATTTGGGTATAGATTTTTCTTCAACTTCAACTTCAATAGATACAGCTCAAGAGCTAGAAGACCACCACTCTGAAGTCTCTCCTTCTCTCTCCGAAGAAGGAAAACGTGAATTAGAAGAAAAAGCAAAGCAAGCTCAAAGAGAGGTTGAGCAAACTCCGGATACAGCTTCACCAGCGGAAACATTGGAAGGCAAAGCATTGACTGCAAAAGCGAGAGATTTATTAGAAGAAAATAAAAAGATAGATGAAAAGAAAGACATAGATGAGAAGCAAAGAACCAAAGAAAAGCATGAATTATTAAAAAAGATGAAAGGAGTTGCAAAGCCAATATTAGATGCAAAGAAAAAATTTGCAGGGCAAAGTGGTGACAAAAAACAAACATTAGGGGAGATATTGGCAGAAGAGACAAAATTGCCAGCTAAAGGAGAGATTGAAGACTCTATCGAAGCATTGTTAAATAATTTAATTGCTGGCTTGGTAGCCCTACAGAAATATTATGGGGAATCTAATAAGTCTGAAGCAGAAGAAAAACCATTACAATCCACAACAGACACCATTACAGGTGGCAATCCTGATAAATCAGATAAAAAACCTAAAGAACTCGCCGCTACATCAGAGGAAGCTGTAGTTACTTCACCCAAACAAGCTCAAGAGCATCCACCTGAAGAAGAACCTACATCCAATCCTAAAATTGTTGCAAAAGTAGAGCCGATGAAGAAAGGCGTCAGTCCAAAAATGCAAGAGCTTTTAGAGAAGGCAAAAAACATAGGGCCCGCTATACAGGGAATGACAGATGTATTAAGCATTCAATCTACACTAGATGAGTTAAAAGGGATTCAACTGCAAATGCAGCAAGATCCCAATTTTGCACAGTCTTCTATTCATCAGCCACAATCAGAAGGAACGGGTGTTGATCTGTCAGGGCTTACAGCTGGTTTAGCAGCGGTTAAGCAAGTCGTAGCGGCAGATGAACCTCTTTTCACCGTTAAACCACAACAGATACCTGCTGACGAGCAAGAGGCTTTATTTACAATGGAGCAAGGTGGGCCGAAGCAAGAAGATGTGGTTGATGCTGCTTTATCAATCACTGCACATCCTAAAAACAAAGAAGATGATAAGGTGGCGCTTACAGCAAAACAAGCCGCAGAGCTTAAGGCGCGTTCTAAATTACTCGATGAGAAGCATTTGGATTTTAAAGATCCTATACAAATGCTCAAAGATGATGAGTATGAGGTCTACAAAAAGCAGTATGGAGATGATTTCTTCAGGAAATTAGCAGTTACTATTGTAGAGCGTTCAGATGCGGTCAAAGATCCTTCTGCGCTTAATCCAAAGCACAAGATTCAACATAGACATGCCCAACGTACGCTTGATATAGGTAATGCTGTAAAGTTTGCAGAATGGGGGGCACGTCGTGAATTAATAGATGCTAAAAATGATACTGCTGTTTTTAGCCAATATAAAGAGACTAAAGCTGCCTATGAAAAAGTAAATGAAGACTATCGCAGTGCTGAACAAGCGGTTGCTAAGCATACAGATCAGATCGAGTTAATTAAAGCGCAGCAAGAGGCTTTAGATCCTGCCAGTGAAGATCATAACACGAAGAAAGCAGCGCTGTCAGAGGCTTTGGATAAGGCAACGAAAGAGTTGTCGGAGAGCCAAAAAACACTCGATAAAATAAAACCAGACTTTGAAGCGAAGGAAAATGCGTTTAAGCGTAGTGATTATACACAAGCACTTGCAAAAGTAGAGGTTGCCGAAAAAATTCGCCGTACGTTTGAAAGCTTGCATGCACTGTCAAAATATCGCAGCCGTTATACAGATGACAATTATAATCAACGCATGAATGAATTAAAGCAGCTGATGCAGCGCCATGATCTGAGCGATGACAATAAAAAAATGGTGCAACAAGCCGTGCAGCATGCACAAGAAAACTATAACTTTCATAAAACAAAAATGTACAAACCAGCTGGCTGGCGTTCAAGCCGATTTGACTCAACCAAAGATAATTTTTCGTTGAGTGAGAAAAAATATAAAAAAGATTTAAAAATCGAGCATTATACAGAATCAAATGGTAGCAAGACGGTTCAAGTGACCTTCTCTTTTAATCGTGAAAATATGTCTGGAGAAAATCGTTCGCGCTTTAATCCTGCGGGGCATAATTATGCTTATGGCGAAATGAAGCGACAAGTAAGTCGCATGTTAGATGTTGCGATTGGTGAATACAATAAAGGCAGTCCAGAAAATCCGATTCATATACGTTATGGTAAGAGTAAATCTGGCAAACAGCTTGCGCAGCCCGATATTGCATTGGGTATTATGATGGAGCTAAAGAAGAGAGCTATTGAAGAGAACAGAGAATTTACAGTCATTAGCCCTGTGGATGGAAAGCGTGTGCAAATTACCGCAGACAGAGAACTAAATCCTCAAGAAATGGCTATTATGCGGCATTATGCAACGGAAAAAGCGAGTATGCACAAAGGTAAAGGCAACTTTAAAGAATCTACTTACGGTGGTGCGGGTATTTTGCGTCATGCTGGGCTCACAGATCCAAAGGCATTTAAAGAATCAAAAGATTCTACGCGAAATGAGGATAGGGCAATGGCAGTTGATACCGCTTTACAAGGATATTTGGATAAACAAATAGGCCATCGTGAAGCAAAATTGGATAAAGTTTTTAGCAAAGAAGCAGGAAAATTAGAAGGTAAAAGTTATAGCGAAGAGAAGAGAAAGACTGCAAGTGCAAGAGCTGGCTAAGAAGTGAGTTTATAAATTGATTGACAATTCCTTATGATTTAGTTAAATTCCAACACGTAATTTCTCTGTATATATTTACTTGTTGGTTCATCATGAGGGAGGAACCGTGTCAAATTGGGTTAAAAGGATAGCATCAATCTTAGGGAGCAGACCAACTGATGCTTCTGTTGGCTTTAACCCACACCCAGACAATTCTCACCCTCAATCAGAAATTCACTCTGACATTAATAGCTCTTTTGCAAAACTGATGCATGATGTAACATCAGATGAGCGTTTGCAGGGCAATAATAGTATTATCTTAAAAGAAACCAATAAAGAAATAACTAAGCTACAAGGCTTTGAGACAAAAATAAATGCAAAGATAAGTGGATTGAATGTTGAGCCACCCAAAGTAGAAAGTTGCTCAACTAGATTTATGGATGAGAACAAGCCCTTAATGTCTGAAGGTGATATCACTATGGATGAACAAGACGATAACATTAAAGCCTTGCAGAAATTACGTTCATTGCCACGAGGTAGTGAAACACAAGTTGAGTCTCGCATTGCTGCGATTAAAAATTTACTGGGCGAGAAAGAAATTTTTAAAACCTTGCAGATGATCCGTTGGCCTAAAGGTATTGTATGTCCTCGCTGCCAATCTTCCCAAGTTGTACGTCGAGATCCACCTTCTGATGCTCCAGATACACGTCATTACTATGTTTGCCTTACTTGTAAAGGGGAAGGTGGGGTAAGTGATTTCGATGATTTTACAGGGTTACCTGTTGGTACTTTGCAAGGTTTAAGACAGTGGATGCTCTGTTGGTATTTAATTGGTTTTTGCTCAATGAGCCAAATTGCACGTGTCCTTGGTATCAGTGTTCATGAAGTGACACAAATTGCTTCTTTCGGTAGTCAGATCACAGAGATTGCCCATGATCCAGATGCAAAGAAGAAGATTGAAGCTAAAGAAAAACAAGAAAAAGACAGAAAAAAATCCTTCCTCGACAAACATCAGCAAATAGTTGAAATGCAAGAAGATTATACGCGCAGTGCAAGCAAGCAACCCTTTAAACCAGGATATAAATCGAAGAAATAATAAAAAAGCTACATGCTGCGTTTGTCTCGGACACTATGTTTGTTACAAGGCAGGTGGGCTAAGGCGTTCATATGTGAAAGCAAAGTTTCTTGTTCTGGTCGCAACCAGCCTTTCTTTCTTGTCTCTTCTAGATATTTTGGAAAATGTTGATTCTCGGTAATATCCATACAATGTCCTGCGCAGCGAATGCTGGAAATGATGTGATTGAGTATGCCGCTCAAGCCAAGATGTTGAAATTGTACTAGCTCTTTTTGAATTAATTTTGTATCCATTTCAATCCTTTGCTACAGTCGTGTTGTTGGGTGGATCTCTGCGATAAAATGTTTCTGGTATCTCAATACCTGCTGATTGTAATTCATTTGCAAATACATCTTCATTTAGCTCATCTACATGATATTTTTCTAAAATGGGTGTTAAAGTAAGAATGAATTCATGTAACTCTAATATCTCATGGATAAGCTTTGCACGCTCTTCAATTTCTACAATATTTTCAGGCAGCCATTTATTATCCTGGAAAGGACAGCTAATACTCAGCTTATTAAATTGTTCTGCTATTTCTTCCGTTGTTTGATCGAGTTCGCGTAATTTTGAACATTGATGTTCTAAGCTAAGTGCGGTTTCATTCACGGTGATTCTATAAATTACTTTTTGTAATTGACTTAATACCCACAAACCACCTTCAGGCGCTGTAAAGCCTTCTTCATTTAATCTGGAAACCATTTTACGTTGAGAAAGGCCTTGCAACCGATAAGCACTGATAACCGGTGCTAATATTAAAGAAAAAACAATAGCATTATCAATTTTTGGTTTATTTACCTTATTGATAACATGGATCGCATTTGGGTTACCTGATTTTGAATGAGATCGTGTCAAGCCTTCTTTGATTAATTGACCATGAAATTTTCTTTGTTGTTTAGCATGCGCCACAATGGCTTTAAAATTATCCAGTTGTATATACGCTTGGTCGCAACAGTAAAGCTGTAATTCTGTAGTAGCATTTGGTATGGAAGCGTGATCAATAAATTTAAAAATTTGTTCAGTAAATGAAGTATTTGCGGTTAAATGATTGATCTCAGAAATCACTAAGTGTGCGTTAGAGGCAATCGCAAAAGCAATAGCCGATTCAAGTTCTGGCCAAGGATGCCGGCTGCGGCGATTATCACCTAACTCAATAAAAATCTTAGTTAATTGGCCATTTTTTTGTTGAATGAATTTTTTTACAGTTGATTCTTGAGTGGCAATGAACTCATTAATATCTGTCAAAAGACTGTTTTTTTTCTTAGTGGGTGCAACGATATAAGCGACAAAATTTTCAGTTTTTTCCACAAAAATGCCTTATTACGAGAGCTAAAAAGAGGAGGTTTTAGACCTAGTATAGAAACATCTTTGCTGATCTGCCACTCTACTCTTCGTATTTTGACTTTATACTGTGTTGGCTACAGCCTTTCATCATCCTCATGTACTATTCGCTGGTGAGGGTTAACATAGATTGACACAGCCCTCTTCACATTACCTCAAAGCCTGTAAAATAGCTTTTTTGAGTTTTTTAATGGTCTTTTCACTGGTGAGAGGCATATTATCTTCTTTTTTACTGACGTGAAAAAAGTCGATAACCTTGTCGCCCAGTGTGTTAATTTTAGCGCTGTGAATAGATAATCCATGCATGACCAGCACTTTACCCACGCGTGCTAAAAGACCGGGGAAATCAGGGGCGTGTATTTCAATGGTTGAATAATGATTATTCGCTTGTGTGGAAATTTCGACCTTTGCTTGCGTTTGATAATATCGATACCATCTAGGCACATGACGTGAATAGTAGGGGAGGGGAAGTGATTCAGGTGTGTTTTTAGAAATAGGATCAAGTAAAGTACTAAGCGTTGTTTTTATTTCTAATAAGCGATGAGGGCCGGTGATAGGTTGCCCTGAAGATTCTAATACAACCATAGAATTCAAGCAAAAACCATGCTGGGTAGTTGTTACTTTTGCTTCTACGATGGTAAGTAATAATTTTTCAAGTGTTTGACAAATATAAGCAAAAAGACCAAGGCAGTCTTTTGAATAAACAAAAATATCTGTGCCAACTTTGTTCCAATGCGGTTGTGTTGCAATCACCGTATTTTCACTACCATGAGATAAAATAAAAGCCGTTTGCCATACTAAGTTATTGAGATCTGTGTTCTCAAAATAGTCAGCATTGATAATATTCCACCATAAATTTATTTTTTCGATAGATAAAGAAGGATTTTTGAGTAGTTGTGAGCAGGCCTGTTCTTTTTTGTAAGTAATAGGATCGCTGTCGCTTAAAAATGTTTCTTTATCAAAATATTGATAAGTTTGATGAAACAGTTCGCTTAATAAGGCTTTTCGCCAATGGTTCCACAGTTTTGGATTTGTGCCCTGAATATCCGCGATAGTCAATAGATACAGATAGCACAGTTTTTCTTGTGATTGGACAATTTTGCTAAATTCAAGGATCACTATGGGATCGTTAATGTCTTTTCTCTGTGCAAAATGTGAAAGTTTTAAATGATGAAATACCAGCCAGCAGATATAGTCTGTTTGTTTTTCGGTTAATCCATAAATTTGGCAAAATTCGAGTGCTAATTCTTTGCCAATCTCACTGTGATCACCACCTCGACCTTTGCCAATATCATGAAAAAGCCCAGCAAGATATAAAATAATGGGGTCGCTCGCCAGGGAAAGGCTTAAAGTGAGAAAGGGGAGGTCTGGCTCTTTGTCTTGATAGAAATCTTGTATATATTGCAATACGCGTAAAGTATGTGCATCAACGGTATAAATATGATTCAAATCATATTGCATCTGACCAATCAGCTCTGTAAAACAAGTAATGAGCTTGCTTAGCACGCCTAATTGATGCATTAAAATAAGTGTTTGCGCAACTTTTTTGGGGAATTGAAAAATAGATAAAAAAGCACTTTTGGTGTCAATGCTGTTTAGAAAATTAGGCAAATATTGGCTGTTAAAATAATCATAAATAAATCGACGACTATTTGATGTGAAACCAATTAGATTTTCATACTTTGCGAAAAAATAAAATAAATCGATAAATAAATGAGGTTTTGTGTAATAATCTGTTTCTTGTACAATTTCAAGATTTTGTCCAACTTGTTTGCAATGCGACGAGAGAGAAACTTGCTGATGTGCTGCATTTTTATTAATCTGCTCACTAAAGTGCTGTGCAAAAATATCTGTGATTTCTCGGATTTGAGAAGCAAGCAGGAAATATTTTTGCATCCAGTTTGAGATGGATTGATTTAGATTTTGGCCATCAATATGAAGTGCTTTTGCAATTTCGCTTTGATATTCTAAATATAATCGATCGGTTGCTTTATGGCTCACAAGGTGAAGTGCATAGCGCATTTGCCAAAAGCTTTGTTTGCTGCTTTCAATAATGTGTATCTCATATTCTGAGAGTGCGTTTTCAGCGAGTAAATTTTGGAGTGCATTTTTGCCAAATTTTCGTTTAGCAATCCAATAGATAAAATCAATATCCCGCAGCCCGCCTGGGCTTTCTTTGAGATTAGGCTCTTGGTTATATTCCGTATTTTGATAATGTTGGTAGCGATGCAGACGTTCTTTTAATTTTGCTTGAAAATATTCAGGAAATGGCCATATGCTTGTTTGTTCGGGGGAAATTATTTTTTCTATATCATTTGTAAAATCAACATTACCGATCAAATATCGACAGCTAAGCAAGGTCGTGAATATGACATGATCGGTGCTTGCAAGCTCTGTGCAAGTCTTGAAGGTGCGCACGCTACTACCTAAATGGATATTACAATCCCATAAAAAGGAAATATATTTTTCAATACGCTCGTTTAAATGAATGTTTTCAGCATCATTGGTAATAATGAGGGTGTCGACATCCGAAAAAGGATGTAATGCCTGATTACCATAACCGCCGACGGCAAAAAGCGTAACATCAGGATAATGATCCATTTCAAACCATAGCCACGCAAGTTTAAGCACCTCATCTATGAGATTTGCGCGTTGTCTTACAAGTATATCAATAGATTCTTTATGCCAAAATGCTTGATGGATTTTGGCAGATTCACTTTTGATGACTTGATGAATAAATTTTAAAAAGTCGTTTCTGTTTTTGTATTCCGATACACAAGAATGTGCATTCAAAATGATGGATTGGGTGTGAGCATCCTTGCCAATTTCTGTCATGGTAGGTCGGTTTCTTCTTTTCTTTTGGTTAGGATTTCTGCGCCGGTTGGTGTGACCAGAATAGTGTGTTCCCATTGTGCTGATAAGCTTCTATCTTTGGTAATGACCGTCCAATTATCGGACAATAATTTTGTGTGGCGTTTGCCTGCATTGATCATCGGTTCTATGGTAAAGGTCATACCTGCCTCTAAAATCATGCCGGTATTGGGTTTGCCATAGTGTAATACTTGTGGTTCTTCATGAAAGACATTGCCAATACCATGCCCACAGTATTCGCGTACAACAGATAAGCGCAAACCTTCAGCGTAACTTTGAATGGCATAGCCAATATCGCCTAAGCTGGTGCCTGGTTTTACAAGTTCAATCCCTTTGAGTAGGCATTCTCTTGCTATTTTAACTAAGCGGCTAGCTTGTACCGATACTTCGCCAATTTGGAACATTTTGCTGGTATCGCCATGGTAACCATCTTTTATGACAGTGATATCGATATTAATAATGTCGCCATTTTTTAATTTTTTATCATTAGGGATACCGTGACAGATAACATGATTTATAGAGGTGCAAATGGATTTTGGGAATCCTCTGTAATTCAAGGGGGCTGGCACGGCTTTTTGTTCATTGACAATATAGTTGTGACAGATATCATTTAATTCATCAGTGCTGATGCCTGCTTGGACATAAGGTTCAATCATTTCAAGAACTTCTGCGGCTAGTTTTCCCGCAATACGCATTTTTTGAATTTCGTCTGGCGTTTTAATAAGGGCCATGCAATCTCCTGTTAGGAACTTCCTTTGAAGGGGTGTTATTGAACTTATATTGCGTCATATGGTATAAACTGGCGCGCAGTTGTGCAAATTTTTATTTAGTTATTCATTCCACACACTTGTCGACACATTATCCTGGGTGCCTGAAGGGTTCTTTTGAATTTTAAGGGTTGGATAATGGGGCAGGTGGAGGCTCAACCCTACTTAGGAGTTTATTATGCAAAATCTCAATATGAAGCAGTTAATTGAAGCCGGTGTTCATTTTGGTCACCAAAAACGCTTCTGGAATCCTAAAATGCGCCCATTTATTTATGGCGTGCGTAATCGTATTCATATCATTAACCTTGATAAAACACTACCTTTATACAAAACTGCATTGGATTTCATTTCTCGTACAGCAGCCAGAGGTGGCAAGGTGTTATTTGTTGGCACTAAAGGCAATGCAAGCGAAATCGTAAAGATGCACGCTGAGCGTTGTGGCATGCCTTATGTTAACTATCGCTGGTTAGGTGGTATGTTGACCAACTACAAAACTGTTAAGCAATCTATCAAGCGCTTAAAAGAATTGGAAGCAATGCGTGATGATGGTACTTTAGATAAGTTAGTTAAGAAAGAAGCACTTATGAAGCTTCGTGAATTGGAAAAATTAGAAAGAGGCTTAGGCGGAATTAAAAACATGGGAAGTTTGCCAGATGCCTTGTTTGTATTAGATGTGGGTAATGAAAAGATTGCTGTAAAAGAAGCAAATAATCTTGGTATTCCTGTGGTCGGTATTGTCGATACCAACAATGACCCAGATGGTATTGATTATGTTGTTCCTGGTAATGACGATGCTTTGAGAGCAATTGAGCTTTACGCTGCGACACTTGCTGACACTATTTTGCATGCTAAGCAAAATTCCAACAAATACAGTGCAGATGATGAATTTGTAGAGTTGGCAGGCGATGACGCTCAGTAATACTCAATTCATCCAAATATAGTAACTATTTGCGGGGGCAGTGCCCCCCTTTTTTTGTAAATGATGAGGTTAAAACAGCATGGCAGATAAAATTTCCGCTCAAATGGTAAAAGATTTACGTGATCAAACTGGTGCAGGCATGATGGAATGCAAAAAAGCATTACAAGAAGCTGAAGGAGACATGGCCAAAGCAGAATTAATCCTCGTAACACGTGGTTTGAAAAAAGCGCAAAAATCTGCTTCTCGTACAGCCGCTGAAGGCGTCATTTTAGTGCAATCAAACGCTACTTTTTCTTCTATGTGTGAAATCAATTGCGAAACAGATTTCGTGGCGCGAGATGAAAACTTTAATGGATTCTGTAATCTTGTTATTTCAACCATTCTTGAACAGAAAATCAGCGATGTAGAAGCTTTAGCGCAATGTCAAATTGCTGGCGAATCTATCGAAGAAAAGAGACAAAATTTAGTCGCTAAAATTGGTGAAAATGTACAAATCCGTAGAATTAATAATATCGTTATTAATCCTGGGTTTGTTGTCGGTGGTTATATTCATCGAGGCAGAATTGGTGTTCAGGCTGTTCTAAAAGGTGGCGATGAAGCTTTAGCCAAAGATTTAGCAATGCATATTGCTGCAATGAACCCACAATACATTGATTCAAGTGAAATGCCAGAAGAGCGTGTGGCTGAACAGAAAGCTTATTTGTTGGAACAAGAACAATCTTCAGGCAAGCCTGCCAATGTGATTGAAAAGATTGTCGAAGGCAAATTAGGTAAAGTATTAAATGAATTCTGCTTAATGGGACAACCTTTCTTTAAAGAACCAGATCTCACTATTGCTGCATTATTAAAGAAAAATGGTGCGGAAATAGTTGAATTTATTCGCTATGAAGTGGGTGAAGGTATTGAAGTGAAGAAAGCTAATTTCGCTGATGAAGTAATGGCTCAAGCACGAGGAAACAACGCATGACACAACTTGCTTATAAACGGATACTCCTAAAACTCAGTGGTGAAGCATTTCAAGGCAATTCTCCTTTTGGTATTGATCCGAATGTTCTCGATAAAATTGCTTTAGAGGTTGGAGAACTGATTGAGCTAGGTGTGGAAGTCGGCATGGTTGTTGGCGGTGGTAACTTATACCGAGGCAAAGAACTCTGTGAGGCAGGTATTGGACGTATTTCTGCCGATCACATGGGGATGCTTGCTACGGTTATGAATGCTATTGCATTACGAGACGCATTTGAGCGCAATGGTTTTTCTACGCGCATTATGTCGGCCATACCCATGAGTGGTGTGGTCGATCATTACGATCGACGTAAGGCAATTCATCATCTTAAGCAAAAAAGAGTGGTTATTTTTTCTGCGGGCACAGGGAATCCTTTGGTAACCACAGATTCTGCTGCAAGCTTACGCGCCATTGAAACAGAAGCAGATTTGTTACTAAAAGCAACAAATGTTGATGGTGTTTATTCTGCTGATCCAGCCAAAGATCCCAATGCCACCCTTTATAAAGAATTGACCTATCAAACGGCATTAGAAAAAGAATTAGGCGTTATGGATTTAACCGCCTTTTGTCAATGCCGAGATCAGAATATGAAGATTCGTGTATTTAATATGAATACGGAAGGTGCTTTATTAAGGATTGTAAAAGGTCAATCTGAAGGGACTTTGATCCAAAGAGGTAACGAATGATTAATGACATTCAGAAAGATGCAAAGATAAGAATGACAAAAAGTATAGAAGGATTTGAACACGATCTTTCTAAAATTCGCGCTGGTAGAGCGCATCCCAGTCTTTTAGACAATATCATGGTTCCCTACTATGGTAATGATACGCCTTTGAGCCAAGTAGCAGGCGTTCATGTTGAAGGGGCATTGATGTTAATGGTAAAGCCTTGGGAAAAGAACATGCTGCAAGCGATAGAGAAGGCCATTCGCATCTCTGATCTTGGCTTGAATCCAGCAACCAGTGGCGATGTTATTCGTGTGCCTTTACCTCCTTTAAGTGAAGAGCGTCGTAAAGAACTCATCAAAAAGGTAAAAGCAGAAGGCGAACAAGCTAAAGTTGCGATTCGAAATATCCGTCGTGACAGCAATAATCACATTAAAGAAAACTTGAAGAAAAAGCTAATCAGTGAAGATGAGCAAAAGCGTGCAGAAGATGCAATGCAAAAGCTAACAGATAGTTACATTGAGCAAATTGATCAAATCTTAACAAGAAAAGAGAAAGATCTACTAGACATGTAACCTGATCTTTAGGCATTTGAATTTTATGTAGCGCTGATTTTTAAAGTCGGCGTTACATAAGATTATTCTTGCAAAACCTGGAATCAAGTGCTTTGGCTATAGTCACAGCACATGAGTGTTCGGGTAGGCGTCAAGCCTCGAGCAACCGGAATGTACATAAAAGTACATGAGGATTGCGAGATGGCGAAGACAACACCCCTGAACACTCAGGTGCGAAGACTATATCATGCAATATTAGGCTTTAAGCCTTTTTGGATACTGAGTGAGCATACAAAAATATCGTTCCCATCATGGGGAAAAAGCCAACCAACAGAGAGTGCCAAATCATGTTGCTATCATTATGGATGGTAATGGAAGATGGGCAACCCAAAGAAATTTAAGTCGTACCAAGGGGCATCGTAAAGGTGTTGAAAGTGCGTGGCAGGCTGTTAGCTATTGTTTAGAAAATAAAATACCCGTTTTAACACTCTTTGCTTTTGGGCAAGAAAATTGGAAACGACCTTCTCAGGAAGTGCGAAATTTATTTCGTATTTTTTATTTATTGTTAAAAAGAGACATGGGTAGACTTCTAGAGCACAATGTTAAATTACGCATTATTGGGGATAGAACACCTTTTGCCTCCTATTTAAGAAATACAATGCAAGAGAGCGAGAGCTTAACTCAAAACAACACCGCCTTGACACTCAATATCGCGATTAACTATAGCGGTAAGTGGGATATTTTACAGGCAATGCAAAAGCTTATAGAAAAAAAACAAGGGCTATATGCATTGGATGTATTAGAGAAGCAGTTTGAAGAGCACTTGAGCTTTCAAGGGCAACCTGAGCCTGATTTATTTATTCGCACCAGTGGTGTCCAGCGCTTGAGTAATTTTATGTTATGGGATTTAGCCTATTCGGAAATATTTTTCACCAAAGCATTATGGCCAGATTTTGATAAGAATGAATTTGATAATGCGGTTTCTTTTTTTAATCAGTGTGAAAGACGATTTGGCTTAATTTCTGAGCAGGTAAGCGTATGCTCAAATACCGAATCTTAACCGCGTGCTTTTTAATTCCCCTTGTTTTAATGGGGCTCTTTTTTTTATCGTCAGTGCATTTTACATTGATGGCGGCTCTTATTTTCTTGGGGGCAAGTTATGAGTGGGGGCAGCTTTGCTTTAAAAATAATTATATAACCGCAGCATTTTGTTCGGTTTTTTCCTTATTGATGTTTGGGTATTATTATTTTTCGCATTGGCTCTCTGCTGATATTGTATTGTTGGCTTCCGCTTTTTGGATAGTGCCACTTCTTTCTATTGTAAATTTCCAATCAGAAAAGACAACGCTCTTTCGATCGAAGAAACTTCGCGTCTTGAGTGGTTTGCTCTTTTTGCTACTTGCCTGGGTTGGTTTAACGGAAATACATGCACAACCCTTGGGCGGCTTTTTAATTATTAGCTTATTTTTACTGATTTGGTCTGCGGATACCTTTGCTTATTTTGTTGGTAGAGCATGGGGAAAAACAAAACTGTCTCCTATCAGTCCTGGGAAATCGTTGCAGGGCGCTATCGGCGGTATTGTGGGATCTTTGGTTGTAGGTGGGCTTATCTATGCTGTTTGGCATATGTTTGAGCTATCTTCTTTACCACGAGTTTTAAATCACCTCCCATTATGGTTGTCTTTTGTGTCACTTATCAGTGTACTTTCAATCGCTGGTGACTTATTTGAAAGCTTACTAAAACGTATTGGTGGCGTTAAAGACAGTGGCAAATTGCTGCCTGGGCATGGTGGTTTGTTAGATCGTATCGATAGTTTATTACCAACCTTGCCATTATATGCCATCTTTATTTCATATTGGGGGCCCGTGTTAGCATGAAAAAACAAGGTATTTGTATACTCGGTGCTACGGGTTCTATTGGTCAAAATACGCTTGATGTGATTGCTCACAATCAAGACCTGTTTGACGTGATTGCTTTATGCGCGCATCAATCTTTTCAAGTACTCTTTGAGCAATGCCTAAAATTTGAACCTGCTTTTGCTGTCTTAAGCGATCAAGAAGCGGCTCAAAAATTACAAAGTCTTATTTCGGGAACAAGCTTGAAAACACAAGTATTGGCCGGTGAAGAGGCATTGTGCGAAGTTGTTAGCTTAGTCTCTGTTGATAAAGTAATGAGTGCGATTGTTGGTGCTAAAGGTTTGATGCCAACCTTAAAAGCAATCCAAGCCGGGAAAGTGGTCTTAATAGCCAATAAAGAACCTTTGGTGATGGCTGGCGCTTTAATGATGCACGCTGCTGAAGAATATGGCGCAACCATTATTCCTGTTGATAGTGAACACAATGCTATTTTTCAATGTTTACCCGATAACTACAGAGTAGGCCAAACTTTACCCAAAACAGTGAGAAAATTAACACTGACGGCATCTGGAGGGCCTTTTCTACATTATCCTCAAGAAGCATTTGCCGACATAACACCTAGCATGGCTTCTCAGCATCCAAATTGGAAAATGGGACAGAAAATCACAGTAGATTGTGCTACCTTAATGAATAAAGGTTTAGAAGTCATCGAGGCAAGTCATTTATTTGCAATAAAACACGATTGCATTGACGTTGTGGTGCACCCTGAAAGCCTTATCCATGCTTTGGTCAGCTATTGTGATGGTTCTTTATTAGCCCATATGGGGGCGCATGATATGCGCATTGCTATTTCTCATAGCATGGCTTGGCCACATCGAATAGCCTCTCAGGCACCATTTTTAGACTTGATAGAAGTTGCAAAACTAAACTTCTTTGCGCCTGATACAAGCAAATTTCCTTGTTTGCGCTTAGCTTATGATGCTATGCGTGCAGGTAAGGCGGCACCTACAGTTTTAAATGCGAGTAATGAAGTGGTAGTGCATGCATTTTTGCAAGGGCAGGTGCGTTTTAATGCGATACCCGTCATCATAGAAAAAATCATGAATAAATTATTTGATTTATCTGTTGATACGATAGAACAAGTCTTGCAGGTGGATAGTATTGCAAGAAATGAAACACTGAAAGAAATTCGCAAGTTTTAGATTAGTGCACTTTAAAATAAGTTTTTAATATTCGCGAAGCGAATGGGAAATCCCACTTTTGAAGCGGAGGTATCCCCAGGAATGAAGATTCGTCATTGCGAGCAAAAAGACGCAGGAAAAAGGTGAAATAAGATATAAACTATCACGTCTTTTGCGTGGCAATCCATCTTAAAATCTTTCTTTTCATGCTTTTCTTAAAGATTTCATGATAGATTGCTTCGCTTTAGCCATGAATTTTTTGTGTTTTTTTCAATCAATTACAGACGGCTTCCGCTCGCAATGACGAAGCTTCGTGGGGATACCTCAGTTTGTAAAGGGGGGCGGTGCGTAGCACCAGGGGGATTGATATTGGAGATTTAACTTTACCTCCTTCATATTTAACCCTCACCTGGCTTTCAGCCATCCTCTCCCAAAATTGGTAGAGGCATTTTGATTCGCTGCGCGAATCAGCAATTCTATTAAAAAATAACGTTACGCTGTACTAGAAATTGTTTCAAATAGCTAAATGGAAAGGTTAAATACATGTCTATGATTTTGATTGCAATATCAGCGTTTATTATCGCAATCGGTGTTTTAGTGACTTTTCATGAATTTGGGCATTTCTGGGTTGCTCGAAAATTAGGCGTTAAAGTCTTAAAATTTTCTGTTGGTTTTGGTCGACGATTATTCAGTTGGCAGGATAAAGCGGGGACAGAGTACGTCATCGCGATGTTGCCATTGGGTGGTTATGTCAAAATGCTTGATGAGAGAGAAGGAAATGTTGCGAAGGCTGATTTGCCGCATGCTTTCAATCGTAAACCTGTTTGGGTACGTTTTAGTATTGTTGCCGCAGGCCCTATCTTTAATTTCATTTTCGCAATTTTTGCTTTCTGGCTGATGTTCATGATTGGTTTAACAGGAACAATTCCTGTTGTAGGAGAGGTTCAACCACAGTCCATCGCAGCGCAGTCTGGCCTGCAAGTTGGTGATCAGATTTTAGCGGTTGATTCTATTGAAACGCGTACATGGGCAAGTGTTTTCAAGCAAATTATGTCTCGTCTGGGCGATACAGATTATTTGCATTTTGATGTTAAAACCGTGTCTGGTGATAACAAAGCTGTGAGCCTTAATTTACAGAATTGGGCAATCAGTAGAGAAAAACCGGATTTATTAGATTCGCTGGGTATTGAGGCTTACCATACGCCTATTCCTCCTGTTATCTATTCTGTCATGCCGGATGAGCCAGCAGAGAAAGCAGGTTTTTTGCCGGGTGATGAAATTGTGTCAGTTGATGGTCGTCCTATCTCAAACTGGAGTGAATTTACAGCAGTTATTGAAAAAAGTCCTCAACAGCCGATTAGCGTGGTTATTAAACGTCAGGATAGTCATAAGACTATTGTGTTTGCTCCACGCGTTAATATTGGTGCAAATGGTAAACAGGTAGGCTTTGCTGGACTTAAAGTCAAGGTTCCAGAACTGTCTGATGAATATAAATGGGTAGAGCGCTTTGATCCTTGGCATGCCATGATTGAGTCTTTTCAAAAGACAGGTCAGTTTATTTCGGTTACTTTGAAGCTTATTGGCAAAATGATTGTGGGCGACGTGGGTTTATATAATTTAAGCGGACCAATCACTTTAGCGCAAGGCGCGGGTATTTCGGTTTTAATTGGGTTCCAACAATATTTAAATTATTTAGCCTTAATCAGCATTAGTTTAGGTGTGCTTAATTTGCTTCCCATTCCGATCCTTGATGGCGGACACTTACTTTATTATGTGATTGAAATATTCACCGGTAAGCCTGTATCAGAAAAAGTGCAAATATTCGGCTATAAGCTAGGCATGTTGTTGCTGATCTTTTTGATGACTGTAGCATTTTATAATGATTTATTGAGAATGTTTGCTTAGACGAGTCTCGTCTGTCTTTGCTATATCACTTTGCCCATGTTATTTCGGGATGATACAACGGTCATCCCCTAATAGAACTTCTTTTTCAAAGCAGCCTTTAATGTTAGTTTTATATCATTATAAATGCATGCACTGTTAGTTAATTGTCTTCTATTTCATCTTTTAAGATCTACTTCTGTGGCTTTTATTTATTGTGACCTGTGTTAGTATGGCCACTCTTAGTGCAAAAGCAAAATAGTTTGTTTGCTAGCAAATCAAAAATAAAATTTCAGTCGACGCATTATTATAATTCAAACAAGCGGTGAAGAATAAGAAGTATGAATAAGTATTGGTATGCTTTATTGGCGGGTCTTTTAACCCAATCTGTGCATCAAGCCTACGCCTTTGAGTCCTTTGTCGTAGAAGATATTAAGATACAAGGTCTACAGCGCATTGCTGAAGGTACAGTAATCAATTATCTCCCAGTAAATATTGGAGATGTGATGACTGAAGGGCGTAGTGGTGAAATTTTGAAAGCCCTTTTTAATACGGGGTTTTTCCAAGATATTCAGCTGGGACGCGAAGGTAATGCTTTAGTCATAGAGTTATTGGAAAGGCCGACGATAGGTAAGATTACAATCACGGGTAACAAAGATATAACCAGTGATAACCTAAAAGCTACTTTAAAAGAAACTGGATTAGCCGAAGGCCACGTTTTTGATCGTTCTACATTGGAAATGGTGAGAAACGAGCTGGAGCGTATGTATTTTGGTCATGGTAAATATTCTGTCAAAATTGATTCTGTGGTTACAGAACAAGATAAAAATCGTGTCAATATTGAGATCACAATAGTCGAAGGCCAAGCGGCACGTATCAAAGCCATACATATCATTGGCAATAGAGATTTTAAGACCGAAGAATTATTAAAAGAATTTGCGTTAGCTCAATCGCATTGCTTTAGTTGGGTATCGCGTAGTGATCAATATGATAAAGAAAAGTTAAGTGCTGATTTAGAAAAGCTGAGAACTTTTTATTTGGATAGAGGGTATTTGAATTTTCAGATTACCTCGACCCAGGTAACCATAACGCCAGATAAATTAGATATTTATGTTACGGTAAACATTCAAGAAGGCCAGCCATTTACCGTTGGAAAAATATCTTTGGCAGGTACTACCATATTACCTGAAGCCGAGCTCATGCAGTATATAAATTTGAAGCAAGGTGAAATATTTTCCCGAACTAAAGTTGCAAAGATTGTTGAAGCTTTGAACGACCGCTTGGGGCAAGAAGGCTATTCAAATGCAAATGTAAACCCTGTACCTGATGTTCATGACTCCGAGCATGTTGCAGATATTACTTTTTACGTGGAGCCTGGCAATCGTATGCAGGTTAGACGTATTTTGTTTGAAGGTAATACCAAAACAAAAGATGAAGTATTGCGCCGTGAATTAATTCAAATGGAATCTGCGGTTGTTAATACGCTTTTAATTGAAGATTCACGAACCCGATTGAACAGAACAGGTTATTTTAAAGAAGTAAAAGTAGATCTAAAGCCTGTGCCTGGCGTGAGCGATGAGGTTGACGTTATCTATACGGTGCAAGAGGCTTCTGCTGGTCAATTAGGTGGCGGGATTGGCTATTCTGATTCTGATGGTATTGTCTTTAATGCAAATATTTCAAATCGAAATTTCTTAGGTACGGGTAATAGTACTGATTTTAGTTTTAACCAAAGTAAAGCCTATAAAACCTATAATTTATCTTATAATAATCCATACTATACCATTGATGGCGTAAGTCGTGGTTTTTCTGTTTATTACAGCGAAACAGATTTAAGTCGTTCTAGCAGTATTTCTGATTATACGACGGATGCTTGGGGAGGTAATGTTAACTATAGTTATCCTATATCTCCTGTTGATCGTATTAGTTTTGGTCTTGGTTACCAATCAACCAAATTAGCTGTGGGCGATGCCTTTAATGCACCTAAAGAAATTGAAAATTTCTTAACTAAAAATGGTAATAATAGTGATGAAGTGACAGCCGCCTTAGGTTGGTCACATAATACCTTTGATAGATATCTATTTCCTGAAAATGGTTTGCGTCAAGGTGCAAGCCTTTCAGTCTCAGTTCCTAGCTCCACTTTGCAATATTATCGTATGACCTACGATGTGCAGTGGTATAAATCACTTTTTAAAGGATTTATCTTTACCGCTTCTGGCTTGCTTGGATATGGTGATGGTTATGGCAAAACATCTGCATTACCGTTTTATCGCCATTTTTATGCGGGCGGTAGTAGTAGTGTAAGAGGATTTGAAGATAATAGCTTAGGGCCTAAAGACAGCCATTCTAATCCTTTTGGTGGTAATTTCTTAGTAACGGGTAGCACTGGGCTTGTTATACCTAATGAATGGATTGGTAACATTCCATCCGTGCGAGCACAGCTCTTTTTAGATGCTGGTCAGGTGTATGACTCTGTCAATCGATATTATGACGACAACAAGAGTTTATCTCGTAACCCAAAAGGGTTAAGATATTCCGCTGGTGTTTCTGTGACGTGGGTATCGCCCTTGGCGCCTTTGGTATTTAGCTATGGTATACCGCTTCGTCCTACTAAGGATAGAAGTCTTGAGTTTGATAGAAACGCTGATAAAGTGAAGAGGTTCTCGTTTACATTTGGTACCGTATTTTAAAGTTTAAACTGTTTTCAGTTAGGGAGCTTGTGTGAATAATCTAGTTAAATATCTTTCTGTTGCATCATTGTTTGTTGCTATGAGCTTGCCAACACAAGCATCTGCTGATGGCGTAAAAATTGGTGTCGTAGATATGCGTAAAATTGTTGCAAGTTCACCAGAAGCAAAGGCAGCTATGGAAAGATTGCAGCAAGAGTTTAAACCCAAAGAAGAAAAAATTGTTAAGACAGAAAAAGAAATGAAAGAAAAATCAGAAAAACTCCAGCGTAATGCTGCTGTTATGAGTGACTCTGAAAAATCTAAATTAGAAAGAGAATTAGTTTCAAGTCAACGCGAATTGCAAAGAATGCAAGAAGAATTCCGTGAAGATTCTACTGCGCGTTATCAAGAAGAAATGCAAAAGCTAATAGAAAAAGTCAATAAAGTTGTGAATGATATCGCTGAAAAAGAAAAATACGATATTATTTTACATCAAGATACAAAACTCTATGCTTCTGCTCAGGTTGACATCACTAATAAAGTTGTCAAAGCATTAAGTAATTAATTTGAAATTAGTTGAGCTACTATAAGATGAATTTAGAAAACATTAGCAGCCCTCAATATGCCTCGCAATCTAAACCTTTGCCTTTGAAAGTGATTGCGCAAGCAATTGGTGCAAAGCTTGTTGGAGAGGGCGATGTTATTATAGAAAACGTGGGTACAATTCAAAGTGCCCACAAAGCTCAAATTACTTTTTTAAATAATAGCGATCAGTATCATAAATATCGACAGCACTTAGCGGATACGCAAGCATCTGCCCTCATTACGACTCAAGGCATTTTTGAACAAGAGCGTGATTTGAATATTCCACTTTTGATTCATGATGAACCAAGACAAGCTATTGTAAAAGTAGTGCATTTGTTATTCCCTAAATTACAATTCTCTCCGTCAATACATCCTTCGGTTGTTGTCGGTGAAGGGGCTGAGATCCATCCTAAAACGTTTATTGGGCCAAATGTTGTTATTGGTAAAAATGTTATTATCGAAGAAAATGTAATCATACAAGCAAATTGTATTATTGGTGACGATTCCATTATTGGGAAAAGTAGCTTTTTACATCCCAATGTGAACATATATAGCAACTGTCACCTTGGCCAACAGTGCGTCATTCACAGTGGTGTGGTGATTGGTAGCGATGGTTTTGGCTTTGTTCGAAATGGTGCGCATTGGGTTAAAGTACCTCAAATTGGTGGCGTCCGTATTGGTGAGCGTGTTGAAATTGGCGCGAATACCACAATTGATAGAGGTGCTATTGATCATACCGTTATCGAAGATGATGTAATTTTAGATAATCTCATTCAAATTGGTCATAACGTTAAAATTGGTAAAGGCACAGCGATTGCTGCATGTACAGGTATTGCGGGTAGTTCTGTCATTGGACAAAATTGCTTAATTGGTGGTGCTTCAAATATTAATGGCCATATTAATATTACAAATCAAGTTAGCATTGTTGGATGTTCAAATGTTGGTAAGTCGATTACTGAATCAGGTGCTTATGCATCTGGATTGACGGTTACAGATATGCGAACTTGGAAAAAGAATCTCGTAAGATTTCATCAATTGGATAAAATTGCAAATCGTTTG
>JBFWLB010000035.1:0-30422 GCA_050252335.1 Candidatus Berkiella sp. | reverse complement strand
TGTAATCAAAAATGTGATTAAGAGTCAGCTTTACAAAGTGAGAAAATGTTCGCTTTGCGAACGAAGAGCACGCTTCTTTTTTATTGATGAGCATTGCGAATCAGGATCCCACTTTTTGAAGGGGGATGCGCACTGGCAAGTGCGCAAGGGGGATTTATACTGAGATGCTAAAGCCAAACGGCGACTCCCTTTGACAACAAAAGGAGCATAGAGTGCTTTGTGCCACGGAGAAATAACACATCAACATACTATATGCTGTAGATGCTCATGACTCTTTCCATCCACCACCCAGCGCCTTAAATAAGGTAACCGCAGTTGTCAAACGACTCAACTTTGCTTGTGCAAAACTATCTTCTGCTGAAAGCTGTGCATTTTGTGTGTCTAATAAGGTTTGGAAATCAATTGCACCTAAATCATATTTTCTTTTTGATAATTGATAAGCCTTGCGCGCTTGTTGCATCGCTATTTCTAAAACATCTTCCCTATCCTGTGCTGTTTTAACAGCCACAAGTGCATCTTCTACTTCTTGGAAAGCGGTTAGCACCGTTTTACGATAGATCTCGACTAATTCTCGTTGACGCGCTGTCGCTAACTCTACCCCGCCTTTTATACGCCCTCCTTGAAATAGTGGCATTCCAAGAGACGAAGTCAATGATAAGCTTCTTGTCACAGGCTCATGAAACCCTGCGGCCGATATATTATTGGCAAGCCCTAATGAAATAGACGGAAAGAAAGCGGCACGAGCAACACCAATATTCGCATTCGCAGCAACAAGACTTGCTTCAGCTGCTTTTATATCAGGACGACGTTCTAACAATTCAGAAGGTTGCTTAGAAAATATAACCGGTACTGTCAGTACTGCTAAACTATACTCTTTTATGTTCAAGGCTTGTGGTGTTTTACCCAACAATACTGCCAAGGCATTCTGACTATTTTGAAGCTGCTCTATCAGCAAAGAACGTGCTGCTTCATTATTAGCAACCAATACGGATTGCTGTGCTAATTCTAGATCAGATTCAGCCCCCTCTCGAACACGAGCACTGATAATACGCAGCACTTCTTTTGCATTATTCAGGTTAGTATTTGCAATAGCCAAACGTTCTTGTAAATTAAGCAATAAAAAATAGGTTTGAGCAACATCACTCATCACAACTAAAGCTAATGCATCCTCATCGTACTGACTTGCATGTAAGCTAGCACCCGCAGCAGCAACATTTGAACGATTCGCACCAAAGAGATCCAGCTCATAGGCAATACTCAAACCGGCTTGTAGATTTGTACTGTCGATTGCGCTCGCTTTTGCAGGGTGACTATGTACGCGTGATGCATCAGCAGAAGCATTTATATTTGGAAAAAAATCAGCACGAGCAATCTTTAGATTAGCGCGTGCTTGCTTCACTCTCTGAATACCAGCCAGTACATCATGATTATGAGAAAGTGCCTCATCCATCAACTGATTTAATTCTACAGAACCAAATGACATCCACCAATCTTGAGCAGCGATATCAGAAGAATAGCCGATTGCTTGATTATTCCATTGCCCAGGTATATCCATTGACGGACGCTGATAGTCTGGTATGAATGTACAACCACATAATAAGAAAAGACTCATTAAGCATATTGACTGTTTCATAGCTTACTCCGAACTCAATGCCACAACCGGATCCAGTTGCGCTGCTGTTCGAGCAGGCAAATACCCAAATAGCAATCCGGTTGAAACAGCACAGCTAAAAGCCAATAAAGCAGGAAATAATGAAAATACAATATCAACCCCAAAGAGTGAAAGAACAATGCCCGCTAAAAGACCAAGCAATACACCAAAAACACCACCAATGGTACACACAACAGCCGCCTCAGTATTGAATTGAATCATAATATCTCGCATACGAGCCCCGGTTGCGATACGAATACCAATTTCACGGGTACGTTCTGTCACACTCACTAACATAATATTCATCACGCCAATGCCTCCAACAAGCAGAGAAATAGCCGCAACAGCACCAAGCAAAATCGTTAATGTATTTTGTGTTGCCGTTGCCATCTCTAGAAAAGAAGCTGTATTTCGTACTGAAAAATCTTCGGTTCCATGGCGGTTTTTTAATAGCTCAACAATTTGAGCTTCTGTCTTTGCAATCATGGAAGCATCTTCTACCTTTAAAGTGATGCTATTTAGGTAGGTTGCTCCAAATAGACGAACCATAGCGGTTGTATAAGGAATATAAACTGTATCATCTTGATCACCTCCCCAAGGCGCAGCCCCCTTTGAAGACATGATACCAATAATCTGAAAAGGCGTATTACCAACCAGTATAAACTGGCCAATTGGATTATCATTACCTGGAAAAAATGTCTTTGCCACCGTAGCCCCTAGAACAATAACAGCAGCATAGGAGTTTACATCGTCTATTGTAAAGAAAGTGCCTTGTTGTATAGGCCAATCACGCGCAAGTGGGAATCCTGCCCCCACACCTTGTATATTAGTTGCATAATCAATATTGCCAATACGTAATGTCTTACGTCCACTGCGTTCAGGCACCACAACGACCACATTAGAGAGATCTTCCAATGCCTTTGCATCACTCGTGACCAATGTTGCAATATCTCCACTGCTACGAATACCCGCAGCACCTGGTCTCACACTTAAAATATTCGTTCCCATTGCGCTGATCTGTGTTAGCACTTTTTGTTTACTGCCATTACCCACTGCAAGCATGGTAATAACAGATGCGACACCAATCACAATGCCCAATAAGGTTAGAGAAGTACGAAAGAGATTAGATCGCAAGGAGCGAAATGCTGTTTTAACGGCCTCAAAACTATCTGTCGTCAAACTGCTTGCTTTATGATGAATCGGATGAACAACATGCTTTTCTGAGTGTGAAGAAGAATGGCCATTATGCGTTTCCATACTGTCTGCAATGATCTTTCCATCCTGAATGCGAATAATCCGCTTAGCATGTGCTGCAACTTGCTCATCATGCGTAATTAAAATAATTGTACGACCCTGTTCATTTAAGTTTTTTAATTGATTCATGACTTCTTTGCCACTATGGCTATCCAAGGCGCCAGTAGGCTCATCCGCCAAAATAACAGGGGGATCATTCATCAATGCGCGCGCAATCGCAACACGTTGCTGCTGCCCTCCTGACAGCTCTGCCGGTCGATGATCGTAGCGATCACTTAAACCCAAGTCATCTAACAATTGACGTGCACGCTGGCTTCTTTGCATGCGTTTCATGCCAGCGTATAAACCAGGAATTTCAACATTTTCTTCTGCACTCGCTGTTGCAAGAAGATTGTATCGCTGAAAGATGAAACCAAAAATATCTCTACGCAATGCAGCCAAATCATCCGATTCTAATGTAGATACTTCACGCCCGATGATTTTATAGGTGCCTGTTGTTGGCTTATCAAGGCAGCCTATAATATTCATTAAGGTTGATTTACCCGAGCCAGATTGTCCCATAATGGCAACAAAGTCGCCTTGCCAAATCGAAATATTCGTACTATTCAGCGCCTTTACAACAATATCACCACTTTTATAATAACGACTAATGTCTCTCAGCTCGATCAAAGGGACTGTCATAAACGTGCCATGCCTGCACGACGGCCTTGAGTATTAGATGTTGAAGAAGAGAGGCTATTCATTAACAAAACTGTCTCTCCCTTCTTCAATCCTTTTTCAACGGCAGCAGTGCTGCGATCGGATAGACTAATAATAACCGTTCTGACCTCAGTATCTTTTTTAGTTTTTACCTTAACCTGATAAGCCTGCCCTAGCTCTGTATCCAATTCTGGTATTCTTTTGAATAAAGCACTCGCGGGAATAATGGGTACATTTTCTTTCTTTGCCACAATAAAAAACATTTGTGTTGTCATGCCCGTCATTAACTGATGGTCTTTATTTTCAATATCAACCAAAACATTATAGAGTACGACATCATTCACTGTTTCTGGGGAGGGTAAAATCTGACGAATCGTTCCCTGCCAACGTCGATCCATGGAACCCAGAGTCATGAAATACATTGGCATACCTACTTTCAACTTTGTAATATCTGCCTCAGCAACTTGTGCTTTAACCGTCATAATATCTAAATTAGCAATTTGTACGATAACAGGGGCGGTCTGATTGGCATTAATGGTTTGACCTTCTTTGACAGACTGAGAAACAACAGTTCCATCCATAGGTGCATAGATTTTTGTATAACTTAAATTGGCTCTATTTCCATCCAGAGTGGATTGTGCTTCTTCAATCTGTGCTTTTAAGGACAACAACTGTGCATTTGCAACTTCCAATGTTGTCTGTGCATCTTCCAAAATTTCTATGCTCACTGCTTTTTCTTTAATTAAATTTTGGTTACGCGTCAGTTTCTGGTTTGCTTGTTTAACAAGCGATAATTGTTCTGCTTTCTGAGCTTGCAATGTTTTCAGGCGTGCTTCACTCCCTTTTACTTGTGAAGCGTATACATCAGGATCAATTTCGGCTATTAAATCTTTCTGTTTAACCACATCTCCCAACTCTACATGTAACTTTTTCACTAAGCCTGATACTTGAGCACCCACATCGACATACTCTTTAGGTTCTAATTTGCCTTGTGCGGTTACAACTTTTTCGATACTACCCAAACGTACTTCTACCATAGTATTTTCCGTTGATTGTGATTTATCTCTTTTGTAAAATTTGAAGCCACCCCAAAGTATGCCCACCAGTAATAAAGCAGCCAACATCCATAATAAATATTTCCGCATCTTTGCCTTGACCTCTTCATTTGCTTCATTTCTTTTTCAAGTAAAAAATGATGCTTCTTAGTTGGTAGTTAAATAGCTATTTGCACACTAACAAAATTAGAAAGTAAACTAGTTTTTGAGTTTGTTTATATATCATAAGTTACCATTTTTTATAGAGAGAGTCTTTTCTGATAAATTTTCAAGATCCTCAAACTCCGATGAACGACATTGATTTACTGATAATATGCATCGGCACATTCTCTATACTTTGTTACAATCCTGACGTCTATAAACCATAGTGTAAGAACAACTAAAGATAATACTAGGGGATTACAAAATGCTCGATGGCTTAACAAAAATATTCAAAAATTTATATATTTATAATAGCGCTGACAATTCAGAGAGTGAATCAGATGAAGAAGAGCAACAAGAAGACGATGACAACGCTGTTGAGAATAATGCTTTATTACAAAATGAGATTTTACAATTAAATAGACAACTAACAGCACTAACCCAACAACTTGACAAAGCTAACAGAGATAGAGTTCAGTTACGGCAGCAAAACACTGAATTACAAGAAACACTTACTGCTGTTAAAGAAGACAGAAATAACCTAAGAAAAAAAATGCCCGATGTTAGTTCTCAGGAATCACAACAAAATACAATCTTAATCTTAAGACAACAACTTGAATCTGCAAATACAGATAGAACTTTATTACGGCAAGAAAATCTGCAATTAAGGGACAATCTTTCAGCTGTTAAAGAAGATAGAGATAATCTAAGATGTCAAATAGCCTCAAATCCAGATACTGATACACCCAGCTCCCCCAAAAGACGCTCTTCTCCTTATAGCTTTACGTATTGAGGGTTATTTCTTCGTTCGCACAGCGAATATTTAACCCTCTATTCATTTTGGGAGAAGGGGCTTCTTCTCCCAAAATTGGTCTACGAGATGCATATATCTTGTGCTCTGTAAGGGTGTACATACTTATCGATGAGCATAGCGAATCAGAATCCCACTTTTTGAAGGGGGACGCGCACTGATAAGTGCGCAAGGGGGATTTATGCTGTGGATTTAAGGTCAAACAGCTAAATCCCTCTGCTCGGCGCAGCTACGCTGCACGAGCGTCTCCCTTTACAAAGTGAGAAAATGTTCGCTTTGCGAACAAAGAAAGATAAAAATTTTTAAATCAAGCTTTCCTTGCGAATCTTTTCTAACAAGGCTTTTGCACCCGATTCTATCAAGTCAATAACCCTGAAAAAACCTTGCTCACCCCCATAATAAGGATCTGGCACTTCTGCTTCTTCAATATCACTTGCATGCTCTAACAAGAGTGATATTTTATATTGCAGCACATCTGGACATTGCGCCATAAGCAAGTGATGATTATTTTTATCCATAGCTACGATATAATCAAAAGCACTAAAATCAGAAGTATTTACCTGTCTTGCAACCAAATGCCCTAAGGCATAACCTCTTTTCAATCCTGCTGCAATCGAGCGCGTATCAGGCGCTTCACCAATATGATAGGCATGTGTTCCTGCTGAATCTATCATAATATGCTGCTGAAGCCCCGCTTTAGAAACAAATGCGGTAAATACTGCCTCAGCGGTAGGCGAGCGACAAATATTTCCCATGCAAACAAATAAAACTTTAACTTGCAATTTTTTCTACCTCTTCTAAATCCAGTTTACGTGCTTCATCTTCCAACATAACGGGAATGTCTTCTTTGATAGGGTAGGCTAAGCGATCGGCTTTACATACCAGTTCTTTTTTGTCTTTCAAATAGATAAGCGACTGTTTACAAAGCGGACAGGCGAGTATTTCTAATAATTTTTTATCCATCTTTTCTAATCCTTCTTTTGTATTGATTTTATTTTATTGATGAGCAGTGTGTCAAAATCGTCTGGCAAACTAACCGTTAAAGCTAACATCCAAAACTGAGCATCTGCAAATTGTGTACATTTTATGGCATCTTTCTCTGTCATAATGACAGGAAGTTCATCTCCAAAATTGAAATCATTTTCTGTGTAAGCATAATGATCAGGATAAACCTGCGGAATAAATTTAATACCTAAACCAGATAACAGCTCAAAGAAACTTGATGGATTCCCAATACCTGTAACCGCATGAACTATCTTTCCTTGAAAATACTCTAAAGGTACTTGCTGGCTATTATCTTTTACATTCACCCACTTCTGAGGCTGCAATTGCATATCAAAAGCATCTTTAAAGATTTTTTGCTTCATACGACCTGGTTTTAATCGACTTTGTTTCACAACAACAAAGTCAACATGCTTGAATCTTTGACAAGGCTCTCTGAGTGGTCCCGCAGGTAAACAAAAACCATTACCGAATTTTCTAATGCCATCCATTAAGCCAATTTCAAGATCTCTATGCATAGCATAGTGCTGCAAACCATCATCACTGATAATGATGTCGACCTCAGGAAAAGATTGACATAATTTCTGAATACACTGATTACGGTGAACACCGACAACAACAGGACATTGTGTTTTTTGATGAATGAGCTTTGGCTCTTCTCCCACAAAAGCAACAGCGGCTTGGCTATCAACTAAAACAACATCATTACGCGCTTTGCTGCCTGAATAGCCACGTGACACAATACCAGGCTTAAAACCATGCTGTTTCAACAGGGCTGCAAAAAAAATAACAAAAGGTGTTTTCCCCGTACCGCCAACGGCTATATTACCAACGACGCAGACAGGGCATTTTGTAACAACTACTTGCTTGTGATGTTGTAAGTAAAATTTTCTGAATGTTGCAATAACGGTGTATAGAAAAGAGAAAGGTAGCAATAATGCTAAGATAAGGTAATAAGAAAATGGTTTTGATACGGGATACCAAATTTTATGTATATATCGTTCAAACCATTTTCCCATAAAGTCATATCTTAACTATTAACGATTTCAGGCATAGAATCACGTTCTTGATACTGCATAACACGTAAGCTGCTATAAAGTCCCTTAGAAGCCATGAGTTCTTCATGTGTTCCTAATTCAATAATTCTACCTTTATCAATAACCATAATCCTATCTGCATTTTGAATAGTGGATAATCGATGCGCAATCACCAAGGTTGTGCATTGGCTCATCAGTCTATCCAGGGCTGATTGAATATGACGTTCTGATTCTGTATCTAAGCTGCTGGTTGCTTCATCTAAGATCAATATAGGTGCTTTCTTTAAAATAGCACGTGCAATTGCAATTCTTTGACGTTGCCCACCGGACAAACGCACACCATTCTCACCAATGACTGTGTCAAATCCTTCCGATAAACGCTCAATGAAATCAAAGGCATGAGCGAGTTTAGCGGCCTCTCGTATTTCTTCCATTGTCGCTTCTGTGCCATAAGCAATATTTTTAGCAATCGTATCGTTAAATAAAGTGACTTGTTGACTCACAATAGAGATATTTCTTCTCAAATCTTTCAACGGGATGTCTTTTACATCGACACCATCAATGGTGATCTGTCCTTGTGCCTCATAAAAACGTGGCAACAAATTGACGATGGTTGATTTTCCACCACCTGAGCGCCCTACAATGGCGATTGTTTCACCCGCCTTTGCTTCAAAATTAATATTATCCAAGGTTTGTTGTTTGACTGTTGAAGCTAAAGGATTTTCTGGATTTTGTGTCTTATAACTAAAAGAAACATGCTTAAATGCAATATCACCTGCCATTCTGGAGGTCACAGGATTTTTTGCTTTATCTATTTCTGTTTCTTCATCTAAGAATGCAAAAATACTTGCGGCTCCTGCAATCCCTTTTTGAATGTTGCTGTTTACTTTGGTTAATTGCTTAATCGGTTTTAAGAGCGCAATCATAGCGGTGATCATCGCAGCAAAAGCCCCTGGCGTAATCGCTGTTCGCATCGTATGCTCGGGATTTAAGGTTGCTAAATAAACCGTAAAGGCTAAGGCAACTGCCCCAACAATTTGAATCATAGGAATGCTAATGGCAGAAGTAACTATCAGTTTCATTTCCTGATGACGATTGTATTGTGTTGCTTTGGCGAAACGTGACAACTCATACGCTTGACCGCCAAACGCTTTAATGACTTTTTGACCTTCTATTGCTTCTTCTGCCACATGGGTCACACGCCCCATTGATTCTTGAATATAAGCAGATACAGAACGCATTCTTTTACTCACAAAATGCATAATGCATGCCATGATAGGCACGGTGATTGCAAATAGCAGTGTCAAACGCCAGCTAATTGAAACCATCACCGCTATTAAAGCAATAGCCGTACAAGATTCGCGCACCATTACCGTAATGGCATCACTGCACGCATCTGCTACTTGCTCAACGTTATAGGTTATTTTAGAAAGTATTTCACCAGACGTAATTCGATCGTAGTAATAAGTTGGTAATTTCAACAAATGCTGAAACATCTGCTGCCTAAAATTCATCACTACATTGCGACCCACCCATCCCATAAAATAGGTTGAGAGAAAAGTTGCGATACCACGCACGAAAAAGATAGAGATCACCATAAGCGGGATCCATCGAATAAAGTTTTGATCTCTATCAACAAAACCTTTATTGAGCAGTGGTTCAAATAATTTGATGAAGCCTGCATCGACAACACCGTATAAAAGATTACCAAACAGCGCTAAAAAAAATGCAGCGCGATAAGGCCAAACATAAGACAACAGTCTTTTATAAACTTTTTTCTGAGAATCAATGGGTCTGTTTTTCATAGGATTTGTATGCATTATCTTCTTTGTCTTCAAATTGTGCCAATATCCTTACCTTCGAGATATTTAAATCCGCAGCCAACTCAAGCAATGAAACCAAGGATTGGTGCGGCGCCTCTTTATCTCCCATGATTAAGAGTGGACTTTCTTGAGAATAACCCACTAGAAGTTGTTCAGATAACATTTTTAGTGTTGCACGGTTATATAATTTCCCATCTAATTCATACTGACCTTTGCTGTCTATCAGAATACGAATAACACTACTTTCTGTTGTAGATACTTGGGTAGACGCCTGGGGTAATTGAACATTTAGTTGGGTATTTTTCTTAAACGTTGTCGACACCATAAAAAAGATGAGTAGTAAAAATACAACATCAATTAATGGTGTTACATTAATATCAACCTCTGAGCGAGTTTTGCTTCTAAATTTCATTGTCATTATACCATCAAATTAATCTAGTTTTCATAATTATCTTAGATAATGACCTTTTTTTGCCTTGGTACAATAGCCTTCAAGCCATCGATCAATAACAAACTCTCATTTTCTAGTTTAACAGATAACTCATCAATTTTTCTTTGGAAATGACGATGAAACATTAAGCTGGGTATAGCAATGGATAAACCAAAAGCGGTTGTTAAGAGCGCCTGTGCAATACCTCCTGCTAAGACTTCCGTGTTGGCTGTCTCATATAAATTAAGTGCTGTGAATATATTAATCATCCCCATTACAGTACCCAGTAACCCCAAGAGTGGGGAAACAGATGCAATGGTACCTAAAGCATTTAAATATTTCTCAAGCCGCATCACAACTTGGCGCCCCTGCTCTTCCATGCGAGTACGCATAATAGTGACACCATTCTCACTATACTTTAGACCAACAGCTAAAATGGTACCCAATGGGCTGCTATAAGCTAAATTAGGTAAATGCACGTTTTGATTTTTTTTGGATAGTTCACTCAGTATCGATTTTACTAAGTCAGGTGGCAATATATTAGTCTCGCGCAAAGTCCATGCCCGTTCAACCACAATGGCAAGCGAAATAATAGAACATACAAGTAAAGGCCACATTAACCATCCACCTGATTGAAATAATACCAACACTTCTACCTCCTAAGCAGCTTCACTTTCATCCTAATGCCAATTCCGCTTCGCAGTTTCCCGCCATTTCATAGGCGGTGTCAATTTCTGCGCTTTGCCTAAGTCAAAAATAATGGTGCCTGAATCATAAGTTAATAAGTTTTCTGAACCAACTCTTTCATATCTTTGCAACACATCCGCTTTTGGAAAGCCATAATGATTACCATAGCCAACGGCAAACACCGCATACAAAGGCGAGACAGCATCTATAAAAGCCGCTGAAGAGGAGGTTAAGCTACCATGATGCGGCACTATTAAGATATCACTTTTTAATTTTGCCTTTGCATGATGCACTAACTTGTGCTCCACTTGCTGTGTAATATCGCCTGGAATCAAAATAGACTGCTGATTGGCAGTAATTTTTAAGACGCAAGAACGATCATTCCTCTTTTGCTCTGGTCCATAGGGATGTAATATTTCAAACAACACACCATCCCATTGCCACGATTGATCTCTTTGGCACACAGAAAGCCGAGTAGAAACAGTCCCCTGAAGCAGCTCAGGCTCACTACTCTGAATTTCTGTAATCGGAAAATCCAGCAAACTACTTAGTCCTCCTCGATGATCAAGATCATGATGACTGATAAGAACTTTATCAATATGCTGAATTTTTCTAGCATGTAAATAAGGTAAAATTACTTTGCTACCCGCATTAGTATATTGACCATACTGTGGCCCTGTATCAAAGAGCATGACATGATTTTGAGTCTCTATGACTGTAGACAATCCTTGACCCACATCCAAAATGCTAATGCGCGCTTGTTCATAAGGTATGTGCGGCCTTACGAATAAGAGTGGCATATAAAACAAAATTGCGAGCGGTTTTCCAGGCATTCCCTTAGGACTTAATAAAAGCAAGGTCCCGATAATACTTAAGAAAATGATCCCAGAAGATAATCCAGCTAAAGAAACAGCTGCAAAAGGGATATGACTTAAGAAATCTAATAACTGCCACACCACAGAAAAGCAAATCACAGCAACCCTAATTAAAAATTCTCCCAAAACTTCAATCGGATAAATAAAGATAACGCCTAATAAACTGATAGGCACTACCACAGCTGCAACAATCGGTATAGCAAAAATATTTGCAATTGGAGAAATTAAACTTACTTGATTAAAAAAAAGAACCGTAAGAGGCAACAGCCCAACAAAAGCAACCCATTGCGGTTGCCACCACTTACGCCAGGATTTTTCGGGAAGGCTTTCTTTTGCCATTAATAATGCCGCGACTGCACAAAACGATAACCAAAATCCTGCTTGCAACACACATAAAGGATCATGCAAAATCACTAAAAGTAATGCAAATAAAAAAGCTTGCCAGCTAAAAATTTTCCTTTTTAACAAAATACTCAGCATTGCAACGCTGATCATAATAAATGCACGCTGTGTTGGTAATGAAAATCCTGCCAATAACGCATATAAAAAAGAAAAGCCAAGGGTCACAACTGCGGCAATACACGGCGCGGGAAATCTCAGCAAAAGACGAGGGAATACACAAGCAAGGCGTTTTATAAATAGAAAACAAAATGCAGCAACCAACCCTAAATGTAATCCTGAAATAGCCAATAAATGACTTGTCCCCGTCTTCTGAAAAATATCTCTGCTCTTTGGATCTAAACCTGAGCGGATCCCAATGGTCAGTGCTGTAATTACCGGCAAAAATTCCTCATCAGGAAAAAGCTGATGCAAACGGTTTGCAATGGCTTGTCTGAAGACAGTTAATGAAAAGTCCCCTTCTTTGACTGCCTCTAATGACACAATTTTGCCGCGTGCTTTTAAGCCTTCTAGAAACCAATATTTTTCTTCGTCTGAGGCTCCCGGATTGTATAAGCCTCTTAAAGCTTTCAGCTTAACAGTCGCTTCTATTTGATTACCTGGGGATAGTTTTGCTGTGGGATGCATCCAATACAATTGAATTTTAAGATGCTTGTTATGCAGCTTTTCTCCATTTATACTAAATGGCTTGACTGTGTATCTTGCCTTATTGTCCTCTGTGGTTGCTTGATCAATTATATAGCCCGAAAGCTTAATTTCTTTGTTTGTCCAAGCTACTGGAAGCTGCCAGGCTAAACGCTGTTGGGTCTGGACATACGCCCAACTAAAGCTTAGTATAAAACTCAGGAAAAATACGCTTAAATATTTGTTTTGATATTTATGTCGTAGGCAAGCTTGACTAAATACAAATACAATGCCACAACCTAATAGTAATAATATAAAACTACCACTGGGCACTGTCGGACAACTTGTCAATAATAGCGCACCGAGCAAAGCACCCAGTGAAAGTACAGTTAAGATCATTGGCTAAATCTTATGCCCAAAAAATTACTAAAAAAATTTATTCCACATCATAAAGTGAAAGACCATAAGCATTTAAAAATGTTTGGGAGCTTATTACATAATCCAAATCTTTGGTCATTGAATCGTTATTCTGTTTCCACTGCTTTTAGCATTGGATTATTCTGCGCCATGATTCCGATGCCTTTCCAAATGATCCCGGCAGCAGCTTGTGCTATTTTAGCAAGAGCAAACTTACCCATTTCAATTGCGCTTGTATGGCTAACCAACCCTATCACAATGCCACCCGTATTTTACTTTGCTTTTAAAGTGGGCGCTTATGTTTTAGGAAGAGAACCACGCGGCTTTCAATTTGATGCATCTGTGGAGTGGTTTACGAGTGGATTGGCCGCAATTTGGCAACCTTTTCTCTTGGGCTGCTTCATTTGTGGTAGTGTCTTAGCGATTAGTTCGAATATTCTGATACGCATTCTTTGGTATTGGCATATAAAAAGAGCTTGGGCAAGACGGCAGAAAAAAGCAGCTTCTCTTTGAGTAAAATCTAACCTCACCCGCCCTTCGGGCACCCTCTCCTGACATCAGGAGAGGGAAAGTGCCACAACATTATTTTTTAAAAGAAACCTACCACACAATTACATCGTATGTGCCTACTCGTCCCTCTTCTAATTTTTTAAGATTTCATTCATGCATTACTCATATTTAACCCTCACCTGGCTTTCAGCCAGGTGAGGGTTACCAAGGTTAACATAAATATTTAAAACAGCAGCTATTGCTCTTTTAGCTCGCCTCGATCAAGAACCAGAGTCCTATCCATCTTATTTGCCAAATTAACATCATGCGTCACAATGACAAAGCTTGTACCCACTTCTCTAGCAAGTTGCATCATCAGCGCATAGACTTGATCGGCACTCTCGCCATCCAAATTACCCGTTGGCTCATCCGCTAAAATACATTTTGGCTCGGCAACTAAGGCACGTGCAATCGCAACACGTTGGCGCTCTCCCCCTGATAACATCATTGGCTTATGTTCTTTTCTGTCCAATAATCCAACTTTGTCCAAATAATACAGACTTTTTGCTTTGATATCTTTTAAAGGCTCGCCTCGGATCAGTAAAGGCATACAAACATTTTCAAAGGCAGTAAACTCAGCAAGGAGATGGTGGAACTGAAAAATAAAACCCAATACTCGATTGCGCAAAAAACCACGCTTCTTCTCAGATAAGGTCAATAACTCCATTTCATTCAAATAAATTTTCCCACTGGATGGCTTTTCAATGCCTCCCAAAATATGAATAAAAGTTGTTTTTCCAGAACCTGAACGCCCCACAATAGCAATACTCTCGTGTGAGGAAACGCTAAAGTTAATATTTCCTAAAACAGGGATGGTTCTATCCCCATCTTGAAAGATCTTGACTACATTTTCGCAGCGTAACACTGTACCTTGAGGCTGCACCTCTGGTTGATAATTTTTATTATGCATCATGGCGTAAGGCCTCCGCAGGTTGTACTTTAGCTGCGCGCCAAGCAGGATGAATGGTAGCCAGTAAGCTCAAGCCCATTGCACAGGTCGCAATTAAGATAACATCCGCACTTTGTAAATCAGACGGCAAGAAACTAATAAAATAAACTTCTTCAGATAAAAATTTAACTTTAAAAAGTCTTTCAATAAAGGAAACGATATCGGTCACATTAAGCGCTAATAAGATACCTAATATCACCCCCATGAGCGTACCAATAAAACCTATAATTGCGCCTTGAGAAATAAAGATTGCCATGATTTTCTTTTTCGAAGCACCCAACACCCTAAAGACGGCAATATCACCACGTTTATCTGTAACAACCATGACTAAAGTGGAAATGAGATTAAATACGGCAATCGCCAAAATCATGATCAACGTAAAGAACATCATGGTCTTTTCCATTTTTACCGCACTAAAATAAGCACTATTAAGCACCGTCCAATCAACAACGTTATAGAACGGTTGCGCTTCTTCACGTAACTCATGCGCTAATTGAGGCGCCTTGAAAGGATCAAACAATCTTAACTGTATACCTGTGACGCCATCACCTGTTTTTAAAAGCCGAGCAGAATCTTCTAAATTAAGAAAAATATGTGTTGTGTCATAAATGTAACCGACCTCAAAAATACCTACGACCTGGAGCCTTTTGAGACGAGGTGTCACACCCACTAAAGAGACCGTTACTTCTGGGATAACCAGCGTAATACTATCTCCTACACCAACACCCAATGATTTTGCTAGATAGCTTCCTATAATGACCCCAAACTTACCGGGTACCAAATCATCGACATTACCTGTGGTCAAAGTTGAGCGTAAAGGAAAAACCGCATCCACTGTTGCAGGATCAATACCTTTGACCAAAACACCATGCACCTCTCGCCCATGTGTTAGCATACCTTGCCCTTCAATAAAGGGTCCTGCCGCTTCCACTTCTTTGCGCTTTGAATAATGCTTCACTGCCATAGGCCAGTCTTGGATATTGCTTTGCCCTTGCGTCACCATTATGTGAGGTGTAACACTTAAAATACGTGTTCTTATTTCCTTGGTAAAACCATTCATCACAGATAAAACCGTAATGAGTACCATTACGCCCAAAGCAATACCTACCATTGAAACAATAGATATAAAAGTAATGAAATGATCTCTTTGTCTGAGACTCGTATAGCGAGAGCCAATATAGAGAGAAAAAGGCTTAAACATAGTTATTCAGCTAATTTTTGATGTTGTATTATGCATTATTTTCACTATTCTGTTGTTCGCTTGCAATCAATCAATCTGGTATTATTTTTAGTCAGTAAGTTATTAAGTAAAGTTGATAGTTAAGGTGAAATTACAAACTCATACAAACACAACCTATTTACCAGCTGAATGGGCACCACAAAGTGCTGTCCTATTCTCATGGCCACATATCTATGATCATGGTAGCTACTATTGGAATCCAGATGAAATTGCGCGCGTAGAAATGGCGCTTTTCAAAATGGTTAGCACTATTGCAAAATCACAACCCGTGATGATTAACGTTTATAATAACATAGTCTTAGAACATCTCGAGGATCTTTTAAGCCAGTACCACGTCAATCAAGACAATGTACAAATAATTGTAAATCCTTCTAATGATATTTGGGTTCGTGACCATGGCCCCATTACCGTCTATAAAGAAAAAAAAGCAGTACTGTTAAATTTTAAGTTCAATGGCTGGGGTGAAAAATTTCCGCACGAAGATGACAATGCCGTCAATAATAACCTCCATCATTTTGACCTGCTCAAAACCTATACCCAAGAAGACATCCATTTTGTCTTAGAAGGCGGCAGCATAGAAAGTGATGGTTTGGGAACACTGCTTACAACAAAATTATGCCTTTGCAATCCAAATCGTAACAAAATCACTGATAAAGCAATAATCTTTGAAAAACTACAAGCTGCCTTGGGTATTCAACGCATACTCTGGCTAGATGATGGCTTTATTGAAGGCGATAATACAGACTCTCATGTTGATATGTTGGCAAGATTCATCAACCCACACACCATTGCCTATGCAACCTGTGATGATCCAACACTGCCACATTATGATTCATTACTCAACATGGAGATGCAGCTAAAATCTTTTAGGCAAATCTCTGGAGAGCCTTATCAACTTGTACCAATGCCCTTGCCCAAAATTGAGAATGCATCTTATCCAGGCATATTTATTCCTGCGACTTATTTGAATTTCTTGATTACCAATCATTGTGTATTTGTACCACAGTATAACCATGCATTAGATGAAGCTATGCTTGAGACGCTCAGAGAATGCTTCCCCTCTCGAAATGTACTAGGTGTAGATACGAGCACACTCATCTTGCAAAGTGGTGGGTTACACTGCTCAACGATGCAAATACCAATAGGACAACAAGACGCATGAAAGAACAGAAAAACATCCCTTTAGCGGTTGTACAATCCATCGGTTTTAAAACACGTGCAGAATCTTTTGATCATTATGCCAATGCCATTATCGAAGCTTCACGTTCAGGCGCTTCTTTAGCATTACTGCCAGAACTGCACAATCAATATTATTTTGCTCAAAAAGAGTCTAGTGATTTTTTTAGTTATGCAGAAACAATTCCAGGTACCACAACTGATTTTTACACAAAGCTCGCAAAAGAAAATAACATCGTTATTGTGACTTCTTTATTTGAAAAAAGAGCCAAAGGCTTATATCACAACACCGCCGTTGTGATTGATAAAGATGGATCAATAAAAGGTATGTATCGTAAAATGCATATCCCCGATGATCCAGGCTACTATGAAAAATATTATTTTACGCCAGGCGATCTTGGATTTAAGCCTATTGAAACTTCTATTGGTAAGCTGGGCGTGCTGATTTGTTGGGATCAATGGTTTCCAGAAGCGGCTCGCTTAATGGCACTCAATGGCGCAGACTGTTTACTATACCCTACCGCCATTGGATTCAATCCTAAAGATGATACACAAACGCAACAAAAGCAGCTCAATGCATGGCGTTTAATTCAACAAAGTCATGCTGTTGCAAATGGCTTGCCGGTCGCAAGCTGTAACCGATGTGGCCTAGAATTGATTGAGGATGCACTACCTCAAGGCATAGATTTTTGGGGAAATAGCTTCATTACTGGCACTCAAGGCGAAATACTAACAAGCGCAGAAGATAAGCCAGAAATTCTATATGCCGATTTAAAACTAGAGCAAACAGAGAAAACACGCCAAGCATGGCCTTATTTGCGTGATAGACGTGTTGACTATTACCAACCACTCAACCGACTTAACATTGATAAAAATGTATTATCGCTCAACACACCATCGAGTGAGCCATTATGATTATAATCTTAAAACCTAATATTGATTTTCATTCTGCAGAGTACCAGTTTACTCTCAATGCCCTTTCAAAATTTGCAAATGTTGAAACCAAAATCAGCACCATCAAAGGTGTGCAAGAAAGCATTACTGAAATACATCTGATTGGTGATACACAACAAATTTCAAGAGAAAGTATTGAGGCATTGCCGGCAGTACATAAAGTCATTCGTATTTCCAGCGACTACAAAATACTTGGGAAACATTCAAACGTTCCAGCATTCTCTTTTGAGTACAATGGTGTTCATTTCTCTCAAGATAGCTTCCATGTTTTTGCAGGTTTATGTGCCGTTGATAATGCTGAAAACGTCGAAAGTACTTTTAAAGTACTGTCTGAGTACAAACAAGTATGCACACGCATGGGTGCTTATAAGCCTCGTACCAGCCCTTATGCATTCCAAGGCCTTGGTAAATCCTGTTTGCCTTATGTGTTTGAACTGGCCGGCCAATATGGGATCAAAGTGATCGCTATGGAAGTGACGCATGATCGGCAAATAGAAGAGATCAATGATGCATTGGAACTCACAGGAAAACCCACAGGTGTGATGCTGCAGATTGGTACGCGTAATGCTCAAAATTTTGAATTATTACAGGCAGTTGGTGGCCAACAAGAATTTCCTATTCTGTTTAAACGTGGCTTTGGTATCACACTGAATGAATCTTTATTGGCTGCGGAATACCTTGCAAAAGCAGGTAATAATAAAATTATTTTTTGCCTAAGAGGTGTAAAATCTCATTTTGGCAATCCTCACCGCAATCTGGTTGATTTCTGTCAAGTGAGCCTCGTAAAACGCATTACACGCTTACCTGTTTGCGTTGATCCTTCTCATGCCGTAGGTTTATTAAGCGAAGGCACAGATAAAATCAGTGACATTTACCATGTGAGTGCACAAGGCGTGATCGCTGGAGCAAATATGGTTTTATTGGATGTGCATCCTAACCCACCCCAAGCACGTGTAGATAGTCAACAAGCGCTGAATCTACAAAACTTGGAATGGTTCTTACAGGATATGCTACTTTGTCGCGAAACCTATGAAAAACGCAAAAAATTAGCTGAAACTTTTCACGCATAAACTAAAAAATGGTCTGTTGCTATGATAAACACCGATAATTCTTCCTTTCCTTTACCACGCCAGATAGGCGATCGCCTAAACTGGGGAAATGTTATCGGTGCAGGTCTTGCGCTATCGATTGCTCAAGCCAGTGAACAGCAAGAACTCCTTTTGGTCATAACCTCTTCTTCACAAAAAGCGGCTGCCCTCAAAAGAGAGTTAAAATATTTCTGTAAACCTAATACTGTCTGTTTTCAATTTCCTGATTGGGAAATACTGCCATTTGATCACTTCTCACCCCATCAGGATATTATTTCAGATCGGTTAAAAACCTTATACGAACTACCTAGTTTAAAAACAGGTATCGTCATTGTGCCCATCATGACCCTGTTACATAAAATTGTGCCAAAACAATTTGTCATGGCAAACAGCTTTATACTAAAAATTGGCGACTATCTTGATATGACAACCGCCAAATCAACTTGGCTCTCAGCTGGATATACCCAAGTTTCTCAAGTGATGGGACATGGAGAATACGCTATTCGTGGCAGCATTATCGATATTTTCCCCATGGGGCAACATAGCCCCATTCGAATCGACCTGTTTGATAATGAAATAGAAAGTATCCGATTTTTTGATATTGATACACAAAAATCAATTAAACGCATTGATTCTCTCAACTGCTTACCTGCAAAAGAATATCCTTTACAAGAAGAAGATATCAGCCGATTCAGAAAAAATTGGCGTAAAAAATTTGATGGCGATCCTACTTTATGTCCTGTATACGAAAATATTTCTCAAGGCGCAAGTATTGGCGGTATTGAATACTATCTCCCCCTCTTCTTTGAAGAAACCCAAAGCTTGTTTGATTATTTGCCCAAACATACTACGATTGTTCGCAGTCAAGATATGGATGTTAATTTAGATCATTTCTTGCAAGATGTGGATAAGCGCTATGAACAATACCGGCATGATATTACACGCCCCATACTTGCGCCCAAAGATTTATTTTTACAGAAAAATGAATTATATGGCTACATAAAATCTTTTAAACAAATTGTCGTCAGTGAAACAGCGCATCCACAAAGCAAGGGACAAGATATTAATTTAGACTTTGCATCTGCGCCTCACATTGCCATCTTGAACCAACATGATCCTCTAAAACCTTTGCAGAATTTTCTTGCAGAAAATAAGATGAATATTCTATTTTGTGCAGAATCGCCTGGAAGAAAAGAAAGCTTAATCAATTTATTAAAGAAAATTGATATTAACCCCAAGGTCTATGAGCACTGGTCAGATTTTGCGCGTGACAAACAAAATTTTGGTATTACTATTGCCTCATTAGACAAGAGTGTTTGTCTGCCGCTTCAAAATCTCATGCTTTTGGCAGAAGCAGATATCTATGGCCATCAGGTCATGCAAAGACGTCGCCGCAAAGAGACTTATCAAGATTTAGACATTCAAGTTCGCAACTTAGCAGAACTCCAGATGGGCCACCCTGTTGTGCATTTACAGCATGGTGTAGGACGCTATTTAGGTTTAATAAATCTTAGTATTGGTGCTCAACCTTCAGAATATTTAACCATTGAATATGCCGACAAAGCAAAATTATATGTGCCTGTTTCTTCGCTTGAGGTTATCAGTCAATACAGTGGTACACAAATAGAAAATGCACCTCTACATAGACTTGGCACAGATACTTGGGAAAAATCAAAGCAAAAAGCGCAAAAGAAGATCAATGATGTTGCAGCAGAACTTTTAGAGATTCACGCAAGACGTGCACTCAAGAAAGGTTTGAGCTTTAATGCGCCCGATCAAGACTATCTCGCATTTGCAAATGCTTTTGGTTTTGAAACAACACCAGATCAGCAAAAAGCAATTGATGAAGTGTTGCAAGACATGCAATCTGATAATCCCATGGATAGATTAGTATGTGGCGATGTGGGCTTTGGAAAAACAGAAGTTGCGCTCCGTGCCGCATTTTTAGCAGTGATGACGCACAAACAAGTTGTAATACTTGTACCCACAACTCTGCTTGCTCAACAACACTATGAAACTTTTAGCGATAGATTTGCTAATTGGCCTGTTAAGATAGAAGTTTTATCTCGGTTTCGATCTAAAAAAGAACAAGATCTCACGATAGAAAATCTACAATCTGGCAAGACTGATATTGTGATTGGTACGCATAAATTGCTCAACCAAACTATAGCTTTTGATAATTTAGGGTTATTAATTATAGATGAAGAACACCGATTTGGTGTGAAACAAAAAGAAAAAATCAAGAATTTTCGTTCGGAAGTGGATATTTTAACACTCACTGCCACACCTATCCCTCGTACTTTGAATATGGCACTTTCATCGGTGCGCGATCTTTCTATTATTGCGACTCCTCCCTTGAAGCGTCTCAGTGTTAAGACCTTTGTACGTGAATATAATGAAGTTCTTATTCAAGAAGCCGTCAATCGTGAGTTAATGCGTGGTGGCCAGATTTATTATTTGCATAATGATGTCAGCACCATTGAAAACACAGCTCATCATTTAAAAACACTCTGTCCTGAAGCACGCATCATCGTTGCACATGGTCAAATGCCAGAACGTGCTCTAGAGCGTGTCATGTCTGATTTTTACCATCAACGCTTTAATGTATTGGTGTGCACCACCATTATTGAAACAGGTATCGATATTCCAACGGCAAATACCATCATCATTGAACGTGCTGATAAATTTGGTTTAGCGCAATTACATCAAATTCGAGGACGTGTTGGACGCTCACATCATCAAGCCTATGCTTATTGTTTGACAGGTGCAGAGAAGTCTCTCAGCAAAGATGCTAAAAAGCGACTGGAAGCTTTAGAATCTTTAGAAGAATTAGGTTCAGGCTTTACACTGGCAACACACGATTTAGAAATACGGGGCGCGGGCGAAATATTAGGTGAAGAGCAAAGTGGTAATTTAAATGAGATTGGTTTCAACTTATACATGGAGCTTTTAGAAAAAACCGTAAAAGCATTGAAATCAGGTAAAACACTTTCTACGGAAGCGCCTTCAAATAATATAGAAATTGATTTGCAAATCAGTGCATTAATACCAGAAGACTATCTGCCAGATGTGCATTCACGTCTGATTCTTTATAAGCGAATCAGCATGTGTGCTTCCAAAGAAGCGCTTGAAGAAATTCAAGTTGAAATGATTGATCGATTTGGGTTACTACCCACTGCCACCCAGCATTTATTTAAGATCACTGCTCTTAAGATTATTGCAAAAGATATTGGTATTACAAAAATTGAAGCTGGTAAAAGCCAGGGCAAAATTGAGTTTGTTGAAAAACCTAATATTAATCCTGATACAATTATCAACTTGCTCCGCACACAGCCTCAACACTATAAATTGATAGGTTCCCAAGCATTTAAATTAACTTTTGACATGCAGACAGTTGAACAACGTTTTCAGGTGGTAGAAAATCTACTTATACATTTAACCAACAATTAAAAAGTTAAATAACTTATGTTTAAAAATATACTCACTTTAAAATCTCTTGTATTAGTGCTTCTCATGCTCTCATGCGTTAAGACCTATGCTAAAGAAGAGCAATGGTATCAAGTTGAAGTACTTGTCTTTGAGAATCTCGATAAAGCAGGATTACAAGAATCATATCCCTTAAATCCAGGCCACCCTAATGTCAGTGCTGCTAAAAAGCTATTAGATGCCTCTAACGCATCTTCCACAAGTGACGAAGCACAAAATTACGTTCAGGTTAACAATGATGCCCTACAGCTCAATGATGCTAAAGATAAAATTCAGAAACAAGGCAGCTTTCGTGTCATCCTTCATAAAGGATGGAAACAACGAATCTCTGAAAAAAACTTATCTGATACCCTCCGACTTGTCGGTGGAAAAAGTTATTCTTCTAGAGGCGGCTCTGATATACAACTAGACGATGCACTTGGGGCAAATGCAGATGTAAAACAATCTGCTTATGAAGTAGATGGCACCATAAAGATAAGCAAAAGCCGCTACCTCCATGTTGATACCGATCTCATTTTAACAAAACCAATGAGAGTACTTTCAACAGCTACCGGCGTACAAGGCTCAATCAATGCCGGCACAAGCGCTACTTTTGCAAATGTCAGCAATAGAAGCACGTGGCAACAAGAAGCAAATGCAAGATTACAAGCTTTTCGCTTAAAACAATCTATTAAAATGAAAAGTAGTGATGTGCAATATATCGATCATCCCCTGTATGGTATGCTTGTTACTATAAAGCCTGAAAAGAAAAAGTAATTTTGGATAATACCTTGCACAGTAACAGGATAATGCCAGTCAGTAGTCAGTTAAGAAATGAACGAAGTGAATGATTATCTTCCCTTGGTATCAAGGGAAGAAGCTCACGTGAGTGAGCAGAAGGATTTTTTTTAATCTTTATTTAACCGCAGACGGCGACTCCCTTTGATTCCAAAGCTGAAGTATCCCCACGAATGATGCTTCGTCATTGCGAGCAAAAGACGCAGGAAAAAGGAAAAATAAGAGATAAAACATCACGTCTTTTGTGCGGCAATCTATCTTAAAATCTTTCTTACTGTGCTCTTCTTAAAGATTCCATGATGGATTGCTTCGCTTTAGCCGTGATATTTTTTTGTTTTTTCAATCAATTACAGACGGCTTCCGCTCGCAATGACGAAGCATCATTCGTGGGGATACCTCAGGATTCCAAAGGGAGTATACGGCGCTTTGCGCCACTGAGGAATAACTTATTAACAAACTATGCCATCATTTCTTAAGTGACTGGTATTACTTCTAAAGAAAGCTTCTTATCTACTAGAACGCTTATTATTATATCGCCGATTCTTCTTAAAACCATCTGGCACACTCTCAATGTAATTCCCTTGTATATTCAAATATTTTAATGCAGATAATCTCGTAATATTGTGCGGAAGGGTTCTTAACTCATTATTATGTATATCTAAAATTTCTAATTGCCCTAAGCGCTCTAAGGCTTTAGGTAATTGACGCAAATGATTATGGTGCGCTTGTATTTCATGCAGATGTTCTAAATCACAAATTTCATCTGGCAGACTATCTAAATTATCGTGATCAATCTTAAGTTTATGAAGATTTTTAAGCTTTCCAACCCCTCTGGGTAACACGCGCATTTCATGATTGTAACTTAAATCTAATTCCTTCAAATGGGTTAAACGCTCAATGCCATCTGGCAAAGTACTCAAATGATTATGCTTCAAACTCAATATCTCTAAATTTTCTAAATAAACAATGGCATCTGGCAATTGAGTCAATAAACAGCCACTAATATCTAATTCTATTAAATTGGTTAATAATCCAATTTTAGAAGAGACATGGATAATTTTACATTTATGCCCATCTAAAACTAATTTTTTTAAAATCATCAATTTATTTAAATGTAACGAAAATAATAAGGTTGGTAGTCTGGTGAGATACTCTAAGCTTAAATCATGCTCTTGAACTTCATTTAAGTATGACATTGCAACACGACAATTCACACGCTCTAACTCTACATCTAATTTAACAATATTATCCAGATCATCTAAATCTTGTTTCACTAATTCTGTCAAAATTTTATACGATGAGCTTAAGGCTAAAGCATTAGAATTAATTTTTGAGAAAATAGCCTCTTTGTATTTTTTAAAGAACTCATATTCTTTTAACAATACTTTTTTTAGCTTACGCAAATCATCATAACTGTATATTTTTTCAGACATTGGTACAACACAAAACCAATCTTAGTAATCATACTATCATATGATAAAGCGGATAGGGCGAACATAGGACTTTAGTCGCAGCCCTTTCATCTGCTCAAAAACTTAAAAACAGGATATACACGCTCTCTATTTATAAAAAATCAAAAAGATCTATTGTCATTTTTACTATTTAGCGCGTGATTATACACAATATAGAATTTAAAAGATTTCTATAATAATAAAAGATGCTGTCATGCAAAGAGAGTAACTACCCTTAAACAGGCCAAAATACTCAACCAGCATAAGCTGATTTATGTATTAATGAATCTATCACTCAAGCAATCAATATAAAGGAGAATCAAGATGATAGAAGGGATATATGAAAACCTTGCTTTAGAAGGTGGTGGTGCAAAAGGCTATGTTTATCTTGGTATGTTTGAAGAGCTTGAGAAATTAGGCATCATTAAAGGTATAGATAAAATTTCTGGCGCATCTGTTGGTGCTATCTTTGGTTTAATGGCGGCCACAGGTTGGAATGCTGCAAAAATTTCCGAAGAAGTATTAAATTTAGACATGGCAGGTAAAATTAAAGGCGGAATACTAGAACCCATAAAGATACCTCGCAATTTACGCAAAGGATTTGGGATTCATAAGGGAAAAGCGCTATATGAATATTATCAAGATGTCATCGCAAGAATCACTGGCAATAAAAATGCTACTTTTGCAGAATGGCACAACTTCAAAGAAGCACATCCTGAACTTGGTTTAAAAGATCTATATGTACAAGCTTGTAATATCAACACTGGACTCAATGAAACCTTCTCTTATGAATCAGAGCATGCAGATGTACCTATTGCAGATGCTGTGCGTGCATCCGGCGGTTTTCCTTTTTATTTTACGGCATGGAAAATAAAAGATTGTTGGTATTCAGATGGTGGAATACAAAAAAATTGTCCTTCAGATGTATTTGAAACGGTAAAAGGCAAAGGCAACCCTAAAACACTGAGTCTACGCTTAGATGATCAAACTGAAATTGAATATTACAAAAAAGGTGTTACCCCTCCTCCCAAAGAAATTAATACTATTTTAGATTTTACAGTGGCTTTCTTTAAAGCTTTTGCAAATGTGCAAAATCGAGACTTCAACGATAGCTTTTATAAGGATTATACCATATTTGGCGACACGCTCGGTTATGACACCTTAAATTTTGATCACAGTCCTAAAGATAAGCAAGCTATGGTAGACTCAGGAAAATATGCAGTTGCATGTTATTTTCATCATAAACATCCTGAACTCGCGGTAGAACATTATGATGAAAAAATGTTACGCAGATTGCAGAAAAAAGATCACACGCTCTCTTTTCGTCGGTTTTTGGAAAAAGAGAAAAAGCATTTATCTGAAAAAAGAACTGCACGAAAACAATCTAAAAAAGATAAAAGTAAAGCTGCTTCATCCATTGCAATACCCGAATCAGTCGCCATATCCGAAGATAATAGCATTGCTTCAAATACAGAGGGAGCACTTGATCTTACAAAGGCTCTCCTCCCTCATACATTAGAGCCTCTGCCCAAAGCTCATGCTGATGTTTCACATAAGTCTCACTCTCATTTGCCAATGTATAAGCAATGGCGTCTCAATCTCAAGAAAACAACACCTCTGCCATTACCAGAAGAAACACTATACATCCCACAGTCTAGTAGTAGCTGTTTATCTTTTAAATAAAAAGTCGTAATTCTCAAATATCAAAAAATCACTATGCCGGAAATTCACATCAGTGAATTCCGGTATCTCCTTAGAGCGCTCGTATCAAACACTAGAAATTCATGGGCAACGGCCATAAAAAACTACACTTAGTGATGCAAATGAGTTAGAATAGCGACCTTTAATGAGATATATACAATGTAGCACGACAATGTTGAAAAATACCTTCGGAAAAATACTACCCAACTTTGTAACACAAATGTTTAAGCAAAATGCACTGCCCACATCATCGCGTTCTGCTCCTATAACACCCATTACTACTTCTGCACCTTTTTCTGTAACAATGCCTGTTCTACAACATGCAAATCCTCATGCAACTCAGTTTTTCCATAAGATTAGAGCACGTAGAGAAGAAGTTTCAAAATTAAATGAACCTGCTTTAATATCTGAATATATTCTAAAGAATGATCTAATTGCTATTTATGATTATATATTGAAAAATCAAAATACCATTCTAAATAACTTAATGCCAAAGGATAACAAAACGCCTCAATATCGTGGCCATCGCATTGAAAAAGAAAAATCAAAACTTGCAAGATCAATCAGCATTCTCAAAGATCTCTCTGATCAATTTATATTAATTTTAGACATAAAAAGCAAGCTCAAATCAGGCGAAAAATCCAAAAAAACGCAGCGCTTCGTTGGTGGAAACAAAACGGGTAAAATTGCCTGGAGAATCGATACATCCATATATCAAAAATGGATCAATCTTGTCACAAGCCGTAAAAAAGAAAATAGTATCAAGAATGCAGATATTGAGGCAAAGATATCCCAAGAACTTGCAAAAATAAATAAAAATATCGATACCGGCTATTCTGACCTGCTGTTTAGTTACAACTTACAAAGCCAAATTTATTGCACTCGAGAAAAATATAAACAAGCACATTATGCGCCCTTTGTAGAAATGGATTTTAGCTCTTTTTTACTAAGCAACGCAAAATCTCTCACAATGACTGACAAATACTCTATTGCAGATCAAATCTTGAAAGCCATTCAAATTATGCATCAAAAAAATATTGCACATCAGGATATTAAAAAGCAAAACATTCTAATATATTCTAGAGAAAATCAATATCATATCAAAATAAATGATTTTGGACATTCCACAAATTGTAACAATAATAGAAAAAAATCTTTAGCCACACACACTTATGCATCTCCAGAAATAGCTTTGGCCTACAAGAGTAAAAAAAGTAAGTATCATGAATATTTTTATGATGAAGACACATCTTCTTTTGGTATACGAATCGATAAACTCTTATCCAAAAAAAATGCCGACCGCCATGCAAAATCTCAACTCGCCATTGAATACCAAAAACCGCATTTAAAAAATGATATGTGGGCAGTTGGTATTGTATTTTATCATTTATTTACTGGTTCCAGGTTAACAATGAATAATGCCGCAACTAGAAAAAAAATTGATCAAAACCCTTTATTGAAAGGTTTACTCGCACCTATCCGAGAAGATAGATTTACCATTGATCAAGCATTAGAAAGCTTAGAAACGCTACGTAATGCAGAAAAAGCTGAATCAACGCCTAAAGTAAGAATACAGAGACGCTAATGCTTATAAAATAAATCTTTTTAACCCTCACCCGCCCTTTCAGGGCACCCTCTCCCAAAATTGGTAGAGGGAAATATGTTCGCTTTGCGAACAAAGAAGAATATAATTGCACATTAGTTATTTTAAACAGAGTGCCTGATGAGCGCAGCGAATAGAAAACCCCACTTTTTGAAGCTGAGGTGCCCTCATGAATAAAAGTTCGTCATTGCGAGTAAAAGACGCAGAAAAAAGGTGAAATAGAATATAAACTATCACGTCTTTTGCGCGGCAATCCATCTTAAAATATTTCTTACCGCGCTCTTCTTAAAGATTTCAGGATAGATTGCTTCGCTTTAGCCGTGATATCTTTGTTTTTTTTCAATCAGTTGCAAACGGCTTCCGCTCGCAATGACGAACCTTCATTCGTAGAGGTACCTTAGGAAAAATCATTCGCTACGCGCATTTATTTCAGAATTTAATTTGATGATTTTTTATTCGTATTACTTATATCAAATGTGTGAAAGTATCTATTTCTGGCATTATTTCTGACAAAGAAGGAAGAACGGGCTGGTACAATCCAGAACCCTCTTCCATTTCTCTTATGGGATCTTCTGTGGACTCTAAGACTAAAACGTCGCTCAGTGTTAATGCAGAAGGCGACTGAACGGGCAAAACAGCCAAACCAAGATCACTGGCTAAGAAGATTTCTCCTTGCTTGGTCTCATAGGTGGTTGTACCAAAGATAATATTACCATCTATTTTTTCGAGGTGATTATCTGAATTAAGATGAATCGCCTTAATGTGACTATCTGCTAATGGCGTAACTTCTGATGCCTGGCTAATACCATCTTGATTTCTGTCTTGCCAAATTAAAAAATCTTTGAAATGCTCATCTGCGGCATCAAATATACCGTCCTGATTGCTATCAAAGGCCAATTTTAAGCCTTCTAGATCTGTTTTTGCATCAGGATGATAAAGGGTTAAGTTAATTTCTGACAAATCTGTGACTAGCCCATCATGATTGGCATCATAAGCAAGTATGGCATCATTTGGGCCAACCCAACCTACTTTATAATGCATGCCATTCTTTTCAACGCTCACATTTGAATTTTGAGCAGATATTAATTCAATACCATCCCCGTCTAAATCTAAGACGACTGGCGGTAATATATCCCCAACATCCACTAATATATTTCCGGTATTACTTGTACCACCATCACCATCTGTCACTGTAAAACTCACTGTACGCGCTGTAACATCTGGTAACACCAACTCTGTATTTGTATAAGTGATAGCACTAATCAATGCAGCGACACTCACCGGTGTAGCATCAGAATTTAAATTAATCAGCAATCTAATGGCAGTAGATGCAGCATCCAGAACGCCTATTTCTGTACCGGCATAAGTTACACTCGAACCTGTCAGTTCAATTTGGCCTACGGTTGATTGAATTCCCAACTCATCTTCCGCGGGTGCTGCATTTGCAGTAATTTCTACTGTAAGCACACCACCATCGAAATCAGCTGAATCTACATCTAAGACTGTAGCCAAAGCGCCTTGATCTAATATTTGTGCTGTACCCAACATTCCAAGTGGGTAGTTTAAGATATCACCTTCTATATTATTTACGACTGGTGCATCATTTACAGCCATCACATCGATGGTGATTGTCTTTGGATTTGGATCTAAGTCAACACCACCATTGGCGGTACCACCATTGTCCCGAACTTGGAAAGTAAAACTTGAATAACCTATGCCATTAGCATTTGCAGCAGGATTAAATCTCAAAATACCTGCATTAATATCTGCTATCGATATAAAGCTGCCAACCATCACAGGAATACCATTGTTTGTCAACATACCTGCACCAGGCAAGGTTGTAATTCTCACTGCTAATAAGCTATTCGCTGGATTATCATTTATATCGCTAAATCCAAAGTTCGCTGCACTAAAGATATATTGCGTATCTTCATTCACAACCACCGTAGTATCTGTACCTGCAGGCGCATCATTCACTGAGGCAACGCTAATAGTAGCAACTGCCGTTGAAGCGCTTACATCACCTGTATTATCTTTTGCACCATACTCAAAGGCCACATCACCATTGAAGTTCAAAGCAGGTGCAAAATAAAGCACTAACTGATTCGCAACTGCTGGATAGTCTGTATTAATAAGAGCTGCCGTTGTTAAAGTAGCATCTATGTATAAAATCCCATTTGCGGGTAAATTTTTTAAATCAAAACTTGCAATCGTGCCATCCACATCGCTGCCGGTGAGCGTGATACTGATGGAGGCGGCATCTTCATTACCACTTGCATTTACATTATTTACCACAGGCGCATCATTAACGGAGATCACCGTGATAGTCGCTGTTCCATCAGCAGTGCTGGCTAAGCCTAAATCATCTTTTGCAGCATAATTAAAAGTCACATCACCATTGAAGTTCAAAGCAGGTACAAAATAAAGCACTAACTGATTAGCAACCGCTGGATAGTCTGTATTAATCACAGCTACCGTTGTTAAACCAACATCTGTGTATAAAATCCCATTTGCGGGTAAACTCTTTAAATCAAAACTATCAA
>JBFWLB010000034.1:0-31167 GCA_050252335.1 Candidatus Berkiella sp. | reverse complement strand
GATCTCAATTTCACTCACACGACCATCTACCTTTGCCAAATATCCCATTACTGCAAAGGTTGTTTGAAAAAAAACTTTTCTTGATAGACGTATCCGGCTGTCATTCTGAATGGCTCTATTTTCTGCACGCCCCAGATCAAAGAAATGTCCCAGCAATAAGCCAAGTACAGCGCCTATCGGGCCTGAAACAACGCCGCCAATCAGTGCTCCTGATAGTTTTCCAATAATTCGCATGTATGATGACTTATGATATTTTTCTAAGCGTTGTGTGATAATTCAGTGTGGCTTCTAAATTTTTCAAGCGATCAATGGTGCCAATATCATTCCAAATACCCGCATAATATTCACCCACTAAAGCCCCTGCGTTCATCGCCTTTACTAATAAAGGTGCTAAAGGAAAAATACTATTAGGCTGACAGCCATAAAATAACTCAGGGCGCAACACACTAATGCCCGCATAGGTATACTTCGGTAACATGGGATCAGCAACAATCATACCATCTGCTCTTAGACTAAAATCGCCATTCAAATGATGAGCTGGATTTTTAACAAGCACTAAATGCGCAAGCCCCCCCGGCTCTTTGGGAAGCGTTGTGAAATCATAATCTGTCCAGATATCTGCATTCACAACAAGAAAAGGTTTTTGACCTAATAAAGGCAAAGCATTAAAGATCCCTCCTCCTACTTCTAAAAGCTTTTCTTCTTCTGAGTAGGAAACATGCACCCCCCATTTTTCGCCATTACCTATATAATCAATGATCTGCTCTCCTAAATAAGACAGATTAATGACGATATCCGTAATACCAACAGCGGCAAGATTTTCAATGTGATAGACAATGAGTGGCTTAGCAATCACCTTAATTAAAGGCTTGGGACAATTATCGGTTAGAGGGCGTAATCTTGAACCGCGACCAGCAGCAAGAATCATTGCTTTCATGGCTTAGGCACTCCCTGCTTGCTGGTATGCTAAAGTCTGTGACGATGCCGTCATGCTTGCAAAATATTCTTCCCACCGTGGAATAACACGTGTGATAAACCATTGTTCAAAGTGCTGTAACTGCGGATACTGTGCCGTTACTTGTAAAACATAATTTAAGATTCTAGGAATATCTTTCAAATAACCTGCTTTACCATCTCGAATTTTAAGTCTTGAAAAAATACCTAACACTTTAATATGACGCTGCAGACCAGCTTTATCAAACCACTCTTGGAATTGCTGAAAGGAATATCGTTCAAGTTGTGATTCATAGCACACCTCATAAAAATGTGTGAGCCATCGATACACAGAGGCAATTGGCCAATCGATATAACAATCTCTTAATAAAGAAACAGCATCATAGGTAATCGGCCCCAGCATAGCATCTTGGAAATCTAAGATACCAAGCACATTATTTTCCAATACCATTAAGTTTCGTGAATGATAATCACGATGTATAACCACTTGCGGTTGTTGCAGACAAATATCCACCAATTGTGCAAAGAATAGCTCCAACATTTTACTTTCTGCAGCACTCATTTCCAGCTGTAATAATTGGGTAATAAACCATTCTTTAAAGTAGCTCAATTCTAAATAAATGTGCTTTTCATCAAATAAAGGGTAGTTATAGTCTTTCGTGCGCGAGGCGGATTGAATAGCAGGTAACAATTCTAATGCATTTTTATAATAGGCATCGACAGTACTTTTATCTAATTTATCTTGCAAGAGAACATCGCCAAAATCGCTTAACAGCGCAAAACCCAATTTCAAGTTATAATGCAATACTTTTGGAACGGCGATACCTTGCTTATGCCAACTATTGGCAATGGAGACAAAGGGTAAAATAGGTTCAGAAATATTGGGTGAGGCCATCGCAATTAAATTGCCATGCACAGATTGCACACGATAATATTGTCTAAAGCTTGCGTCACCTTTTAAAGAGGAAACTTTTTGAGGTTCATCTTTAAGGTAGTTAATAAGCCAACTATTTAGTATGTTAGTTTTATCATCTATTTCATTCATCGTGTCAATCTTTTTTTGATTAAATGCCCTAACCCACATGTTAGAGTGTATTTGAGTTTACAGCTAGGAGTCACTATGCAAATATACCCACCTTATGTACTTGATGTCATTGAAAGAGACTAAGCTTTCTTTCGGCCTCTTAAAGTAGCAAAGCTAGTCGATGATAAACAAATAATGGAAGTGGGCGCTCGATTGCAAAAACAGCTAATATACTTACTAGCGTTTCTTTTACAATGCTGGCTTCAAGGTGTACACGCCTCCTCAAGCTGCCAATTTAATCTTACGCCAACTGACTGGGAAATAAGCACGGAGCCATGCAACCTCTGTGGCGGGCACTATAAACCTTTTTACCCCCCTATTACAAATTTTAGCCAACCAACCAATATGCCTGTTAATATTGAATTTGATAAAGGCGATGTTCTTTGGGAAGGCCACTCTTCTTTACATAACGTCAGTTTAGAACAAGGACAACGCTGGCTACATGCGGATAAGCTTACTCTAAAACGCAGCCCAACGAATTGGTCTGTTCTAGCAGATGGACACCTTAGTTTTCATCAACCTAATATGGGCATCTGGGCAGACAACGCTTTTTACAACAATGAAACCGAATACTTACATTTAAGCTGTGGTGACTTTAGATGGTATCCACGGCATGCTCGCGCAAAAGCACAATCTATTGAAATGTTTGGACAGAAAAAAATAGTTTTACATCATTCTAACTTTACAACCTGCCCACCCACTCGCCAAAGCTGGCAGCTAAATGCTCGTGAAATCGCACTTTATCCTGCAGAAGGTCGAGCCAAAGCAAAGCATATCTATTTAAAATCTAAGAATGTACCTATTTTTTACTGGCCCTATCTGAACTATCCAATTGATAACCAACGCCACAGTGGTTTTTTATTTCCTTCTTATTCAAGCTCTAGTCAATCAGGTCTGTCATTCACTATTCCTTACTATTTTAACTTAGCACCCAATTATGATCTCACGCTTGGTATACAAGGTTTTAGCAAACGTGGAGCAGGGCTACAATCTCATCTTCGCTATCTAAGTAAACGCTCAAATGGTGAATTTTATTTAGATTATTTGCCTAGAGATAATGCTTATAGAATTTTTCGCGAAGAAATCCTACAAACCATTCCCAGCGGCTATACAACTGTTGATCCTCGTATCAAAGGCATACAAGATCATAACTATAGGCTAGGCCTAGGCTTTAATCATCATTTACAAATAAACTCAGCATGGTCAGCAGATATCAATTACCACCACGTCAGTGATGATAATTTCTTTGTTGATCTAGGAAATGATATTCATACAACCAGTACCTTACATTTACCACAACGTGTGCAATTATTGTATGAGGGTCAACATTGGATTCATACCTTCAGAACAGAAGAGTATCAAGTATTACAAGCATATAAAGGTGGTGTTGTAGAAGAAATTTATCGCAGACAACCACAATGGTTATTTGAAGCGCTGTATCCCAATGTATGGCGATCGCTTTATTTCAATCTATCGGGCGAAGCGGTGCAATTTATCTATCCAAGCGCTCCTGCGTCTAATCAAAGCAAAGCAGAAGGCAAACGTTATTATCTACAACCTTCTTTAAGCTATCCTATTCGACGCGCTTGGGGGGAACTCAATCCAAGCTTCTATCTGGATCTTTTATCTTATGATTTGAAATTACCAGCTGAAACTTTTGAGAACGATAATAATTTTAATCATAATCCAAATCGCATTGCGCCTATTTATACCCTCGATGGAAAACTCTATTTTGAACGCCCATTACAACTACATCATTTTGATTTTATACAAACATTAACACCGCGCGCCTTTTATGTTTATATACCTTATCGCAATCAAAATTATTTCCCTAATTTTGATAGTGGCGTGATTCAATTCAGTTATGCACAATTGTTCAGATATAATCGCTTCAGTGGTAAAGATCGTTTGAATGAAGCCAATCAACTGTCTCTGAGTATGAACTCCAGTATTTTAGACAAACGAAATAATTTTGAATGGCTTCGTTTTGGTATTGGTGAGATTTTCTACTTTAAAGATGAGAAAGTTGAAATCTGTGATGGTATTTCCCCGTCTCAGTTTTGCAGTCAATCTGATATCAACCGTACCTCTGTAAGACATTCAAACTTATTGAGCGAAATTGTTTTCTCTTCTCCACAAAATTGGCAAGCAGGGGCTTTCATAGAGTGGGGAATGAATGCTGAATTTATTCAACAATCCTCGCTTTTCTTTCAATCAAAAATCAGTGATAACGCCCTCTTTAATCTGAATTATTACTTTACTCGTAAAGATAATAAAAATTTAGATTTAAGGGCAGATAGCTTAGGTAAATTAAATCAAGGTGATGTCTCATTATTGATTCCACTTTCTTATCAATTTAATTTATTAACCCGCTTTCACTATGATTTTGAATTTGATCAATTCGTAGAGCTTTTGGGTGGGCTTGAATACAATAGCTGCTGTTTTGCCACGCAGCTTGTCATGAGTCGATATCGCCAACTTGGGAATGCACTCTTAGGGCGAGAATATGCAAACCAAATCATGCTACAATTCGTCTTTAAGGGTTTAAGTAGTATTGGATTTAACCAACCCGATCGAAAATTAAAGCAAAAAATACCTGGCTTTGTGCCTCTATCAGAACGCGTTAACTTGCCACAAGTCAACCAAAACAAAGTTAGATAACTCATGACGGCATGATAGACTCACGGCTCTTTGCGTTTTGAGCACCCCAAGAGAGGCAATTTTTTTGTTTTTATGGTATTTGTATTATAATTTTCAGGTTTTATTTTGTAGGACAATAAAAATGCGTAAGATTGTTTGCCTTCTTTGTATGCTTGCTTTTACAACACCCAGCAGTGCGTCTGTTGCACCATTGGATAAGGTTGCAGCCGTTGTCAATGACAAAATTATTACGCAAAGCGAACTCACCAAACAAGTTAAATTATTTCACCAAAATTTAATGGCGCAAGGGCAACATCCCCAAGACCAAACAGCCCTCACTAAACAAGTATTAGAACACCTTATCTTACAAGAAATCCAATTACAGATGGCTGAGCGTTCTGGCATACAAATCGATGAGCCTATGTTAAGCCAAATCATTAGCAACATCGCTAAAGACAATCATTTAACACTCTCTGAATTTAGCCATAAATTAGAAGAAGAAGGTATTGAATACGAACTATATCGCCAAACCATTCGACGCCAACTTGCAATACAGCAACTGCAACAACGTGATATCTATCAGAATATTCAAATTTCTGATCAAGAATTACAACAATTTTTAAATGCACCCAACGGTTTAGGCGCTATGTCTTATGAATATCATTTGGGACATATCTTAATCCCTGTTTCAGAAAATCCTTCTCCAGAGGAACTGGATGAAGCAGAGCACAATGCAACAGACGTCATGACCAAGCTCAAAGAAGGTGCTGACTTTCACGATCTTGCCCTGAAAACCTCCAGAGGTGAACTGGCACTTAAAGGTGGCGATTTAGGCTGGCGTAAACAAGGTGAACTACCCACCTTGTTTGTGAATATTGTACCAAGCTTAAAACAAGGCGAATTAGCCAATCCCATCAAAAGCCCCAGTGGGTTTCATATTATTAAGCTCTTAGATAAACGTCAGTCTAACGATGCAATCATCCATGTAACCAAATATCAGGTACGCCATATTTTAGTGCAAACCAATGATTATGTTTCTGATAAAGAGGCTAAAACGAAGCTTAACGTTATCAAACAACAAATCCAAGCCGGAGATAATTTTGAAGCTTTGGCTAAAACCCACTCTAATGATTTAGCATCTAGTATGAAAGGCGGAAATCTTGGCTGGGTTACTAAAGATGTGTTAGTGCCTGAATTTAGCAAAGTCATGGAAAATATGCCGCTCACAGAAATCAGCGAGCCTTTTCAAAGTCCTTTCGGATGGCATATTCTACAAGTTTTAGACAAAAAGACTGTGAATGACAGTGACAATGCGCTCAAAATGAGAGCACGAGAAATGCTACAACAAAGAAAATTCGAAGAAAAATTGCAAGCTTGGCAAAACCAATTACGCGATGAAGCCTTTGTGAAAGTGTATTTGTAATTGCCCATGCACGATTGCGCTAGAATTATCATTACAACCGGCGAGCCTGCCGGCGTTGGACCCGATGTTGCCTTACATGCAGCTTTTCATCACCTGCCCATTGAAGTTATCTTGATGGGCGATGAAGATCTATTGAAGGCTCGTGCAGCTCAACTCAACTTAGATCTTAGCTTTTACCAGGTCGATTTAAACGATACCAGCACTTGTGAAAAAAACGGCAATGGCCGCATTGCAGTCTATCCTATCCCATTGCGTGATAGCTGTGTCGCTGGAATATTAAATATTAATAATGCTCCTTATGTGTTAGAGATGCTAAAACGCGCAGCTGATCTCTGTTTGACAGAAAAAGTTCAAGCCATGGTTACAGCACCGGTACACAAAGCTCTTTTAAATGAAAGTGGTCAACCTTTCTCAGGACATACGGAATATTTAGGCCAATGCAGCCAAGTCAAAGATACATTAATGGTCTTTCATAGTGCAGATTGTTTAATGGCACTTGTAACCACACACGTAGCCTTGCAGGAAGTGACAGCGCATATCACACCACAGCGATTAGAAAAGGTTATTTTACAGTTGCATACCGGCATACAAAAGAATTTTCAAAAGCACAACCCTAAAATAGCAATTTTAGGCCTAAACCCACATGCGGGCGAAAATGGTAATATCGGCCATGAAGAACAAGATATCATGCTGCCTGTCATTGAAAAGTTGAAACAACAAGGTCTTGCCTTAACTGGTCCACTATCAGCTGACACAGCTTTTTCTAAGGAAAATCGTCAATATTTTGATGCCTATGTTGCCATGTATCACGACCAAGGCTTAACGCCGATGAAAGCGCTCTATTTTGAAGAGCTGGTCAACATCACTTTTGGTTTACCCTTTTTAAGAACTTCTGTCGATCACGGCACTGCACTCTCATTGGCGGGCAGCGGAAAAGCACGCCCAAATAGTCTATTGCGTGCACTTGAATTAACTCATCAACTTATTAAGTAATCCCCATGTCTTCTTATCGTCCGCTTAAACATTTTGGTCAACATTTATTAAACAATATCCACTATCTTGAGAAAATCTTGAATGCTTTAGCACCGCAAAAACAGGATCTGCTCGTAGAAGTTGGCCCTGGTATGGGCGCTTTAACAAAAGTCGTTTTGCCATATTGCAATCATTTGCATGTAGTGGAAATCGACAAACGTTTTATCGAGTATTTAGAATTAAATTTTGATGCCAGTCAATTAACAGTACATGGCCAAAGTGCATTAGATTTTGATTTTAATAGCCTGATCACAGACGAAAGAAAAATAAGAATTTTGGGCAATTTACCCTACAATATTTCTACCCCACTTATTTTTCATTTTTTGGAATTCAAAAATCAGATTCAAGATATGCTGTTCTTATTACAAACAGAAGTGGTAGACAGAATGGCAGCACCTCCTGGTGACAAGACCTATGGTCGTCTCTCTGTCATGGTACAGTACCACTGTCACGTACACTCTCTTTTTCACGTTCCCCCCAGTGCTTTCACGCCACCGCCCAAAGTGAACTCTTCGGTTGTACAATTAACACCTTATCAACGCAATGATATTGCGCTGAATTACAATATTTTTAAAAATATTGTAAATGCAGCTTTTCAGCAACGGAGAAAAACCATCAGCAATGCTCTTCATGCTTTTATTTCTAAAGCTCAATTAATTGCCATAGAGATCGATCCACAACAAAGAGCAGAAACACTTTCTGTCGAGGATTATGTGCGGATTAGTAATCTAGTTTTATAAGCGTTCCGAAGCTATAAGAACTATAAGGACATCCAAAAAATTACTAAGCAATTTCATTGCTTACATAAAGGACAGCCAATTTTATTCCTTGCTAACAATATAAACGAAAACGAATGCTATGGTCATGCACATCGTAATAGTTTCCACTATCATGATAACACTGACACAAATCTATGAATGAAAGAAATGACAGATAGATGAAATATTGAATTAAGCGACGTGTGTATTAGAATAACTTTTCTTTGCTTGAGTAATGCCTTTAAAGCTACGCTTGCTCTCTTTTCTGAAATTCAATAATAAGATTTCACTTCCCACGGCATGGGAGAAGCTTTTACCTAAATTTTTGACCAATGAAATCCAGTTTGTGGGCTTGAATTGTAATCGGATCAAGATAGGGGCGAGATGCGCGGGAATAGAACCGACCTCTTTATCATCTCGAATCACTCTACCCGTATAGTCCACAAGCTCTAAATAATCAGAAAGCTTAAAATCGATGGCATGAGAATGATGGGCTGAAACATTTGCAAAAGGTACCAAGGATTTGGGTTGTGCAAAGCTGTTGTATACATCTGCGCTTTCACGTTTGAATTGTTTAATCGATTTTGGCTTATTAATTTTTAATTGCTTAGCAATATGCTGAATGCGTTCATGAATGGAGGTAAATTCTGATTCTTCTGGTGTTTTTGTAATACCTGCTCTCACCGGATTTAAATCTATATAAACCATTGCGCTTAACAATGCACCTTCATCTAAGAGTGCTTGTGATTTAAAGCGTCCTTCCCAGAATCGCCCTGCGGTATCATCTTCTTCGTTTACATCGCGTGCAATTTTTTCATTTAAGCAACGCATAAACCAACTGATGCTGGTGAGCCGTTCTTTCCAGAGCTGAATTTTTTGCTTTAAATGTTTATTTTCTCTGGCATCTCTGGGGAAAATAGCAGACCAACGATCGACAATTTCTTCTTCTGACCAAGCCTCTGCCTGTTTTTCTTCTACATATAAAACAACATGATAATGATTACTCATGATGGCATAAGCACAGATTTTGATAGCGAAGATCTCAGCTAGATATTTTAATCTATCTACAATCCATGCTTTTCTATGAGAATAATCGGTTTGAGTGAGTTCATCGAAACCACAGAGGAAGCTACGGCGTACACAGCGGTTCATGACGTGATAATACGGCGTTGCATTTAAATCGATTTGTTCTGAGCGTGCTAAGGTCATGAGCTAAAATAATTTCCCTATTACTGAAAGAAATTCTAGCGTAAAGATTTTGGGTAAAGCAACTTAATGTGGCTGTCCTTATAAATATCATTGCAAAATAAGAACCTAAATCGTATCCTTTAGAAAATAATTTCAAATATAGCTACATCACACATGTCAACTTCTTCCCTTATCCAAGTTACTGCTCTTGCAGATTTTTTATCAGAGCATTCTGATCCAAGCCAAGCACGCTTTGCATTTAGCTACACAATCACAATCAGTAATCGAGGTGATGTTCCAGCAAGATTACTTACTAGACATTGGATTATTACGGATGCCAATGGCAAAGTACAAGAAGTGCATGGCAAAGGCGTTATTGGCGAACAACCCCTCATACAGCCCGGACGCTTCTTTCGCTATACCAGTGGAACGCTGCTATCCACCCCCGTTGGCACCATGCAAGGTAGCTATGAGATGATCACAGAAAATGGCGTTACCTTTGATGCAATCATCCAACCTTTCCGGCTCGCTATGCCTGAACTTGTGCATTAAAATATGGCAACCTATGCAATCGGAGATGTGCAAGGCTGCCTTTCTCCCCTCAAACAATTACTCTCAAAAATCAATTATCACCCCCAACGCGATAGGCTTTGGTTTACAGGCGATCTGATTAATAGAGGCAATGAATCACTTGCAACATTAGAATTTATAAAATCCTTACCTGAAAATACTATTTGTGTATTAGGTAATCATGATCTCACACTCTTAGCAGCGTATTACGACATCATCCAGCCTAAACCCGAAGATACTTATGCCGAAATACTCAAGGCCCCCAATGCAAAGCAATTAATCGAATGGTTAAGCAAAAAACCATTACTCTTTCATGATGAAACACAAGGCTATGTTTTATGTCATGCCGGCATTTATCCATTGTGGGATTTAAATACCGCTAAAGCTTGTGCCCGAGAAGTTGAACATTATTTACAGAATAATCTGGTTGATGTTTTAGCGCACATGTATGGCAATGAGCCCGCATGCTGGCATACAGAGCTCACCGGCTGGGATAGAATTCGTTTTATCATTAATGCTTTCACACGCATGCGATTTTGCGATGCAACCGGGGTTTTAGATTTTTCTCTAAAAGAATCTAGTCAAGTTGTTCCCCCCTCACTTGCGCCTTGGTTTAGCTTGCCACAACGCATTCCCATCCAAGAAAAAATTCTCTTTGGACATTGGGCTGCCTTACAAGGTCAATGCCCTATTCACAATATCTATGCTCTGGATTCTGGGTGTGTATGGGGCAATGCACTTACCGCTTTTTGTTTAGAAAGCAAAGAAAAGATTTCTGTAGCATGTTCTTACGATAAGTAATACTGCATAGCTAGATCGCATTCAAATCATCCTATCGCTCTTAAAACATGAGTACTATTCAGCGTGTAATTAGCTGGTATACTTTCCACTCTGATTGTGTGGGTTCATTCATATCTCAGGGCAAACAGTAATAGTTAGCAGATTGGATTTTATCATAACGCTTAAAAGAGTCATCAGTTCATGATAGCCTATTCCGATTTGACCTAAAGCAAGGTAAAGTACGCGCATCAATCTTGTAGTCAGTCATAATAATGGCTGTCGGCGCATTCATCACTAAATGGAGTAACGTGGCATGTCCTTAACTTGGACGAAATCCTTAAAAGTATTTTTGGGCGCAGTTTTATCATTCGGCTTTTCCAGCAGCACCTGGGCTGACTACACTTTGAATATGACCAAAGGTGTATCCCCCGTAAGCGCACGCATTTATGATTTGCATATGATCATTTTTGGGATCTGCACCATAATTGCTATCCTGGTATATAGCATCATGATCTATTCAATTATTCGCCATCGTAAATCACGAGGCTATAAAGCTGCTGAATTTCATGAAAGTACTACCGTAGAAATTATCTGGACCATCATTCCCTTCTTTATTTTGATTGCTATGGCGATACCAGCCACATCAACACTCTTTGACATGGAAGATGTATCTGATTCCGATCTTACGATTAAGGTGACAGGCTACCGCTGGTACTGGCACTATGATTATCTGGACGAAGATATTAGCTTCTTCAGTCGATTAACAACCCCAGACGATCAGGTATATAACCTTGTACCCAAGGGAGAGCATTATCTATTAGAAGTGGATAATAATTTAGTTGTCCCAGTTGGTAAAAAAATTCGCTTCCTCATTGGTTCTAAAGATGTTATTCACTCTTGGTGGGTTCCTGCTTTTGGTGTGAAAAAAGACGCTATTCCAGGTTTTATCAGACAAATTTGGACTCAAATTGATGTTGATAAGCCAGGCATTTATAGAGGGCAGTGTGCTGAATTATGTGGTGCCAAACATGGTTACATGCCTATTGTGGTAGAAGCCAAACCTTATGATGAATATGTCAAATGGGTTGAAGAACAAAAACAAAAACAAGCCGCAGCTTCTGCGGATGAAGACAAAGAATGGAGCTATGACGAGTTAATGGTCAAAGGTGAAAAAGAATACAACACGGTTTGTGCAATGTGTCATCAAGCCAGTGGTAAAGGTCTCCCTCCCACCTTCCCATCACTGGTGGATAGCCCGATTGTTCGAACCCCAGATCAACGTATCAACCATATTAAAAACGTTCTTTATGGTAAAAATGCTATGCCTGCATTTGGCGAGCAATTATCAGATGTGCAAATTGCTGCCATCATTACCTATGAACGTAATGCTTGGGGACATGAAACCAAAGAAATGGTTCAGCCACAGGAAGTCAAAGAACAAAGACAAAAAGGCTAAAATAAAATTCTTATATGAATTTTATTTGTATTGCCCCAGCTTTTACATCAAAGAAGGGGCAATGCGCATATTTGTAATTGCATATTAATTTAGAGTTAAAGAGAAGGAACGACGATGAGTGCGAGCACGGCATCCCACCTACACACTAAAGATGATCATGATCATCATCATGGCCCTCGAAAAGGTCTGATGCGATGGGTTTTAACAACGAATCATAAAGACATTGGGGCACTCTATTTGTGGCTCAGCTTTGCAAGCTTCTTAATTGGCGGTGTACTTGCCTTATTAATTCGTATGGAACTCTTTAAACCTGGCATGCAATTGGTAAACCCTGAGTTTTTTAATCAGCTTACCACCTTGCACGGTTTAATCATGGTATTTGGTGCCATCATGCCTGCTTTTGTAGGTCTGGCAAATTGGCTACTGCCTGTCATGTTAGGTGCCCCAGATATGGCACTCCCTCGCTTAAACAACTGGAGCTTTTGGATCCTTCCCTTTGCTTTCAGTATGTTACTCAGCACTTTATTCATGGAAGGCTCTGCGCCCAATTTCGGTTGGACCTTCTATGCCCCCTTATCCACTGAATATGGTCCACCTAGCACTGACTTCTTCATCTTTGCTATTCATATGATGGGTATTTCATCCATTATGGGCGCAATTAACGTCATTGCCACTATTTTAAATATGCGCGCTCCTGGCATGACTTTAATGATAATGCCTATCTTCTGCTGGACTTGGTTAATTACCGCTTTCTTACTCATTGCTGTTATGCCTGTTTTGGCTGGCGCTGTGACCATGATGTTAACAGATAGACATTTTGGTACCAGTTTCTTCAGTGCCGGCGGTGGTGGTGACCCCGTGATGTTCCAACATATTTTCTGGTTCTTTGGTCATCCAGAAGTATACATTATGATTTTGCCCGCTTTCGGTATTATTTCGCAAATATTGCCAACCTTTAGCCGAAAACCTTTGTTCGGTTATGCTTCAATGGTCTATGCAACCTGTGCGATTGCATTACTTTCCTTTGCTGTGTGGGCACATCATATGTTCACTGTTGGGATGCCTTTAGCGGGTGAACTCTTCTTTATGTACGCTACCATGCTGATTGCTGTGCCAACAGGCGTAAAAGTATTTAATTGGACAGCAACCATGTATCGAGGCTCTCTTTCTTTTGAAACCCCTATGCTCTTTGCCATTGCCTTTATTTTCTTATTCACCTTAGGTGGGTTCTCAGGGATGATGCTGTCAATCACACCTGCAGATTTTCAATATCATGATACTTATTTCGTAGTAGCACATTTTCATTATGTACTTGTTCCAGGTGCTTTGTTCTCTATTTTCGCAGCAGTCTACTACTGGATTCCTAAATGGACTGGGCACTACTACAGTGAAGTATTAGGCAAAACTCACTTTTGGTTGTCTGTTATTTCAATGAATGTAACTTTCTTCCCTATGCATTTCTTAGGCTTAGCGGGGATGCCTCGTAGAATTCCAGACTATGCCCTACAATTTGCAAATTTCAATCAAATCGCCAGTATTGGAGCCTTTGTTTTTGGCGCAAGCCAAGTATTTTTCTTATATATTGTTATCAAAACCATTCGTGGTGGTAAAAAGGCAACCGATCAAGTGTGGGAAAATGCACAAGGTTTGGAATGGACACTTCCTTCGCCAGCACCCTACCACACCTTTACAACACCACCTGTAGTGAAGTAGTCATTTTATGATCACAAAAAAATTACGTAAGCATCTTATCATCATGGCGTTCGCAGTGATCGCCATGTTTGCTTTTTGCTACGCATTAGTTCCTTTGTATAATGTATTTTGCCAAGTCACAGGATTAAACGGCAAAACGACAGATAAACCGCAACCCTTGATTCGCACCGTTGATCAGAACAGAAATGTAACGATTGAGTTGTTAAGCATGACGAATCAAAATACAGCAGCAGAATTTGAACCTGGCGATAAGAAATTCACACTGCATCCTGGCGAATATGTACAAACACATTTTAGAGTTAAAAATTTAACCAGCCGCCCAATGGTAGTTCAAGCAATACCCAGCGTAAGTCCTAATATTGCCGCTAACTATATCAAGAAAGTTGAATGCTTTTGTTTTCAAAAACAATATTTAGCTGCAAATGAAGAAGCAGAACTAACCTTAAAGTTTACAATTGATCCCGCCATGTCTCATAAAATTAATCAATTGAGCTTGGCATATACTTTATTTGATATTACCGATAAAGAGGAAAAGAATGAAAGAGGCTGATCAATATTATGTCCCAGAAGGGAGCGCTTGGCCTATTAAAACATCAATTGGCCTTGCGTTAATGTTTATAGGGATAGCAAATTTATTACATGATAATACATTTGGTCATTATTTCTTCCTCTTAGGTTCACTCATCATTGCGTGGACCATGTATGGCTGGTTTGGCGAGGTCGTAAAAGAAAGCTTAACCGGGCTTCACAATAAACAAATGGATAAATCGTATCGCTGGGGTATGATCTGGTTTATTTTCTCGGAAGTCATGTTCTTTGGCGCCTTTTTTGGCGCATTGTTCTACGCAACACAACTCTCCATACCTTGGCTATCTTCTGGAGAAACGCAACAACAAATATGGCCAAATTTTCAACAACATTGGCCTCTTTTAAATAATCCTGATCCCAAATTATTTACCGGCCCTAAACACCCAATGGGATGGTGGCCTTTGCCCTTTATCAATACCGCGCTTTTACTTACCAGTGGCGCAACACTTACCTGGGCTCATTGGGGATTACTGAAGAATAAGCGCGGCCACTTAACATTAGGTTTACTTCTAACCATTGCTTTGGGGATAGCATTTATAGCATGCCAAGCCATTGAATACGTTGAAGCATACGAAGACTTACATCTTACAATGGCTTCCGGTATATACGGCTCAACTTTCTTTATGCTGACAGGTTTTCATGGTGCGCATGTAACCATCGGTACTATTATGCTCATCGTCATTTTCCTAAGAAGTCGCAAAGGACATTTTAGCCCTAAGCATCATTTTGGTTTTGAAGCGGCAGCCTGGTACTGGCATTTTGTAGATTTTGTTTGGTTAGGTCTCTTTGTGTTTGTATATTAGATTCCAACGGGACCTTGGGCATCGTAAGCAAACTCATGGGCTGAAACCAGCCCATGAAAATAGCAAAACTAATAATCAGTAATAAGCCTATTGACATACTAATACGGGTAGTAAGTGCTTGTGCTACTCGTTCAGGCCTCTTAGATGGATTAACGATGTAATATAATCCTGTAACCAACGTAATCGCGATACTCAATAAAAATAAATAAATTAATATCTGAAAAATGAAATGCGTGTTCATCTGCCAACTTATTTTAAAATTTCATCATGGTCGCTTCGGTCTATAATACTGGCACTCACCATTTTGGCCATGACTATATTCCTATGCGTCTTAGGTACATGGCAGCTTAAGCGTGGTTATCAAAAACAACAACTCATTGCTGCTCAGAATAATGCCTCACATTCTGGATTTATTACAGCAGCTACCCTAACAAACAATACCATTGATAGTATTCGTTATCGAAAAATACAACTAGAAGGCAGCTTTCTTAATGAAAAGACCTTTCTGTTAGATAACCAAACATATAATGGCAGGATAGGCTATCATGTCCTCACCCCTTTTGAAATCAACCAGCAAACTTTTATACTCGTCAATCGAGGATGGGTTCCACTGGGAACCTCACGCCAAACACTACCAGAGATTCTTCCTTTAGAAGGTGTGTTTACAATTGAAGGCCGGATAGAAAAAGGATATGTTAACCCTCTTATTTCTAGTGCTACAGAAACGCCAGATATACATTGGCCTTTAAGAATACAAACACTAGACTTTGAGTTGTTTAATAAACTTTTAAATGCTTCGGTGCTACCAGCCATTGTGATGTTGGATGCACCCTCTGAAGGAATATTTTCAGCAATCCCTCAAAGTGGCGAATGGCTCAGCCCAGAGCGACACTTTGGCTATGCTTTTCAGTGGTATAGTTTAGCTGGTCTATTATTGTTGCTTACTTTAATCACTTTTTGGAGATCCAAAAAACTATGAATACCTCAACAACTCCGTCTGCACGCAAACCGTCTTCATGGGCTGTGCTGCTCTTGGCTCTGTTGTTTATTGTTCCTTTTGGACTCGCTTGGTATTACTACCAAGGTAAAGATGTGCGTGAATTTAAACTGATTAATCACGGTGAACTGATTCGCCCCGCCAGAGATATCAAAAATATAGCACTGGTAGATCCAAGTAATGAATCTCAATTCATAGGCAACGAATTAAAAGGCAATTGGTGGATATGGTATGTAAGCCCCAATAGATGCCAACAAGAATGCCATGATAACTTATATAACATTAAGCAAATGATTGCAGCTCTGGGCAAAGACAGTGAACGCGTCTCTGCCTTATTTGTAAGCTTACCTGATTGCCAAGTACAAGCCTGCGAAAACTATATCCTTGAACATTATCCAAAGATGAAACAAGCCCATATGGATAGCAAAGCCTTTAATACTTTTTTTGATGGTGTTACCGAACAATTGGACAGAGAACGTGTGGGTGAAATCTATATTTCTGATCCACGTGGCTTTGTGATGATGCGATATTCAGGAGAGATCAATCATCAATATATTTTGAAAGATCTCAAGCGATTACTCAAAGTTTCTCAAATTGGCTAGAGAGATATACACTAACCCGCAATCACTTTTATAATGCCTCTCCCAATTTTGAGAGGATAACTGAAAGCCAGATGAAGGTTAAAAATGAGTAGTAACAGTGTAGTAGTGTAGGAAAAATAAAAATAATATGAATGATGCATTCTGGCTAAATCGACTCTTACAAATCAGCCTTATTTTAAGTCTAGTGGTTATCTTGCTTGGCGCTTATACGCGACTAAAAGATGCTGGCTTAGGCTGCCCTGATTGGCCAGGCTGCTATGGACAACTGATTGCACCAAACAGCGAAGCCGCTCTCTCTAAAGCAAACTCAGCCTATCCTCATCTAACGGTTGAAGTACATAAAGCACAAACAGAAATGCTTCATCGTTATTTTGCCGGTACTTTAGGATTATTGATCCTAGGCGTTGGTTTCTTCTCTTTTAGAGCAAGAAAAATGATCCCACTTCCCATTATATTACCCTTTATCCTCATCGGCCTTGTTATATGTCAAGCATTGCTGGGCATGTACACGGTGACCATGCGCCTTAATCCAAGCATTGTGCTTCTACATTTATTAGGTGGTTTTTCAACGCTTTCATTATTGTGGATATGTTGGCTCTACATGCGCAAAAAACCGGCACCTTTTTTATTTTTTAATTCTGGGCTGAGTATACTCAGCCTTGTTTCGCTCTTTATTTTAGTCTTACAAATCATTTTAGGGGGCTGGGTGAGCACAAACTACTCGGCACTGATCTGCCCCGATTTTCCAGCTTGCCAAGGCAGCTGGATGCCAGAAACCTCGCTTGCTAACGCTTTTCCTTTTTGGGATCTTCATCGAGTGCCAGATAATCTGAGCTTAGATGCCAGAATGGCCATACAGATGTTCCATCGTTTGGGTGCACTCATTACATTTATATTATTAACCTCTCTTTCTTTTTGTATCTATAAACAAAGCGCCACAACTTATGACCCACGAGCCAAACGCTGGTTAAAGCGCTTAGCGATGGTCCTATTTATTTTATTAATTACCCAAGTATCATTGGGTATTACCAATGTATTGGCCTTATTGCCAATCAGCATTGCTGTCTCACATAACGGTGTGGCTGCCTTATTGCTGATTACTCTAATCACTATCAATTTCACGCTTTATCATGCGCGGAGATAACATGAACACAGCAGTACTCAGCAAATTTCCCTGGCGAGACTATTTAACCCTGTGCAAAGCCAAAGTAGTTGCCTTAATGATGATCACGGCTTGGGTTGGTATGTTACTCGCCTGTGCGCCGAATACTTTTCCATTGAAGACCATTCTCTGTGCATCGATTGGTATTGCCTTATGCGCAGGCAGTGCTGCAGCGATTAACCATTTAGTTGATCGCCATATCGATGAGAAAATGCAACGAACACAGTATAGACCTCTGGTGATTGGCAAGGTAACCGTTCACCAAGCTATGCGCTTTTCTTTTGTGCTTGCGGTTCTTGGGCTAGCCATTCTTATCTTATATGTGAATAGTTTAACGGCTTGGTTAACCTTAGGAAGTTTAGTGGGATATGCTTTTATCTATACTATGTATCTTAAAAAAGCGACGCCACAAAATATCGTCATTGGTGGTATAACAGGCGCATTACCCCCACTCTTAGGGCAAACTGCCATCACGGGACAAATCGAAGCACTGGGCTTAATGCTTGCTTTAATCATCTTCACTTGGACGCCACCGCATTTCTGGGCGCTTGCCTTATTTAGAATTAAAGATTACGAAAATGCTAAGCTCCCCATGCTGCCAATTACACATGGTGTTGCTTTCACAAAACTTTCCATTTTGCTATACACCTTTTTACTCATCCTAGTCACTTTCTTACTACCCGTACTCCATTTGGCAGGAATAACTTACACCGTTTGCATGGTTGGCCTTAATGCCGGTTTCTTATATTATGCTTACAAAGTGTTTACACGCCCTGAAGCTATCCTTGCATGGCGTTTGTTTCAGTACTCGATTGTGTATCTATTTGCACTGTTTATCATTTTGCTAATAGAACATTACTTAATTCATTTTATGAGAAGCCTAGGATAATCCAATGAAGAAGCATACTATTTTCATTACCATCGTCATTACACTTGCCATTAGCATTGGCATGTGGCGCGAATCACACGTGCGCCATAGCAATAAACCCTCTGCAGCCGCCAAAGAAACCCAGCTGCTCACAGGCACAGCCTTACCCGAAAGCAAAACACTCCCACCTTTTGAATTTATTGATCAAGATAATCATGCTTTTAACAACGCACAATTAAAAGATCACTGGAGTTTTGTCTTCTTTGGCTATACCCAATGCCCAGAACAATGCCCCAGAATCTTAAGCGCACTCAATAATGTGTCGCAACGGGTTGGTCCTAATCCAATGGTACAATATTTATTTGTTTCTATTACACCTGAAATCGATACACCAGAAAAGTTAAAAGCCTTTTTTGCGCAAGATCAATTCAAACTAACCCGCTTCATTGGCTTGACGGGTGAAAGTAAAAATATTGTAGCGCTTGCCGATCAATTAGGTATTTATATTGCAGACGAAACAGGAATTAACATAGAACATATTGGTCACAGCGGCACTATCTTACTCGTTAATCCCAAAGGTGAACTCTCTGCGCTCTTCACAACAGCAGAAAATCCACATCGTATTGCTCATGATTTTAAGGATTTGATGAGTGTTTATGCACGTAGTTAATAAAAAGAGTAGAGTATCCGCCTTTTATCTTAGTTATTAGGCCTACCATCTTAATCCCATTTAAATTCTCAAACTTGCCCTTATAGTGTTGATACGCTTAGAAGCAATCTTTGAGAATTTTATGCCTTTATTAAAAAACACGGGTGATGGAACCTGCTTATTCCATGCTATATCTGTCTCATTATATGAGGCTTTATTCAATCATAGTTTAGCATTAGAAGAAAAAAACAAAAATATTGATACTTTTCTTCAGCATTTTTCATATTTTCACACTAATTTTAATCCTGCAACAATTGAAAATTTAAAGCGTTGGCTCAATCAATATTGCAATAGTGTTCGTGATATAGAATTGCTCATTAGCCCTGTGTTACGTGTTTGGTATGAACATGCCCACAAAGGCCTGTCCCTGAAAGATGCTTTAACACAACTCCCGCAGCGTCGTCATATTTGTGAAGAAGCTACCGCGCTTACTTGGCTATGCGATCAATTAGGTTTTAATTTAGACTTAGAAACTGAACACGGTGTAGAAGATCACTATGATATTTTAGGTCCACAACCTGGCCCCAGAGTCACGATTAAACACTCAAACAATAACCATTTTGACGCTTATGTTTCAGAAGCGTTTATGCAACACTTTAAACATCGCAAAGATTCAATTATCTTGACACACCATAATGGCAAGGTTGATGGTGCTTATAGTCACCAGCTTAATCCTTTACCAGCAGTAAACCATACCATAGCAGAAATCGCTCAAGCATCTATTGCCCCTCAAGATTTTTATCATGGATTAAAACAGATGCAACATGCTTTACAACAAAGGGCTATGCAGTTAGAAAGCACTGAGCAAGATAAAAACAAAGATATTTATGCGTTTAATTTAGTTGAAGATGATCATATTCCCGATCAAGCTTCACTTGTCTTGATGTATGATTTATTGCAAGAAGAGGCTCGCATACTTGAACAAGCCGAACAAGCAATTCCAAGCAAAGAACGCAGTTTAAAATATAAATAATACCTAATACCTAGGGAGATTTAGCTGAACAATCTAAATTCGAGGTCTAAATCCCCCTAGCGTTTCACGCTTTCCCCCTTTACTAAAGTGGGAAAAATCATTCGCTACGCTCATTTGTCAGAAAGGCAGAAAGTAATGAAGATTGCGAGATGGCAAAAGCAACAACGCCTTAAAGCCAAGGGCAAAGAGTTAGCGGATAGAGGCACCGCCGTCGATCACCAAAGCATGCCCCGTGATAAAACTCGACTTAGGCGAACAAAGCCAATACACTGCCTCTGCAATTTCACGAGCCGTTGCACATCGCCCTATAGGATGATAAGCATCGATATCTGCTCTTGCAGCTGGATTTTTCACTAAAAGTCTATCTAACATGGGTGTTTCAACGCCTGCTGGGCATATTGCATTCACTCTCACATTCGCAGCAATATACTCTAAAGCAGCAGCTTTGCTCAAACCTACAACACCATGCTTGGCAGCGACAAAAGCAGCAACCATATCCGTAGCAACAATACCTGTCACCGATGCATTATTGACGATAACACCACCACCGGATTGCACAATATAAGGTAGTTCATGCTTCATACACAACCAAACACCTTTTAAATTTACATCAATAATGGTTTGGAATTCTTTTTCTGATTGCTGAAAAATAGGATTGGGAAATTGTTCTAAACCCGCATTATTAAAGGCATAATCTAAACGCCCTAATTTATCAACCGTTTTCTGAATAGCCAGTTTTACTTCACCTTCTCTCGTTACATTACCACTAAAAGTTAAACACTCTACCCCATAGGGTATAATTTGATTGCGTGCAATCATATTTTGTTTTTCTCGTCTAGAAAAAATTGCAATATGTGCACCTTCTTCTGCAAAACGCAAAGCAGTTTCCAAACCGATGCCTGAATTACCACCAGTGATAAAAATGACACGATTTTTCATTTCTTGTTCGGCCATAAAAGTTCTATACGCCTCACCAAAGAGGGGCTTGTCTAGTAAGCGTAGCACTTTCATATAGAATAAAACCAGTCTAAATTATTTATTGCATAATCACTATACAAATCATAGCGTTACTATCATCGCCGTCTCACTTTTACAGGAAGAAACTTTTTAAGTTTTAAATACTCTAACCGAGTAAAGTAGTATAGCGATAACTTAATAGGATCCACATATGCATTTAGAACCAGTGCCCCAATCTCATGCAAATATTTTCCCGCTCTATTTACAGAATGATGGTCCTCAAGGTGGCCCACCACCGCCACCTCCTCCACCTCCAGGCAAGATTCCTCCGCCACCGCCTGGGAGCATTCCACCTCCTCCTGGCGGAAAGGGTCCCCTTGGAAAATTAGGTGCCAAAGCCATTGCTGACAAAGCATTGGCAGAGATGAATGAAGCAGAACGAAAAACCTGGGTAAATAAATTAAAATTCAATGATATTTATCCTGATGATGCAAGAACATTAGTAGATTTAGGATTTTCAAATCCCAGCACAGTGCAATCAAAAACGATTACTGATGCACAGCACAAGCAACCCAGTCAAGCATACTACCAAGCAGAAGTATTGAAATTACTCAATCAAGCCTACGGATACCCACCAGAAATATTGGATCTCTATAAAGCAGAGATAGAAAAAGAATTAAAGGGATACAAAGACAGCAAAGGACTTATCAATGCCTATCATAGCTTACATAAATGGAATTGCTTTTTAAAACTACATTCGACACAAGATCAAAATTATCTACAAATGAAAGCAAACGCTGAACAGTTACAAAGCGAATATGCAGCATTACTGACAGAATTTCAAGCCATAAAAGAACAAATCAAAGCCTTAACAGGCGACGAACAAGCCAGCGCTTTTGAACAATTAGCAAGGATCAAAGCGCAAATGCAAGAAAAAGTAGAACAATTAAAAAATATGCAAAATAATATAGCGGTTAGCAAGCCAAGCTTAGATACAAATCAAGCAAGTTTTAATACAATCTATAGTGTATTAAAAACAGCGGAAAAAAATGCACAGAAAGAAATTGATCGTATCAATGCAGAGATAGCACAAAAATCTAAAAATGCAGGGAATCCTATTTTAGATCCAAATGGCATGATACAAGAAGAAGTAGTAGCACTAGGCACAGAACTCATTGCAGCACAAATAAAATTACAAGAACGAATTGAGGCAACTCAAGCAAAAATTGCAGATATTAGTGCGGCAGAACGAAAATATAAAGACACTTATCAGAAAGTGAAAGAACAATTAGCCATTCGCTCTTTGCTTGAAGAACCAAGCAGCTGGAAATCTATCAAGAACATGAAGATTGGCGCAAAAATGGATGAGAAGAAGGTTTCCGCAAGCGAAGATCCAGAATTCATTCGCTGTATGGAAATTGATGGCAAAAATCGCAGCTTTAATATACGTTTTTTATCTGCTACACAACAAGCAAGGCTTGCTTATTTTTTTGCAGCAGAAGCAAAGGATGTTCAAGGATTACTTCCTGTCAGTCGTGAACAACAACGCACACTCATGACGACAATTGATGGAAAACTTAGTTTCGTGGAAGAACTCAATTTCACTATGCTCATGGATATTGCAGAAGGTAGGATCACACGCGAAAAAGGCGCCTGGGCTGGGTTTAGCACAAACGACCTCTTAAAAAATATTACCACAAACGATAGCGTACATCCTAATTATGCCGCTTTAGAAGCTCAATATAATCTTTATACTCTTCATAAAGATTTTAAAGATGATGAGCTTAAGAATGCTTTTATTGAAGCCAATAAAGAGCGCGGCATCACCTTTATCGCAGAGCCTATTGTCAAAGGCAAAAAACCCTATGACTTTAAGCGCAAAATCGACATTTCTTATTTAACAGAATTACAAACAGATAGATTGGCTAGATTTTTAAGCAAAAGCGAAAATGAATTTATAAAAGAGGGTGGTGTAGATATAGAAGCTCTATCAACCCGCCTAAACACTGTGCTCAATGATACCAATCTTTCTTTTGAAAAGTTTTGCGATATTATTGAAGGGCATTTAGAACGAACACCTGGCAATTTTGCACCTCAAGATAATTATGCATGCTTGGAAACCGCTGTTCGCACTGTTGGCAATCCTCCTCATTATGAAACTATCGTGCAACAACGCAAAGCTGATATACAACGTAAAATAGAAGAAGAAGCTGCGCGTCGCCAACAAGAACAAGAAGCACGCGCAGAAGCTAAACGCTTAGCCGATGAAGAAAAGCAGCAAAAGAAACAAGCCCTGGTAGAACAAGCACAAGAAACAGCTCGCACAATCATTGAGGATTTCGGTAAAATAATCCCCAATGCAGATTTTAGCAACCCAAAAATTGTCAATACTTTTGAGCTTTATCTCAAAGCAGAAATAGCACAAATTGAAGATGCAACACTCAAAGAAATGGTAGATGAACACTTGCAAGCACATTTACTCACGTTACGTCCCGATCCCACTGTTCTTGATTTGCCAAACCCTGACGATAATGATAACAAGCCAGTCGTCATGCAGCCTCCAATGAGAAGTCCTGTGTTATTTTCTCCTCCCCCCCAACAAGTCGATGTTCAGCCCGAACATCCGCCTCAAAAAGCAAAAGATGAGGTTGTAGCGCCTAAAGTCTCCACAACCAATGCCTTAGGGCTTTCTATCCGACAATTAAATGAAAGTCGTGAAGCAGCAAAGCCTACTCAATGGCAAGCAGATGTTGAGACAAATGTAGAATCAAGGAAGCTAAAAGGCCAATATTATGCTGCTACCTTACTATTAAACCCTGTAAGCATAGACATGAATAATATGCTGCAAAATGCCACAACTGATTTTAGAAGTTGGACAAGAAAATGGCAAAGCCTTACGAATAAAGTCCAATCCTCAACCAAGCTATCCTCTACGCTTCCTGAACTCAATGCAATTCAATCACTCATTATTGAATTAAATTTATCAATACCTGAAGACGCTACTAAAGTAAATAAATTTCTCCAACAAGCTGCCAGCAATGCATCCTTTCGAAATCCTATAAACCCTATTGAAACAGCCTTGTTAGAAGAAATTACACAAAGCCAAGGTATTGCTGATTTTTTACATGCAAACCAACAACATCCCGATCGAATGGGGTTGAATAAGCTTGCAATTATTAAAGGTATGATTTTAGAAAGATTAGAATATTACAAATACGAAAGACATTATATGAAAGATAATTTTGGCGCAACTTGTGAGCACATTTTACAGGAGATTGATAAGCAAGCAGGTCATACTTATGATGTTCTAAAAAATGATCCTAAACATGATGCATTTTGCAAACATCTCTATGATAAATACAAAGCAGATAGAGACTATTTTCTAACGCATACCTATCAATCTAGCGCCTCAAAGCCGAGGAGCTAGTTTCTTCATGCGTTGCGCTTCACCGTCAATTGCTTGATTCACCGCAGGCAATTGACGCACTACGATATGCTTATTACTATGTATAAGGCTTGGTTTAACATCTCCCAAGCTTGGATGAAAATTTTTTTTCAAAAAAATGGACTCATCTTCTATTTTTTCAATACTTGGACCAAAGCCAAAATTTAAAAAAGGTAATTTCAATATACTTTGAATAGCACCAGAAAACATCCATACAACACTATAAAAGACAACCCCACCAATACCTCCACAAATTGCCACCATCGGTAAGCCAATACCCGAGCTAAGGCCATAAAAGCCCCCTAATACAAAACCTAGCATTGCTGCTGTCATAGCAATGTTTTCAAATCGCGCTTTAATTTGTATTTGTCTTGCTTGTTGTGTAAAAATTTGCGCCTGCTCTTCTGCTTGATCTGTTTTATCAAGCAATTGCTCTAATTTATCACCTCGCTGCAATAACTGATCAATATTATCAACCATAATTTCTTTGGTTCTATCAATTGTCTCTTTCATATCTTGAATTTTAATATCATCTTCAGTGCGTGGTTTTATTGTAGAACGGATCATAACATACCTCTTTTTTAACAGAAAAAATCAATACTGCGTATATACTCATAGCAGTCGATTTTTACCCACAAGGGGCACAATGTAGGTGAAGCAGCAAGAGATCGAATCCCCAGGAGTGCATAAATAATGCATTCTTAAGGTGCGCACCTGCTGCCAACAAAACCTAAGATTCGAATGCAAAGAGTATAATGCTATGAACCCAAAGCATTATATTCTTTCAAAACTTTATTTTCCCCTAAAAACTCCTGACCTTCATCCAAAAAAATAAATTTTATCTCGGGACATCTAACCTGGCTTTGCGTTAAAAAATTTTCTAACTCTTTCTTGATTGTTCTCTTTAATCTCTTTAAAGAAGTAAGATCGGCATTCTTAGCTTTTATCTTTAATAACCATTTGTGTAATGATTGCTGCACAATTTGAAAGTCCTGAATGCTAATAAAGCGCCTAAAAAATATTTCTATTTGATCTAAAAAAATAGGCCGTGATTGTTTTTCATAAAGATGTGGTAAATATAATATCTCTTCAGCAGTACTAATATTTTTTTCAATAACCCACATATGTTCAGAACACTCACATAAGGCATCACCTTCCATAAAAATTTGATTTAATCGAAAACGAATCAAGATGTGTGTGCGACGCCTTAAAGTAGTGATTACGGGTATAAATCTCTTCTTCTCATCATCAACCCACGCCTTTTCTATCCAGTATAAATTTTTGGGAAAGCATAACCGTTGATGAATGCAAGTATAGCCTACAAGATTATTAAAATGCAGAATTGGCTTTGTTGCCGCTTGCTTATTTTTTTTTTGTAAAAATTTAGTCTCTTTAACAGAAATATTTTCAGTACTTTGTGATAAGGAAAAATAGGACCATATCTTTTTCCTTAATAAAAACAGATCTTTATTTTCTCTCATCATGTTTTCATCCACCGTTGGCCATAGTGCAAAGGGTGCATTTTTATAGGCTTTATAAAAGGGAATATGTCTTGCCGCATACAAGAGCGTGTTAGATAACTTTTTTTTGTGTTTGTCGTATTGAAGGGTGGGAACACCTTGTCTATCAACATTATCCAATAGATAACGATATAATTTTGGCCCCCAATGCTTCATGGATGGATGCCCTTACTCTTAACAATTCTGTGTTGTGAATCAATATTTTTTATTTTTGTCGTTACAAGCTTGCTGATAATGTACGAAACGCTTATTCAGCAAAGTATGTGAAATCTCATCACATCTTTTAATGTGTATTTCTCTTATTAAAAAATGAAGACCATACGAAGCCTAAGAACGCTTTTAAAGTACAGTGAAGAGAATAATAAGAACGTTAGCGGAAAGAAGGGATACATAGCAAAACACCACCGACAAGCGGTGGTGTTTCAATGATAAATGGCATTTATTATTTATCGTTTACAGCAAGATTTAGTAGCGGTAGCTTCAAGATCTTCTGGTACATCATTTGCAGCCACAGGCTTAGATTTAAGAGCAGCAGTCATTGCTTGCTGCAATATGTTTTTGCCTTTTTTACTCAACAACACACCTGCAGAAATATCTTGTGATTTTGCAAAGCTGTCCAAAGCCTGATCCAAACGAGCCATCAAATTCTCACCATCTTCTGCCATCGCATGCTTCTTTGCTTTTTCGCTGTCTTTGGTGACAACTCTAAGGCGAGCAGCTTCTTCAACACTCAATGGGATCTGATTGTCATAAATACTAATACCGCGAATATATCGTGTCGCAGCAGCTAAACCCACAGAAGACCCAAGCGCTGCAACGCTTGCAAAAAAGCCTGCAATGCCAATTGCCACTTGAGGCACTAATTGTAAAAACGGTAATGCCAAAGTACCATAGAATGCTGCTGTTGCTGCACCATATGCAATCAAGCCAATCGCTGCAATTTGTACTAAAGCATGTAGTGCATTCTTAACGCTAAATTTACCAAAGCCTGAATATTCTTTAGAAATCATCCAACCAATGTCACGATAAAGACTTTCTGCGGTATCAAACATACCAAATTCATTAGCACATTCCATGGCAATGTAAGTACCAAGCGCATAGGCCAATAATAATACAGGACTGGTTGCGCCTGTCACTGCAACAGCAGCACTTACAGTAACAAACCATGCAAACCACGGCCCTAAGAAATGCATAATTTTTTCGCGTTTGCTAGCAACCTCAGGAGGATTCTTAATACTTAAACGTACAGAATGTGCACCAAAGCAATATTCACCGGAAGTGGGTTCTTGGGCAGGTTTTGTCGCAATAGAACCATCATCCTTAACACACAAACCTGCTTTCTCTAAGCCGGCGAGATAATCTGGCACAGCACGTACTTTAGAAAGTGTATTAGGCCAATTAAAACCATTCTTTCTGAGCCAAAAATATGTATGAGATAAAGAAGCTTGAATATATGCACGATGATAGGAGCTAATCACAGAAAGCTCAAAAGCTGATTTCATTTGCCCATCTGCTAAGAATAAGGCTTTATAAAGAGCAGGTTTCTCAGCAAGTAATTTTTTCTTATCTGCATCATTTAGTTTATCTAAGTCTTTACTAAGAAACTTCTTCGCCTTCACTTGTGCAGGCAAAATACCCGCTTGAGCTATCATATAAAGCTCTGGCACAACAACGCCTACATCGACAACTGCATCATTTTCTTTGCGTTGAATAGGAACATAGGCAACATCAATATGACGTTCTGTTGGCGCTGCTTCTTCAATGTAACGATCCCAAAGATACTTCCCTAGACCTTTTGCTTTTAATGAGAGCCAATTTGATTGCGTGGATTCAGATTGTGCAGCTTCGTTGCCCGTCATGATGTTACCTCTATCAATATAAAGCTAATAATGGCACATAATAGTGTGCGTTTACTCGTAGATAACTTTGCTATCTACAGAACTACCGACACTATCATGGAAATTGATACATTGCAAAAATATATAGTATAGCTTCAATATCTGCGTAAATAGCTGAGTATATCAATTAAAAACACACTAGTTGCTCAACTTATAAATGGATAACATGACAAAAACACCTAATAAAGCCACCACAATTGCAGGCCCCACAGGTAAATCAATCACAAAAGCCATCGCTATGCCAAAGAGCGTTGCAAACATACCAAATAGACAAGACAGAAAGGCCATTTTTTCTGGCGTATCAGAAAAAAACCTCGCTGTCGCAGCCGGAATAATCAACAGAGCAGAAATTAAGAGTACACCGACCAGTTTAACCGCAATGGCAACAATCAATGCTAAAAGCAGAATAAACAGCATTTCTATTTTTTGGGTTGCTACACCTTCAACGTGCGCAAGTTCTCTATCAATGGTGGTTCTCAGCAAAGATGACCAGATACGACACAATATGAATAATGATACACACACAGTGGCATAGATGATCACAACTTCTTGCCAGCTAATGGCTAAAATATCACCCACCAAAAATCCAAGAACATCCATATTAATGTTTTTAAAAAAGCTTAAACAAATAAGCCCAATCGCCAAAATGGCAGGAGACAAAATACCTAAAATAGCATCATGAGAAAATACTAGTTTATTTTTTAAATAAAATAATAAAAAGGCAATAATGACAGCCACAAGCCCAACGCCAAAGGTTAAATCAAGCTCAAATGCAAGCGCCAGCGTTATTCCTAATAAACCGGAATGTGCAAGGGTATCACCAAAAAAAGCCATACGCTTCCAAATAACAAACACGCCCAAAGGCCCACTTGCTAAACTCAAACCCAAGCCAGCTAATAAAGCTCGCCATAAATAATCTTGTTGTAATAAAGAAATCCACTCATTCATCATGCTTATGTCCTTGCTGACAAACCACCTCACCATGCACATCATGTTGATGATCATGCTTGTGTGCATACAAAGCGACTTCAGGCACTTTACCAAATAATTTAAGAAAAGACGGATCTTGTCCCACTGCTTGAGGTGTACCAAAGCAACAAATATGTTGATTCAAACAAAGTACTTTATCAGTTTTAGCCATTACCAAATTTAAATCATGCGAAACCAATAACACCGCGCAATGATAACGATCACGGATCTGCGCAATTAATTGATAAAGCTCATCTTGCCCAACCAAATCTACACCTTGCGCAGGCTCATCCAATACCAAAAAATTAGGTTGACGTAATAAGGCTCGTGCCAATAAAACACGTTGCCATTCTCCACCTGAAAGCGCGGTTAATTGTGTATTCACAACAGATTGAACCCCCACTTCTGCTAAAACAGGATCAATATTTACTTTAGATTGGCCCAAAGTTAAAAAGCGCTTTACAGAGATAGGCAAAGAGGGATCCAATTTAAGCGATTGGGGCATATATCCCATTCTAAGTGGCTGATGCTGATGAATCGTACCTGTGGTAGGCTGCAAAAGTCCCACAATACACTTTACTAAGCTCGATTTTCCTGCCCCATTGGGACCAATCAAAGAAACAATTTCACCCGCAGCAAGTGCAAAGCTAATATTTTGTAAGATCTGTTTCCCGCCCAAAGAAAGCCCTAGACCTTCAATAGAAATGAGATTTCTTTGTAATTTTTGAACCATAACTTTTGCTTTAACGGTAAGTGTGCTAAATTTTAACACCTTTTAAGCCATTCGCCATCAGATGAAGCTCAAACGATTATGCGTACCACTAAAAAGTTATTCGCCCTACTTTCAATACTACTTTTCTTACCTCTAAACATTGTAAATGCAACAACCCCCAAAATTGTGGTGAGCATAAAACCTATACACAGCATAACAACACACATTATGGAAGGTATTACGGAACCCACGCTCTTATTACCAGACGGTGCATCGCCTCACACCTTTTTGCTTAAACCTTCGCATCGCAAATTAATCCAAGAAGCCGATTTATTGATCTGGGTGGGTGAAAACTGTGAAACGCATTTAGAAAAAATCATTGCGCAAAATAAGAGCAAAACACTTACCTTGATGGAAGCACCGCACTTAAATATATTAACTACTAGAAAAGATCGTGATTTCTCACTGATACGTAACCCAATCCCTGAAAAAAACCATATTCACGAGCATGCGCATGAACATCATGGTCACAGCCATGCAAGCAATGAGGACGCCCATATATGGCTCAGTGTTGAAAATGCCAAGCTAATTACCACAGCCATATTAGAGCGCTTAATACAGCTCGATCCTGAGCACCAAAAAGAATATCGTCATAATGCGGAACAATACCAAAAGCAACTTGATACACTCAAAGAAACTTTGACACAACGCTTTACTCAAACAAAACCCGCGCCTTTTTTGGTTTTCCATGATGCCTATCAATATTTCGAAACGGAATTTGGCGTATCCAGCATCGGCAGTATTCTCATTAACCCACATGTACCACTGACAGCGCGCGCCTTAAGCCATATTCAGTCTTTGATTGAAAAATACCATGTGCATTGTATTTACTATGAGCCAGAATATAGCTATCAAGCCTTAAAGCCCATTTTAAGCAAGCAAGGATTACAGCTGCTTGAGCTGGATCATTTGGGTGTGCGACAAGCAAAAGGGCTGGGATGCTATGAAAAGATGATGCTGGCCCTCTCAACACAATTAACTACCTGCAAAAATATCCACTCCTAACGAGAGAGTTCTCTTATCCTAAAAGCTAAATAGAGCCTCTGTTTAACATTGGCTCTACTACTGTCTGGCATCTATTCTCTAAATTTATACTATAATTACACTCTTCTATCATTTTTAGAATTTTCTATCGATTCTGCAATTTTCAATTTAATGCATTTATAACTACTTATTTCTTCGTGTTGCCTCATGGCTAAAGGTAACTTTTGCTTATAATCGATGCCTCACATTAGAGGTAACCTTAACGTTCTTAAAAATAATTGATAATTTTCTTTCAATTTCATCTTTTAGTGTAAATGGATTC
>JBFWLB010000033.1:0-31739 GCA_050252335.1 Candidatus Berkiella sp. | reverse complement strand
AAAGTCTCTAGATTTTCTTAAAATTATGCGATTTTATAAAACATTCTTGCAGCAGTGCGCCCTTTCGCAATCCATTTTCTGTGCTGACTGAAGTAGAGAAGCTGTGTTTCATTTCCAATGGCATGATAAAAACTCGATTCAAAATGCTTTATCATGGGTATCCAATTTCGTACATCCAAGCGTAGACGATTTAATATCGGTATCAGGTGTTCTGGAATTGCACCTTTTTTATCTTCTCTGATAATGCGGCCTGTGCAATCCACAAGCGCTAAGTAATCAGACAGTTTAAAATCAATGGCATGAACTTGATTTTCTGAAATATTAGCAAAAGGAACTAGGGATTTGGGTTGCTTTAGTAAATCATATACGCTTGGTTTCGGGTGATTTTTCTTCAGCTTATTTTTCGAATTCAACTGCTGAGCAATCATTTTTATACGTTCATAAATAGAGGTAAATTCTGATGTCTCTGGTGTTAATGCAAGACCCGCACGAATAGGATTTAAATCGACATAGACCATTGCACTTAAGAGTGCGCCTTCATCTAACAAGGCTTGGGATTTGAAACGCCCTTCCCAAAACCTTCCCATGCACTCATCTTCATCATTTGCAGCTCTTGCTATGGGTTCATTTAAACAACGCATAAACCAGCTGATGCTTGTTAAACGCTCTCGCCATAGTTTTATTTTTGAGTCTAAATGTTGATGTTGTTTGGCATCTTTGGGAAAAAGAGAAGACCAACGATGGATGATTTCTTCGGTATTCCATGTATTCGCCTCTTCTTCATTCACATGCAACACCACATGATAGTGATTACTCATGATGGCATAGGCACAGATTTTAATGGCAAAGACACTTGCCAGATATTTAAGGCGGGAAACCATCCATTCTTTACGATGTGAATAGTCTCTATTGTTATAGCTATCTACACCGCATAAGTAGCTGCGCCTTACACAACGCGTCATGCAATGGTAATAAGGCGTTGCCTCTAAATTGATTTGCTCTGTCCTAGCTGTGGCCATAACTTAATTTATAATCCCTCATCGATGATTAAATATAGTTATTCAATAATTAATTGTCAAGGCAATTGTGGGTGTCTGAATAATCTGGGGAACCCTTTATACATACTGAAAGTCTTAAATTAAAAGTGAAGACAACCAGAATGATATAGTCACATTAACGAGGATTGTAATATGTCAAAGTCAGGCGCGCCCCATCCTACTGAATATTGTTTTGCACAACAACGCGATTCAAGCTGCCACTTAATGCCATTTATCAATTTACAAATACTAAACACGCTTCGATCAGGAAAGAAAAAAGATTTGGACTTACACAAAAAGGGAAGCTGGCACACAAAACGTGCGTGGTTGCCAGAAACCTTTAAATGTACTAAGAGCTGGCAAAAAGCTATTACCGCTTTACACGAAGCCAAAGGCCCATTTTCCGAATACCAAAAAAGACAACTTACAAAAGGCCTTTTGAATGGCCATATCTATAGGGCAGATGGTGTTCGTGTCGACAATACTTGGAACCCCATCACAAATTACGCAAATATGATGCTCTACCCCTATAATTTCACCGATGCAAATACACTGCCGGAAGATCTTGCTTGGGAACATTTGCACGCTGCCTTTAAAACACTGCCTTTAGTTTGGAACGATGGTAAAGCACTTTGTTTTGATGAGCAGCAAAAAGAATACCTTGCATTAACAGAAGTCAATGATAGTGCAGACTGGGATATTGCACTTCCTATTATCCCTGGTACCAGTATGATTAGCGCCCCCACTCTGCATGAACAAAATGCAAAAGGAGATCCAAACCTTAGCCATTCGCAGACAACTGCAAGCACCGTTACCGCTAGTGAGAGTATGGAAGAAGTGGAAGATGCCGGAATGTACTCACAAATCTCTAGCCTAGCAAATGACTATTGGTCCAACATCGAAGAGAGTTATGATCGATTGTTCCCCGCCACTGCCAGTAAAGCAAATCCAGAATCCCTGGGCATTGATTTTCAAAACAATCCCTATCACTCAGCGACTACTCACCGATATTTTAAGTTAAATCCTGAGCAAAAAGCGCTATTAGATTTACCTGAGAAAACTGTATTGCTTTTTTCATCCCCTTCTGTTTTAGGATTTGAAATGGCATTCAAATATCGCTATCTACCGGCAGAATCACAAGTGCATTCATATTATATGTCTAGTTTATGTCAACTCATATTATTCGGTATGGGCTTAGATTCAAATAATAACCCTATTCAGGAAGGGCATCCTGACTATGATGCTTTTATTGAGTTCCGAGAAGCCATGTCAGCAGAAAAATATAATCCATGGAGTTTTCAATCTTTTTCAAAAGAAAATTTTTTAGAGTACCATATTACAGAAATGATTAAAGCAGATCCTAGCTTAAGAAAAAAAATGGAAGAAACCGTATCTATTTTCTTTCCTGCTTGGGAAAAATATAAGGAACTTGATCATTTATACGATGAAAACCATGTTTCTCTGAAAGACAAAAAGCAAGCGTTAATGGGAGAAGAGCAATATTTGGCATATTGCTACGTGCAATCTGCACGTTTTCTTTGGGGAGCCTCCGTTTCCCGTACAGCATTTAATGCAATTTTAGAACTGAACCCAACCTTGGCACATTTATTAAGATTACCCTTTATGCCAGGCCCTAACCAAATCATTCGAAATGCGCAGGTTAAAATAAATGGCAACTCTTTTTTAGATGTATGGAAAGAAATTCAAGCAAATTTAATCATTCGTCCGAATATACCGAAAGATTTGGCCTCTTTTTCCGGTCATGGCATCGTCATGAGTTTACACAATGATTTATTCGAAGCACAAATGGATTCTGGCATTGAAGCACCCCACATTATGAATCAATTAGGATTCTCAGTCATTGATTCCTATTACGGAGAGCAATTACAACCCATGTATCGTCGCACTCAAACAGATAAGGCACCACAGGCAGCTTGCGATATACACAAAATGACTACTCAAGAAGTAGATGCCAAGATTTCTTTACCTACAACCAAATCCTATAGTATTCGTAGCACGTCCGTTTCTACTCAAAATAAAGAAACACCGACAGAGGGTGCTCAATCTACTTCTTCGAAGAGTTTAGCGTCCAATACAGAAATGAAAAAAAATAAGCGAAGATTGTAAGCATCAGACTTAAATTGTGCAATATCTTAAAGCGTGTAACGGAATTTGATACCATAGCCTCTGTCTGCATCATCACTCACGTTGTTTGTACGTGGCAAAAATGCTTCGTGCGTTTCAATGAGCTGCATTTGCTTGTCACTCAATGGAGAGAGTTTGAAGGTGCCTACTGTCACAGCAAGTTGATTGGTGACTTGTAATTCTGAATATTTTCGCAAATTTTGAACATATTGCCTTATGTTGTGTGGCGATAGAAAAGAATTCTTTTTTCGTGTACTCTCTGGAGAACGATATAAGAAATCTCGATTATTTTTGATCTCGTTTTGCTCAACAGCATCATATGACTCTGCCCCATCTAACAGTAGCGGCATCAATAATTTTAAATTTGGAAGACTGGGTATTTTGCTAGTATTTGCATGAAGCATGGTTGTACACCCCAATAATCCCAAAGGTATGATGATAATGCCGAGCCTCATTGATCTAATCCCTAAAATCTGAGTCTATGTTTTTAAGCTTAGAACAAGATCTCAATTTATCAAGCAAGGTAACTTTATTCAGGGCTATCAAAAATTATAGATACTGGATAATAATTTCCGGCATAACCACTCAAAACAAATAGCTTAAGATAAAATATCCAGTACATAGTTAATAATAAACTTCGCTCTAGCTGAAGGTGTATCAAAAGGCACCTCTATCAGCTTATAACCTAAGCCACGATAAATGGATGAAATAGCTTCTCCAAAGTTATGGGCTTCCTCAAATGAGATAGTACGTTCATCATCGGTAGCATAAATATCTTTCCAAGCGGGTAATAAAAAAATATTTGTATTGTATCGATAAAGCTTTGAGGCTCTCATATCTGCACTATCATCCAACTCAAACAAACGCGCATATGCCACATTGTCTGGAATACCTCGATCAAAAAAGCAAGGTGTCTGCTTGTCCTTCATTTCTTCATAGCGCAACAATGAACGTGATAACATTAATTCTTTAAATAATTTTTTATCTTTATCATAAACACCCTCTCCATCAATCGCGCGTTGCTCTTTTAAAATTTCACGCGCTGGCTCATCCACACAGCAAAATCCAAGTGTTCTTAACTGCCGCACAATCGTTGATTTTCCGCTCCCCATTGCACCTGTAATAACAAATAATGGCTGAGCATTTTTTAGCTCTATTTTCATAGAAGCCCCCTTTTCAAATATGTTAGTTGATATTCTTGATTTTTGACAATTGCTTCAAGAGCCGATATCATAGCCCCTCATTAAAAGTTATTATTAAAACTAAATTTGGTGTTAGAAGATTTACCGTATGATTTCACAAAGAAAAAATAACTTCATTTATGCACTGCTTTTGACATTATGTTTGATGGTATCCACTGTCAGCATGGCTGAAGATCAGCCTGCCCAGAAAACAAAATTCAACTCGGCAGCTGACTTTGCACAAACCATTTACCCACATGCTAAAGAAGCAGCAAAAGAGCTAGGCATTGATCCCAAAGTACTCGTAGCCCAAGCCGCGCATGAAACCAACTGGGGCAAAAAGATCCCTAAATGTCGCGATGGCTCCAGTAGCTACAATATATTTGGTGTCAAATCCTCTCAACGCGCCTCACAAAAAAAGGTAATCACCAATACGAAAGAATATAGACGTGGTAAATTGGTGAAAGAAGTTGCTGGTTTTAGAGCGTATGATGGCTTTCAAGAATCCTTCTCAGATTACGTTGCAATGCTTAAAAGATGTTCACGTTATCAAGCAGCGCTAGAAGCAGAAAGCCCCTATGACTTTTTAATTAATCTGCAAAAATCAGGTTATGCAACCGATCCTTCCTATGCTAAAAAAATATTCTCTGTCTATCAAAGCAAAATCCTTAAGTGCTTAGTATAAACACATAGACTGCTTGGTGGGCATTACTTGCCCACCCTAAATCTCTCATCTTTTAAAATTCACTATAGCCATCGGCGATATTTAAAATAGCAAAAAGGCAAGATCGCTGAAACAATCATCAAACCAATGGCAAATGGATAACCAAATAGCCAATCAAGCTCAGGCATATATTTATAGTTCATCCCATAAATACTGGCAATTAAGGTGGGTGGTAAGAACACAACCGCGGCTACTGAGAATATCTTAATGATCGCATTTTGTTCAATATTAATAAGACCTAAGGTTGCATCCAGCAACAAATTTACTTTATTTGAAATATAAGTAGCATGCTCTGATAATGAGCTAATATCCTTTGCATAAGTATCCAACACCTCTTTATGTTTTGCTTTATGCTCAGAGCCAACCATTAATAAATAACTAAATACCCTGGAGAGGCTGAGTAAACTTTCTCTAATTTTTCCATTTAAATCACCTTGCCTACCAATATTTTTTAATATATTTTGCAAGTCATTATTCTTCTCTTCATCGACCCCATTATTTTGAAAGACAATATGCGAGGTTTCATCTAAATTTTTCCCGATCATTTCCAAACTATCTGATAATCGATCAATAACAGCTTCCATTAATCCTAAAAACACCTGAAAACCATCTTCAATTTTAGAACCAGAGATACGGGATGCACGATTTAAAAAGAGAGTAAATGCTTTAGGATCAGAATATCTTAAGGTAACAAGTACTTTATCTTTTACGATAAAAGTTACAGATTTAGTTTGTGGATTCTCTGAATCTGCTTGGGTGACCAAAGTTGTTGTAAGATAAATTGCGCCACCTTCCGCATAAAGACGACTGGAAGATTCCAACTCTTGCATTTCCTTAGGGGTTGGCGCATCAATACCTAAAATTTCTTCTAAATTTCTTTCTTCTGCAGCATCAGGACTGATCATATCAAACCATATAATATCCTTTTTAGTCAGTGTAGAGAAATCTGCTTCACCTTCATACAATTTTCCATCTTTCTTTTTGTATGTTTTGATCATGCTTATAGTCCTATCTTAGGGGTTATCTTTTCAAAGTTTGCATCTCATCAATGAATACTCTCAATGCTTGCGTAATTGTGCCTTTATATTCACTAAGTTCAACATTATCTGCCTCTGTCTCTACACACAAAGTGATACGATAGAAACTCATTGCAAATTTAATTGGATGAAGGATCTTAGTTAAATCATATATTTCTAATAGCCTTTGATCTGATTCAAAACCAATCCAAGCTTGTAAATAAGCATTTTTGAGTGCATTATCTATTGTACTATTTTCTGCAAAACCATGATTACGCCGAGCGCTCTGCAAAAATGAATGTAAGGAAAAAAATGGATGCGCTATCACAGCATCCGCCCAATCGTTAATCGTAACAAACTCTTGTTGAAGTAAAAGATTATTATCTTGAAAATCACAATGCTCTATTGTCTCTGGTATTTTATAAGAGGCAAGTTGCTCACAAATCTCAACAAACTGTGAATGTGTGTTTTTTAAGTCATCAAGCTCAGGAGCAGTCAAGCCATCATTTAACAACCAAGCTTCATGACTCAAAAGAGCATGATAATGTCTGGGTAAACACTGAAGCCGCCAATCAGGCACACCCAAAGCTAAAAGTGCCTCAAGAGATTGACTCATTTCTTGCTGTATATTTGCATATGTAACAAGCCCCTGGGTAACAATATCTATATCATAATATTGCTTCAAGATTGTTCGTAAAGTAGTCCCTGAGTCCAGCATCATAAAACAAAGTAAAGCTTCATTATAAGCAATCAATGTTGGCAAGGCAGGCTGCTCTCTACCAGCAAGATAATGAATTAATTTTGCTTCAATCGCAAAAGGTGTCGTCATCTGTTTGATATAAATATATCCTTCTGATGTTAAAATTCGATACACCTTTGACCATAGCATTAGCCGAACAGCTTCTACCGTTCCAAGCAAGCAATAGCCTTTACTTTTAAGAGTTGTTTCGCACCAGTGAACGACTGCTTTGTGATTATGCATTATTCAAGCCTCTCTGGAAAAGGCATATCTGGAATAAAACCCCCTGCTTGCATTTCCCAGAGACATTTAAAATGCCCATCCGGTATTTTCAATAATGTTTCAAATGAACCATCTTCTATAATTTTTCCATCTTTGAAAAACAATATTCTATCCATCTCCGATAAAGTAGAAAGGCGATGCGCAATAACAATGGTGGTTTTATTTTCCATCATGGCATGCAAACTTTCTTGAATATAGCGTTCTGTAACAGAATCTAAAGCAGATGTAGCCTCATCCAGTAGTAGGATAGGTGCATTTTTTAAAATGGCTCTTGCAATCGCAATACGTTGCTTTTGCCCACCGGATAATTTAATGCCACGCTCACCCACCAATGATTGATAGCCCTCGGGTAATTGCTCAATAAATTCATGACAATGTGCTTTTTTAGAAGCAGCAATGATTTCTGCTTCGCTTGCCTCTAATCGTCCATAGCGAATATTATCGAAAACAGAGCGATGAAAAAGTTCTGTATCTTGTGGAATAAATCCAATATGATTGCGCAAGCTGTCTTTGCGCACTGTTTTAATATCTTGATCATCAATCAGAATACGTCCACTATTTACATCATGTAATCGCAACAAAAGCTTCACAAAAGTTGATTTACCACCACCGGAATACCCAACTAATCCTACTTTTTGACCGGCAATAATTTCCACACTCAGTTCATTAAAGAGAGGGTGATTCGCTGTATAAACAAAATCTACTTGTTCAAATTTTATATTGCCTTTTGTTAGAATAAGAGGCGCAGCATTGGGAAGTTCTTGAATCTCATGCGGTTCAGAAATAATTTTCAATGCTTGTTTACACTTTCCTACTTCTTTAGAAAAACGTATCATTTCTTTCCCAACATTCCACACATTCATAATAATATAGCCTGATAAATTGAGCACTAATGCAAAATCACCCACTGATACCCAGTTATGCAATCTCCCATACACCAAGCCCCCCATCATGGAGGCAGACAAAACAGTCACCATAAGACCTTGAACAAAAAATGTTTTCAGCATATGCATTTGCAAGTTTCGATCTTTATCGATTAATTTTATCGCTGCATCAGAAATAAGTGTTTTTTCATAGCGTGTATTAGAAAATATCTTTGCACTGATCATATTAGAAATACTATCAACCACATTACCGCCCAATTGATTATCCGTCTCTGATAATGCATAAGATAAAGCCTCAGAATGCTTGGAAAGCGTATATGAGATACTCACAAAAAACACTGTCCATAACGACAATACAGCACAAAATATGGGGTGTACGGAGTACATGACAACCGAAGCAAGTATTGTAGCAATTGTTACAGGAATAAAATTAGTATTGGGGATCTGAATAATCGGCTCAATCCCCGAATACAGATCAAATATTTTCTTTGATAAATTTCCAGAGAAATGCTGAGCAAAATAGCGATGTGAGTGCCTAGAAAGATACTCAAACATAGAGGTAACAATATCTGCTCTTATTTTTGGAAAAATTTTTAAGCAGGTATAATCAAACATTCTGAAATTGAGATTGATGATAATTGACATGCATGGGTACAATATGGCTGGCAATATAATGACGGCTAGCATTTGATCGGGCGAAGCCGCTGTACGAATCACACCATCAATGACCATTTTTAGAAGATAGGGACTTAAAGAGAGCTCAATCGACCAAACGACAGTCACAACGGCAAAAACACTCAAAGCCCAACGATGTGATTTTAAAAAATACCAAACGAAAGATCTTAAATTTTTGGGCATATGCTTAACCTGTTCTCGTTTTTAATATGAGCAAAGCGAATAAAAGATCCCACTTTTTGAAGGGGGATGCGTACTGATTCAGTACGCAAGGGGGATTTATGCTACGGATTTAAATTCAACTTGCTAAATCCCTCTGCGCGTAACAGCTATGCCATTACGAGCGTCTCTCGTTACGAAAGTGAGAAATAATTCGCTGCGCTCATCGATTAAGAAGCACTTTTGCTATTCCGAGACCTCACAGCAAGAATATCCGCAAGCTCATGACTGATAATACGCGCAGCAAAAGCACTTCCTTTTGCTGTATAATGGTATGAATCATACATCATTTCTAGGTTTCTAGGGATTTGTTGTGCTAAATCAACCACTGTAATTTTATGCGCTAAACCAACCTCTCTAATGATATCGTTGAATCGATGATACAAAGCATCATCCTCAACACGATTTGCTTGTGTCATCAAGACAGGGACAATATTATTAATATTGCATATTGCAATAAAGGTCTCTAAATTTCGCTTAAATGCTTCTTCAATCTCAATATTACTTACTGCAGGATCATGTGGTGGATATTCAAAACGCGTAAACACAGTTTTAGAGCTTTGTAAGTGGCTTTTAAGTGAGGTTTGATACCAATACGTTCCTTGCAAACGCAACATCACTAAATCATTAATATTGTGCATCAGCACAACCACGGTAGGCTTCATTGCCAGTACTTTATTCAACAAAATATTAATCGAATGCATTGATTCATTCGCCGAAACACCGCCATTATAGCTATTTACTTTTAAACCAGTCGCCTGCTCTAAAGATCGCCCAACCAAATAGGGAAAACGCTCCGTTTCTTCCATGTACAAACATTCCGTGGTCGAGCCTCCCAGAAATACGATTTTTGCATCTGGCATCTCGTGTATATGGCTTGGCGCAATGAAACCATCCGCATCGGTATTCAATACATAATATTTGCGCTCCAATGTACCAGGTATTTTCGCTACATAATTACGGGTAGGTCTTTCTTTACGCTGCTGCAAAGGCGCATGCTCTCGCAATTTAATAAAACGCCCAATATTTTGGTCAATAATATTAGCAACGTAATATTGCTTAAGAATCGTTTTGAGATTTTTTGATTCAAACTCAGTATAACGATTATTAATACATTTAATGGAAAAAAGGCCATACAATAATGCAAGAAGCACAGCTAAAATCACAAGAATAGATGTAGTAGGATGCTTTTCAAAAACATTTGATTTATGCTGTAGATTTTGCATGAATGGTAACTATGATATGTTCACAAAAGCTAACAAAGATAAACCCTTCTTCGCTAAAAAGCAAAGCAGCCTATCCAACACCACGCAAGTAGGCAATCTTGCCGAAAAAGTTGCGTTAGATTTCTTGATAAATAAGGGCTTGTGCTTATTACATCGACAATTTCGCTGCTCAATGGGTGAGTGTGATCTCATCATGAAAGAAGGCAAAGTAATTGTCTTCGTAGAGGTTCGCTATAAACAAAATACTTCTTTTTGCACGCCTGAAGAAACCATTCACCGTAGCAAACAACGCAAGCTCATTCGAACCGCTGAGTTCTTTCTGCAACACTATCCCGAAAGCGACTGCCGGATGGATGTCATCTCTATCTCAGGTAAACAACCAAATTTTAACATTGCCTGGATTCCTGATGCGTTTGGAGTAGAATGATGCGCTAAAGCATAAACATTTAACTTGTCAGAAATCCAAATATATATAAAAAAACCTATGCAAAATAAAATTAGACAATTATTCAATGATAGTATCGATACCAAACTCGCGGCTTTAGATACCTTACCACCATCCATTGAAAATGCTGGAAAGTTATTGGTCACCGCCTTGCAGAATAAGGGCAAGATCTTAGTTTGCGGAAACGGTGGATCTGCGGCAGATGCCCAACATTTTTCATCTGAATTACTTAATAGATTTGACCGAGAGCGCCCCAGTTTAGCGGCAATTGCCTTAACTACGGATGCATCTACCTTGACTTCTATTGCCAATGATTACCAATACCAAGAAATATTTTCTAAGCAAGTAAAAGGTTTGGGGCAATCTCAAGATGTGCTCATGGTTATTTCAACGAGCGGTAACTCAGAAAACATCATCAATGCCGTTTATGCTGCGCACAGCAAAGGTATGCGTGTGGTTGCACTTACTGGTCGAGATGGTGGTGAATTAACAAGAGTTTTAAAAGGTCAGGACATTGAATTGCGAGTGCCTGGAACGAATACAGCACGTATTCAAGAAGTGCATATCTTGATAATCCATTGTCTTTGTGAATTAATTGATCATTTGTTGTTTGGAACAGAATCATGCGCCACATAAAATATTCTCGTTTACTTAATTTAGCTAAAATGGCTTTACTCATTCCTGTAACGCTCGGCACACTACAAGGTTGTGCAGCGGTTGTTGCAAGCTCAGCAGCAACCGGTGTTGCTGTGGCACAAGACAGAAGAACCACAGGAACCATTGTCGATGACAAAGGTCTTGAATTAAAAGCTGTTCAATCCATCCACCAAGCCTTAACCCAAGACGAGCAAAATACGAATGTATCTGTCATCAGCTACAACAATAGAGTGCTGCTCATTGGTCAAGCGCCTAGTAGTGAAGTTCGAAGCAGAGTGGAGGCTGCTGTAAAAGAAGTAGCTAAGTTCAAACAATTACATAACGAAGTCGTGATTGCCGCTCCTACTTCTTTAATGACGCGCTCTGCAGACAGTGTAATTACAACCAAAATCAAAAGCGCTATGTTGCTTAACCGTGATATCAATCCTGCGCGCGTGAAAGTGATAACCGAAGATAGCGTTGTTTATCTATTGGGTATTGTCACACCCGCGGAAGAAGAAATTGCGGTAGATATCGCTCGCAATACGAAAGGTGTAGCAAAAGTTGTTAAGATTTTCGAATACCAAAATCCCTAACAAATAATGAAAAAAGACGCGGCTAATAAACTGATTACCTTATTAAGGTCACAATTTGATGATGCGTCTTTTTATACAGAACCTAGTGATTGCTGGGCTTATGGTTATGATAATAGCAGACGACATGCACTCCCAGACGCGGTTGTCTTTGCTTCCTGCCATGAAGATGTTGTGCGACTTGTAAAGCTCTGCGCACAACACAACATTCCCTTAATCGCAAGAGGCCGTGGCACCAACACAACAGGTGCTGCGGTTCCTATTAAAGGCGGCATTGTTCTCTCTTTAGAACGTATGCAAAAAATCATCGAAATCGATCCGCAAAACAGGTTCATGGTTGTTGAGCCTGGTGTGTTAAACCAAAGTGCGCAAGAAGCAGCGCAAAAAATGGGATTATTTTGGGCACCTGATCCCACCAGCGCCCCCTACTCTAGCATTGGTGGGAATATCGCTTGTGGTGCGGCAGGACCTCGCTCAGTGAAATACGGAACGACAAAAGATAATGTACTTGGTTTAACAGCTGTGACGGGTACAGGACATACCATTCATACTGGGGTATACACAACCAAAGGTTCTGTGGGTTATGATCTAACTCGACTGATGATTGGCTCAGAGGGCACTTTAGGTATCGTGACTTCTGCCATTTTAAAACTATTGCCCCTGCCAGAAACAAAGCGCACTTTACGCGCCTTCTTTTCTTCCATGCCAAGCGCTTTATCGGCCGTCATAAAAGTCATGCAACAACCCATTATCCCCTGTGGGGTTGAATTCATGGATGGTAATGCTGTTCGCATGGTGCGAAATTTCTCTCATCCTGAATTACCTGAGAATGCACAAAGCATGCTCATTATTGAAGTAGATGGCAGCCATTCTATTATCGATCATGATCTGCAAGCCATTGTTGCGGCTATCCAACATCCAGATTTACTTGAAGTGAATATTGCACGTTCAGAAAAAGAAGCTGCAGAACTATGGAAAATTAGAAAATCTCTTTCTGCCTCTTTAAGAAGTTTATCCCCTCATAAAATTAACGAAGATATTATTGTGCCTGTCAGCAAAGTCAGCGAAATTTTAGAATTCACAGAAATGCTTTCCAAACAATACGAAATACAAGTTGTTAATTTTGGTCATGCAGGTAATGGAAATATTCATGTTAATTTTTTAGTAGATCCTTTTGATCCTATCAAAGGCCCTCAAGCCAAAGCGTGTCTGCTTCAACTTTTTGATAAAGTATTAAGCCTAAAGGGCTCTCTTTCTGGGGAACATGGTGTAGGGATTGAAAAACGGGATTATATTGATAAGGAAATAGACAATGACACACTCTGCCTAATGAAAAATATCAAAGCACAATTTGACCCTCAAAATATACTCAATCCAGGCAAAATTTTTCCTGAATAATTTTTAGCTTTTTTATACATTTCTGCAAATACAATTTTAATCATTCTTTAACTATCTCATTTTTCATCAGAAATTACTCTAGAATTATTTTTTCTCTTCTAATAGCTCATAGGTGTAACCTCACCATCTTTAAATATTTTTAACTTGAGATGCGGAACTTTCCTATTATGACGATAGCCTAATCCGCTAGAGTAGTTTTATATTCAAAAGAGTGCATATGTCTAGCATAACTGAACAAACCGGAATAAAGTCTGTCGTCTTGGAAAGTGGTGCAACCCTTGAAATTAACTTTGATAAATTGCTAGGGCAAGGATCCTTTGGCGCTGTTTTTTCAGGACGCTATGTCTCTGCTGATGGCAGTAAATCAGACGATAATGTCGCTATTAAAATTCCCTTAGAACCAGGAAATAATGACGACATTGACAAAGAAACAAAGATGAATCTAATTCAAGGGCTACTCTATGAGCAATGCACCGTAGATGGCCAATTATATATTGTCATGCCCAATTTAGGCCGACCTATTCCTAATACGCTGGAACATGGACAGAATTTATCCGATACTATTATTGAAGAAGCATCTGAACCAACCCAAACCCAGACCCAGACGTTAGAAAGATTAGCTACTGAAGCAAATTCTAATCCAGATGTATCAAAAGCTGATGACCCGAGTGGAACAGCTATATACGATAGCGGCACAACCGTGTACAGCGGCACAACAGTTTTCACCGATTCAGATAACCCAAATCCTGATCTCCAAGCCGCTATAAAAAGCGCTGCCGATTCTAATGATGCAAGTGGTACAACCGTATACAGTGGCACAACTGTTTACTCCGACTCAGATAGCCCAAATCCTGATCTCCAAGCCGCTATAAAAAGTGCTGCTGATTTTAATGAGGCAAGTGGCACAACTGTATACAGTGGTACAACTGTTTACTCCGATTCAGATAGCCCAAATCCTGATCTCCAAGCCGCTATAAAAAGTGCTGCTGATTTTAATGAAGCAAGTGGCACAACTGTATACAGTGGTACAACTGTTTTCTCCGATTCAGATAGCCCAAATCCTGATCTCCAAGCCGCTATAAAAAGTGCTGCTGATTCTAATGATGCGCAAGCAATTACAGATGCACCCATCCAGAATCATGCTCCGAATTCGGCAAAACAAAAAGATAAACTTCCTTCTGCTCTCGATCAACCTGCAAAAGAATTAAAGACGCTTGATCTCGATGTCGATGCATTCGCCATCAAGTTGGACGAAACTCTGGATATATTTGCTCGCATGTCAGCAGAGGTAGAACGAGCGCATGGTAATGGAATTCTGCATTTAGATATCAAAGGTGAGAATTTTCTGCGAAATAAAGAGACAGGCGAGGTCAAGCTCATTGATTTTGGTGTTTCTGAATTTATGGCTGATAATCCTGAGAAAGAAATCAAAGGCTCATTACCATGGATAGCACCCGAGTTGATTGTCAGGAACATTACAGGTAAATTTTCAACAGAACAAGACGTGTATTCACTAGGAAGATCTTATGTATTAGCACTGGCTAATCCTCTCAGCGCTCTGAATGAAGATTGTATATCATGCGGTCCCCCCATCGCGATAGCAGATATGCATATACGAGTTAGACGTGATTTCCGGGGTTTAGCGGAAGATCTACCTCAAATTGAAAATGTCCAATTTAATAACCCTGATCAATATCCAGAAATCACAGCGCTGAACAAGATGGTGAGTTTAATGTCAAGAATGACAGCAGTAAACCCCAACCTTAGACCCAAAATGCCAGAAATAACACAAGAGTTGAAAGCAATACACACAGAACTCAAACAAGCACAAGAACAACAACAATACCTACAAGCACTAGAGGGTGTATCCTTTGATGGTAATAAAATGGCAGATCGCTTTTTGGCGCAAAGTGCGATTCATGAATTTAACCGCCAACAAGAAAAAGCGTGGCTTAGAACGCCTGAAGATTCTCGAGGAGATAAGCCCAAAGATTTACCCATACCTGCAAACAGCGCATTGGATAGCATGATCAAAGAACTAAGAGACTCTCATCAAAAACAACAAAGCTTAAAAGCTGAAACAGAAGCCCCAAAAGAAATTGCCAAAGAAGAAGAGCAAGCATTAGAAGCTGAAACCGAGGACAAAAAAGAAATCGCTCAAGAAGAAGAGCAAGCATTAGAAGCTGAAACCGAGGACAAAAAAGAAATCGCTCAAGAAGAAGAGCAAGCATTAGAGGCTGAAGCTGAAGACAGAAAAGAAATTGCTCAAGAAGAAGAGCAAGCATTAGAGGCTGAAGCTGAGGACAGAAAAGAAATTGCTCAAGAAGAAGAGCAAGCATTAGAGGCTGAAGCTGAGGACAGAAAAGAAATTGCTCAAGAAGAAGAGCAAGCATTAGAAGCTGAAGCTGAGGACAGAAAAGAAATTGCTAAAGAAGAAGAGCAAGCATTAGAAGCTGAAGCTGAGGACAGAAAAGAAATTGCTCAAGAAGAAGAGCAAGCATTAGAGGCTGAAGCTGAGGACAGAAAAGAAATTGCTCAAGAAGAAGATCCAGTATTAGAGGTGAAGTCTGAACAAGTTGTAAAACTAGAAGACAAGAAAAAAACAGATCCGAAGAATGTTGAAAGCATTGTAAACGATGCTCTGAGTTTATCATCTCCAAAACCAGTATTTTCAGCGCCCTTGAACTTTAGCTTTGACAGAATGCGTGCACCATCAATACCCCCCCCTGTATCTCCTGCAAAGATGCAAATTGACCAAGCCCCTGAAAAATCTGTACAAAAAGAGCAAAAACAACAATCCGAACCATCTGCAGATATAAAAATGGTGAATCACTACATTCAATCAATTGTCAAAGATGTTCAAAAATATCATGAAAAATCTGTGCATAAAGCACAAAAACAACAATCTGGCGCTTTCATGCCGATGATGGTAAAATTTCAGGGTAATAAGGCAGATGCTGTGAAATTAAGCGAAAGCTTAATCGTGAAACTGCAAGGTTTAGCAAATAACCCTCTCTTGGATGCGGAAAAAAAGCTAGAGCAATTAAAATCAGATTTAGAAAACGCAATGAAACAGCATCAAGATATCCACAAAAATGGTTTCTCTAAGGCTGAACATAGTGATTTTCATAGAATTTGCAGCGCAGGTATTGATGATATTCAAAAACAGCCAATATATAAAGAACAACAAGCACCTGCACGCAACAAAATGTAACATACTAACGATGAGGAAACATAAATGTTAAAATTCAGTAACTCAAAAAAACCAAAGACTATCGACTCTATCGCAGCTCGTGCATTTGCATCCCAAACACGTCATGTTGTTGGTGAGGAACTAAGATATGTGAAGCCAGATGTTAACAATGCAAGTATTGCATTCGATGCTTATATTGAAGAAAAGACACCTACAGTCATTGAAAATTTCAAAGCAACAGTAGCCATATGCGTACTAAATAATCGTAGCGGTTTCAAAGAAGTACTGGATAAATTAAATGAAATTCATCCAGAGAGTACAGCTGAAAAAGTCTCTAAAGGCAGTTATAAAATTTAATCTTACAAATTTTAGTGTAGGAGGTTGATCATACTCAAATCAGCCTCTCATCTCATGATACCAAGCCTTTTTAAATCAATTGGATCTGTATACAGCACAACAAAATTGCACCAAGGTAGCTTTCCCTCCTAAATTCTTACTATAGTAACGTCAATCTTTGATTATTTTTAATTTTACTACATTCTGCAGCTACAAACGCTAGACGGTTTAAGGAACTTTCTTAATTTTGTTTGAGTCACTATACCAAGCAAGGTAATTCTTAAATGAAAGAGCGTACTATGTCAAATACAGGACCTGAATCAGAAGACACTTTCCCAACCATACGTGTAGACACAGCCAAAATTGAAGAAATAAAGCAGAGAAAATATGGTCACAAGGGCGCTATTGCTCAAGTTTACAATGAAGCAACAGAAGCATTTTTACAACAAGTGAAAGATGCGCAAGATCAGATGAAACCTAAGATTTCAGAAGCTGAAGAGCGCCTTAATACTTTAGCCGTTGTCAAAAGTGCCAAACAGAGCATCATTTCAAAACTAGAAACGCAATCAAAACAAAATGAAAAAATAATCGCAGATGCAGCTGCAGAAATCAAAAAACTTGAAGCCCAAATTCGAGCTGCAGAAACAAAAACGAAGCTCCACGAGCCACAATCATCCAATGGCGGCCCACCACCTCCACCTGTTGGTGGCCCACCCCCACCACCTCCACCACCAGGAGGTCCTGGACCTAAACAACAGAAAACAACGCCCATCACCCCAAAATCCGATAACCCTGCACCTGTCGTCGATAGAGGTGCCATATTTGCACAAATTCAGCAGGGTCCAAAGCTCAGGAAAGTAGATTCTAAAGATCCTAATGCAGAAAAGCCCACACCACCTGTTAACGACATGGCAGCTATGCTTCAGCAGATTAGAGAACGTGGTGGCCCAAGAAAGGAACAACAAACAACGCATCAAGCAACATCAAATGAAGCCAAAAATCCAGGTAATGTCTCCAATGAAGAAGCCATTGCAGCACAGCTTAAAGAGTTAGATGCTAAAGCAAAAACCTTAGAAAACCAACAACACCGTGAATTAAGAGGACAAGCTCGAAAACTAGCAGAATTAGAAGCAAATTTTGATGCTGCAAAAGATTTCTTACTCACCGCTGATGATCAGATTGCCTCCTTAGAAGGCTTAGTCTCTGCACAAACAAGTGCCATAGAACAACAAAAGCAACAATTAGCACATTTACAACAAGTTGCAAAACTATATCAAGAATTAGAACAAGCCTCTCAAATGAAGCCTTTACCTGAAGTAGTTCTACCGGAACCTGAGCCAGAATCTGAAAGCAAAGAGCTAGAAGCTGAACAGCCTGAAAATGATACCCCCTCAATATCAATGCCACCACCACCTCCACCTCCGCCTCCACTCAACGTGACATCACCACCGCCACCTCCGCCGCCACCACCTGGCCCCAATTTAGGAGGTGTTCAATTACGCAAAGTAGAAAAAGTGGAAAGAGTAGACAATCCAGAACCTCCCAAACAGCCATCTAAACCTATGAATATAGCTGATGTTATCAAGGAGAGTAAGAAATTTAAAGAAACACAAGCACAACAAGAACAAGAAGCCAAACAGGCGCTGTTAGATGAACAACGCAAAAAGCAAGAAGAGGCTCAAAAAGAAGCAGCCATACTCGCTGATCGCCAAGCAAAAGCTACCATCATCATGGCAGATGCAAAAAAAGATTTTAAACCAAACGATGAATTTGTGAAGCAACAACAAGAGCGTCAAGCTCGTATAGCAGACTTAGCGAAACCTATCGTCAATCAACAAGAACAAGTTTCTGAGATAGAACAACTCAGGAAAAAAATTCAAGAAGCACAGCTTGAACAAGAGCGTGATTACAGAGAAAGATTGGATGCCAGAGACAATCCGCCTGTTCTAGAATCAGAACCAATTCAACCCGAAGTTCTCGCAGAGGAAAGCAAAGCAGAAGAAGAAACCGTAGAACTTGATGAACAAGAACCAGAAATGCAAGAACTTAAAGAACCAGAAGTGCCAGAACCTAAAGCGCAAGAACAAGAAGAACCAGAGCTTGAGACATCAGAGCTAGAATCAGATCCAGAACCTGAGACTCTAGAAGCTGAGAAAGTGGAAGATAAAGAGGAAGAAAGTCTCGAGCATGAAGAAGACGCCGAGCAAAAAATAGAGGCAAAAAGCACTGTAGAAGTACCACAGCCTCCACCCCCATCTAGTTGGGTAAAAGCTCTGCCAAGCGATCATGCAAAACAAGAAAAAGCGCTACGAGATCAATCGCAAGAACAAAAAATCTATGAAGCTCCCAAACAAGATCAAGCAGCTCAAGCGCCCTCCCTCATAATTAAATTAGATGCTATCGATCTATCTAAAGACCGCAAGAGAACAGAAGCATCTGCAATTTCCGACGTTTTAAAAGGAAGGGCACTTGAGGCAAAAGACTTTTTACGATCTGCAAAAACCACTGACATCGCAAGTTCTTTATTCAGCCGAGCAAAACAGAAAGCATCAAATCATCGTCTTTTATCTGATACTCAAGTATTAGACGGTATTAGTAAATTACTTGAAATCACACGTCAATATCCACTGACCGATCCTCAAGATGGTTATAAGAATGCTCATATCGTTTATGGCGCTATTCTGGATTTACAAAGAAATAACTCTACCAAATTCAATGATCCAAAAAATAAAGCGGGATCACTGATGGAAGATATGAAACGCGTGATTGTTGCTTCTGCAGGGAGTATTAACAAAGGCATCAACGAACGTAAGGCAATTGAAGATTTTAAAGAAATACGACAAAAAGCTGATGTACAGGAAAGTGTACAGAACAAACTCAAAACATGATGTGGCTTAATGACTCAAATCTATAATATACTAAGCAAATTGGCTTTTAAACATAAAAGATAGGTGCGGTGTCATGCTTCATTATAAAAAAAAGAAAATAAGTGATTATGGCAATGAACCAGGGAATGCATTAAAACGTATCAAAATAATATTAACCTGCGCAGCATCCTCACAACAATTGCAAGATAGATATGCTTTCCTCAATAAGCAATATGGAATTGATATTCATGCAATACAATTCAATGCTTGCCTAGAAACGATCAATAATAAAATTTTTGAAGCACAATCAAACGCAATCAAAAATTTTATTGAAAAAAATATAAAAGAGCGCTCTACATCTCTCATGCAGTCCTTAGACACCCAAGACCTTAACGCAAATGAAAAAAGAAAAATAATTTCCTCTAAAATTCAAGAAGAAAAAAACAAATTACGTGAGGAGGCACACTCCCTCTATGATTCAATATTTAATAACATTAACATTGCTGTTCAAAAATCTCATAAAAATGCAGTTGAACAAGCAGAGACACAAAAATTAGACCTCCTTCAAAAAAACAGATTCATCATCAGTGCAGTAAACAATGCTTTAAATGAACATTTTCCAAGTCTTTTTAGTGAAGCCATCATTATCAAGGCAGAAGATTTTAAAAAATATGAAGATATACTTATTATTGAGATTATTCAAAAATATTTTGCACAAGACATAGAGGTATTAAATCAAAATTTAATTAGAGAAATTGATCAAAAAGCTATTACGCTCGTGAATGAATTTTCAAATGAGCGCTTAGATAGAAATGAGGTAGAAAATGAATTAAAAAATTTCACTCATACTCTTTTCATCAAGAACCAACATGAAATTTCTAGCGCCATGTGTCACCAGAAGAGTCTAGATTTAATGTTTGTTGAATATACAGTCACAAGTTATAAGATTAATGGACTTGCACTAAATGAAAAAGCGATAAAAACAGCAGCACAAGAACACCAGAATAATTTTCAAAATACTAAAAATCAACCAATTCAAGACATCATAGATGATTTCAAAACAATTACTAGCATCATAATAAATACAAACAATATCTTGAACTCTAAAATAATAGAGGCTCAGAAACTCAAAAAAACCATAGAAAAGCTAGAGTCAACACTAATAATTGCGAAATCTAATAATAAAAAAAGAAAATCATCTACAAAGAAAAAATCATCCCCATTAAATCCATCTTTTACCCCTAACTTTGAAGAAAAAAAATCAAAAATAATTCTACCCGATACTGAGGCATCTTTCATACAACCCAGAGTAACTTTGAGCAATGCTTCAGCAAAACTTTTGGATAATTTGCAAGAACATTATGAAGACGAGCAAGGAAAATTATCAGACATCATTCAAGATATCAAAAAATCATTAACCAACGTCGACGATCTTGAACAAGCAATAGATAGGATTTCGAAACAGATTATGCCATCAACCACAATTTTCCCTAAAACACAATCGGCCAACGCTGACCAACCTCTTGAGCCTATCATAACTTCTTTTGATGAAGCGCTTACTCAGATCTTTAGCTTAATAATAAAAGATTCATTGAAAGAAGATAAACAGGAAAAATCTTATAGGCAATTTGGCCTTTAGCACATAAATTAAAGGATGTGAATAATTTACTTAGAAATTATTCACATTAACGCATTGCTTTTAAATGCGCAGCAAAGCAATGTGACAAAGCTTTTAAATGATAACCACCTTCAAGCGTCGAAATTACTTTACCTTCACACACTTTTTCTGCAATTTTTACAATTTTATCCGTAACATAAAAATAATCTTTTTGTACGAGAAATAATTCTGCAAGAGGATCTTTACGATGCGCATCAAAACCAGCAGAAATAAAAATCAACTGGGGCGCAAAGGCTTCTAAGGCACCCACAAGATGATTGTCTACTAAATCATGAAAGGCTTCACTACCACTACCTGCTGCAAGTGGATGAAAATGAAAATGAGAGGGTTGCTTATCCAGTTCAACTCCTGGATAAAAGGGATGTTGAAAAGATGACCAATAAAATACGCGTGGATCATCTCGAAACATCTTTTCTGTACCATTACCATGATGGACATCAAAATCAATAATGGCAATGCGCTCTAATTTATAGACATCCAATGCAAATGCAGCACCGACAGCAACATTATTAAAAAAACAAAAACCCATTGCTCTATCAGGCTCTGCGTGATGACCAGGCGGTCTTACCAAACAAGTAGCTCGTTTTGTTTGCTTATCCATTACAGCTTTCACCGCATCTTTAACACTACCCGCGGCAAAGCATGCTGCCTCCAGTGTGAGAGGATTCATTGCTGTATCCCCATCAAAATAGTAATACCCTTCTTTGGGAGAGGCTGCAAATACGCTATTTATGTATTCTTCATTATGCACACGCAACAGATCTTCTTTCAAAATCATATGGGGTGTTTGCCATAGGAGTTCATCATGCCATTGCAATTGGTGCAAAGAGCTAATAATGAGCTCTAGTCGTTGAGGCCGTTCAGGATGCCCTAACCCCATTTCGTGTTCTAAAAAGATAGGATGGTAAAAAAGAGTAATTGCCATAGTTTTCTTAAATTGAGTCTGAAACCTTAATTTTGTTAAGCCTGAATTCTACTTTCTCTATGCTATACTAGCCAATTATTATCCATTTTTAAGTTAGTTATGTTATGCCATTAGATGTTGTAACAATAGAGCATGGACCACATCCTGAAGTATTACGATCAGAAGCTCAAGCAGTTATTTTCCCACTCTCAGAACAAGATATCACTTTTATCGAAAACTTAAAAAATACCTTCCTACAGCTAAATGGCGTAGGCTTAGCCGCACCTCAAGTGGGTGTCGCCAAGAAAATTATTGTGTACGGCATTTCACAAAAGGCAGCATTCATCCGAAAAAATGCTAAAGTCGTTCCTACAACAGTTCTAATCAATCCACAATATACACCCACAACAGATGCTCAATGCGTATATGACTGGGAAGGATGTTTCTCAGTTGAAAAACTTACTGGTAAAGTGCCTCGCTATGATAAGATTCACTATACCGCTTTCTTAACAAACGGTAACTTTATCTCTGAAATAGCAGAAGGCTTTACTGCGCGCGTACTACAGCATGAAATCGATCATATTAACGGCAAGCTGATCACCGATCGATTAAGTATGGATTGCATACAAGGCTCCCCTCAAGAAATGTCGCAATTACGTTATAGTGAAATGACTATTGAACAACTAGAGCACATTCGGAAAATGATAAAAGATGATAGCTTGTCAACTGCTACAAATACCGATCGCAAACAAGCTTTAGCCGCAACACTAGAAATGATTGAAGCTATCCTTGCAGAGAAATCATCATAAAAGATCAAAACGCCCCTTTTGTATAAACTTGAGTAGCGCTTTGATATAGGCTTCAGGTACACTTCCCCCTTAAATCCCATAGGCAGGGGAGAATTCATGCATGAGCCGGTATCGCTTTAGGTAAATTTTCAGCCTTGTGGATGTAGCATATTTTCTAACTTACATGGGATGTTCGCATGAAATTTGTAAAATTCATTTTTGTATCGACTTTATTGTGTAGTCTGCCCTTTTCTCATCTAACAGCAAGAATAAATCCAAGTCAGCCAGAAAAAACAGTCCTTATTACTGGCGCATTTGATGGCATTGGTAAAGCAACTGCTCAAGCCTTTGCACAAAAAGGTTGGCAAGTATGGGCAACCGATCAATCAATCAATGATACAACCTTTAAAGCCTATCCCAATGTACATGTTTTAAAATTAGACGTTACAAATGAATTTGATATTCAACAAGTCGTAGATAATATTTTGACAGAACAGCCTAGCATAGATGTGCTCATCAACAACGCAGGTTATGGCTTAATCGGTGCTCAAGAAGCAGTCAGTAAAGAAGAAATTCAACGTCAGTTTGAAGTAAATGTTTATGGGCCTGTTATGCTGACGCAAGCAGTCTTACCCACCATGCGCGAAAATAAGCAAGGTCATATTATTAACGTCAGCAGCACCTCAGGTATGCGGGCTATTCCTGGTCTTGGTACTTACGCGGCTAGTAAATTTGCAATGGAAGCTATTTCTGAAGCATTGGCAAGCGAAGTATCTCATTGGAATATCAAAGTGAGCGTTATTGAGCCTGGCACCGTGTATACCAACTGGGCGAGTCATTCTGTACTTGCAGAAAAGAGCGTTGTTGAAGACTATGATAAATTAGCAAATAACCTTCAACGCTATCTAACCAAGCGTCTTATAGAAGGACAACCCCCCGAAGAAGTAGCAGAATTAATTGCTAAGGTCGTTGAGGATCCGAATCCTCATTTTAGATATCAAACCAGCCATCATGCACGAGAAATTGCCAGCATAAAATGGCGTGATGTTACGGGTGATACCCAGATTAAACAACAGAAAATTTTTGTGGAAGAGCTGTATTCTTAATACTATAAATTCCAATAAAAAACGGGACTTTATAAGGGATACGGACTTAAATTGCTCAAGGGGGATTTAGGTTCATCCCTTAAACCTCCCCCCACTCTTACTCTCTAACATCTGTAAACTGAGCTGCTCAAAGAGTCCGCGTATTGACTGAACGAAAAATTACTATTTTTGAGACAGCCTCTATTCTTCTCAACATCATTATTATCCAAAATTCCACACGGCAGAAAACTTCCAAGTATGAAATTTCGGTGCTGCATCATTGATAAAAAAGGGATTTGTCAGATTATCAATGATTAAGCCTTGTGAATGTAAGTTTTTTCCACTCGAAAGGAAATTATATTCAAGTCTTGCTGTCAAGAAGCACAAATAAGGAACCACAGATTCTAAGCCAAAACCTGCCAATAATCGATACACGCGTTTTCCATCTGTTGTTGTATATTGACCAGGATATTCAGGGGCGCCTCGATAACTCACTCGGAGTTCATCCTTACTCGTGTCTACCCCTAAACGAATAAAGGGTATGACATAAGGCGTCACGTGATAAGCAAGCCGAGTGCTCAAGGCAACAGAGGTACCCTTCTCATATTCGGTTACACCTGCCCAACCTCGTACGCCAAATCTGTCTGCAATTGCAAAGGATTGTACAAAATCTAAGTCGTGAGCATCCACACTCAATTCTAAACCAAAGATCCAATCTTGGCAGTTCATTTGATATCCACCGAAGATACCACCAATAGCACTGTTACTATTGAGATTGTTATCAAAGTAAGTTTTAAAAATGCCGGGCGGTAAGATATTTGTATAATCAAGATTACTATGAAGCTCACCATCTTGATAAACATAGCCACCAGAAAGACCTAATAGCCAATTTGACTTCAAATCAGCATGTGCAGCATAAGGGAATAATAATGCAGAACAAGTCATCCCTATTATTTTTTTTATATTCACAAAAAATCCTTTGCAAGTGAAAAACTTTCCCCCTATTTTACACGCTTCTTCAATAAGATCTAATGCTGAGCATAAGTGGCACCATGACTTATCTCTGCTAAGGCCTGATCTTCCACATCTATTAATTGTTGATAAACTGACTCGCTTATATGAGACTTTAGCTTTATCACTAATTCACAATAACCTGAAATAGCGCCTAAGTAATGGAAACGCCAAATGGGGCAGGTTGTTAGCTTGATTTTAGCCAATAAAGCGCGAGACTCAATGACCAACGAATGCTCAAAATGTTTTGTATCTAAACTCATAATTCCTATATCCAAAGACCCAACACTAAATGATAATCATTATCATTTATACAATGGTTAGTCAAACGAACAAATCTTACTCCATGTAGGACATCCATCATTATTATGTTCCTATATTCAGGACAGCCAATAAAAATAAATACCATAAATATTCCTACATATAGCCACAAAAAGTAATGATGCAAATAATAATTAAGAGAAATGTATTTTTTAAAAGAATGTAAAGTTGTAGAAAATTATGAAGTTATAGTCACAGCACATGACTTTTACCCGCAAGGGGCACAATGTCGGGTAGGCGTCAAGCCTCGAGCAACCGAAGTATACATAAAAGTACATGAGGATCGCGAGATGGCGAAGCCCCCCCCCTCCGAAGACTCATGTGCGAAGACTATATTAATAATGCGGATAAATTAAGCAACCTCTACATGAGTATATATTTTCTTGGCCTGACCAATACCTTTCAAACCCTTCCTCCCCTCTTTGGCAAAATTAAGCAGCAAAATTTCACTCCCTACTGCATGAGCAAAACTTTTTCCTAAGTTTTTCACTAAAGATATCCAATTTTTAGGTTCAAACTGTAATCTGGTTAAAATAGGTGCCAGATGCTCTGGAATAGAACCTGCCTCTTTATCTTCTCGAATCACTCGGCCTGTATAGTCCACAAGCTCTAAGTAATCTGATAATTGAAAATCAATGACATGCGTGCAATCTTTGGAGATATTTGCAAAAGGCACTAAGGATTTAGGTTGTGCGAGGCTCTTATATATATCTGCTTTTTCGCGCTTGAGCTGCTTAATGGATTTTGGCTTATTAACCTTTAATTGCTTAGAAATATGCTGAATGCGTTCATAAATGGAAGTAAATTCTGAATCTTCTGGTTTTTGAACAATCCCTGCTCTCACTGGGTTTAGATCAACATAAACCATTGCACTTAAAAGTGCCCCCTCATCTAATAAGGCTTGAGATTTAAAACGCCCTTCCCAAAATCTACCAGTCATATCATCTTCTTCATTTACATCTCGCGCTATTTTTTCATTTAAACAACGCATAAACCAGCTGATACTTGTAAGGCGTTCTCTCCAAAGCTGAATTTTTTGATTTAAATGCTTATTCTCTTTAGCATCTTTTGGAAAAATGGATGCCCAACGCTGAATAATTTCATCCTCTGACCACGCTTGCGCTTGTTTATCTTCGACATATAAAACAACGTGATAGTGATTACTCATGATGGCATAAGCACAGATTTTAATAGCAAAGATATTGGCTAAATATTTTAAACGATCGATAATCCATGCTTTACGATGAGAATAATCGGTTTGAGTAAGTTCATCAAAACCACATAAAAAACTACGGCGCACACATCGATTCATGACGTGATAATACGGCGTAGCATTTAAGTCAATTTGTTCTGAACGAGCTAAGGTCATAAGCTAAATAAATACTCCTTTTAGTGGATGGGAGTTTAGCGCAAAAATTTTGGGTGCATCAACTTATTGTGGCTGTCCTAGATATCAGTCCTAGATATCATGAAGCTACAGCGCTTCATGACCTAAGAATATTTTAGCATCCAAGCTTTTACCACTTTGTGGAGAGCGTAAAGTACGCTTTAAAACAAAATCAAAAATTAAAGGATTATAATAGTAAATTTCTTTTAGGTACTTTACTTGCTCTTGATTGATAAAGCCGCGACTCACAAGTTGATGCATCGAAACCATCGCATTAATAGCCGGAATGGGATAGTCACTGCCATTGACCAAACGTGTCTGCAAATCCTCATTTGATAACAATGTCTCAATTACTGTTTCTTTACGATTGAATGAAGTGATAGAAGAAATATCTGCAAATAAATTGCTGCGATATTTATCGTCTTTTAACAAACGTACTGTTAAATCAAAACAATCTACCTCAGGTGATACCCCTCTACCATCACGCGATTCAAAATCCTCACAAGTTCCCAAACTACCTGCATGTGCAAAAATAACTTTAGTACCCATAGACAATGCTTTACGCCAACGTAAGGGATTACCATATGCTTGATGCGCTTCTGCATCCACAGCAATCTCTTCCCCCACATGCGTCAAAATCACCATATCTAAGTCTTTTACTAAGCGATAAAAAGGCTCTAACTTTTCATCCATGGGATCCATTCCCATGGCATTTGGCAACCATTTGATAAAACGCACACCTTTCTGATGCCACGCCTTGATAGTTTCAAGCGCATCTTTTCTATATGGATGAACCGATATGACAGGAACAAACAAAGAAGGATCTTTTTGGGCAAGTTTATAAACATAGTCATTAGACACATAAAATTCTGTTTCCTCTAAATTTACATCACCATTTGGCTCATAAAATTTATCAAAGGCTAACAGATGCATTTTTCCTGGTTTTGGAAATTGCGCACGTAATGCTTTCAATCGCACCACATATTGCTCATTTGCCTTAGCAATATCTGTAATACCAGAGGCGCGTAAATAAACCAAATAACGATAGTATTGATAAGGATTCCATAGCGATTGCATCTTTGGATTGACAAATAAATCATCAGTGCCCATACCCACAATATGCACATGATAATCAAGCCACTCTTCTGGCAAATCATTAAAAGCTGCATCAACTAAGCTTTGTGCTTCTTTACTCAATGCTTTGCCAGAATAGAAAGGATGCTTACCCCCTAAAAGGGGCAGTAGTAAAAAAAGCATGACACATACAAGAATCACGATGGCAAAGCTAATAATGGCAAATTTTTTCATGGTCTTGACCCAATAAATTTTGTCTATCAAACTAAGTACACAAACAAAGAACAGTAGTTAAAAAAATGACTTTTGCAAAAACAACCACACTGATTATAGCATTATGCACCTTGGTCACAGGCTGCTTTTATTACATGGAATATGCGGAATCAAAGGCTTCTCAATTAAAAAAGGCCATGGGCATTACCCATAATGTTTATTCAAATTTCTTAATGATGCGTCGCAGTGAAAAGGATTTTTTTACTGATTTTGATATTACGCAAATAGATGATCATGCCTATTATGCAAACTGTATTGATCAAGAAATCCAAAACATCAGCGCACTCAAAGTACGCACGGTAGAAAGTGCAAAATTATTACCTGAAATAGAAAATGCACTCAAAAAATATGTAGAAAGCTTTGCTCAGCTGGTAAAACTACAAACCAGCCTTGGGATCAATCCCAATCATGGTGATTATGGAAAATTAAGACAAGCCGCCCATCAAATTGAACATTTTTTATCGCAAAATCATCAAGAATCGCAGCTCAATCATTTACTGAATCTTCGTAGAATTGAGAAAGATTTTATGCTCTATCCTTCGGAAGATAAATTAGCGGAGTTTGAAACACTCTTTAAAGCCTTTGATGAAATAAATATCCACATAAACTACGCTTTTGAGCAGCTCAGTAGCTATATCGAAGCCAAGAAAGCATACTATTCACATTTTCAGGATTTTTCTCAAAAAACACTCAAAATGGGCTTAAGCGATACAACCGGATTATTTGGCGCTTTATCTCAACAAGCGGATCATCTAGAGCAACTTATTGAGGTTTTGGTAGGTTCCTTTGTCAAGTTATCAAACACCACAGAAAATAAAGTGCGTCAAGAAGCAAAAATTCTATCCTTTGTTTTTCCTATTTTAGTATTTTTACTTGCTTTCTTACCCTTCCTTTCATTACTATCTCAGCGTTCAAAAGAACCTATCGTGTAACTTACTGTGGAGAACATTCTATTGCGATTACTTAATGTCGAAGAAACAAATCATGTAAGCGCAGGGAGCGGAATCTGTCTTAATACAGGGATGGCAATTTTAACCGGCATAACAAGTGCATACCTATGCTATGTTTTAAGCGAAGTCGCTATTCTCAGCCTTGGCGTAGGCGGTATTGTAACTTTTGCATATTTAGTATCAAGTGAAAATGAAAATTTGGGAGCAATGCATATGTGCTGATGAGCAGCACATTTTCTTTTGTGCGCCTTCTACGAGCATCTTTCCAGTAACATGGCGCGCTTGGCATCTAACTTAATGCGTATTCTGTAAAGATATAATGCTAAGGATATGCCGGAGCGCGGAATCGAACCGCGGACCTACTGATTACGAATCAGTTGCTCTACCGACTGAGCTACTTCGGCGTAGAGCAAAGTATACGGATTCAGATCGATTATCACAAGTAAATCAATGAGCTGCAAATATTTTTAGTACATTAACAAACAAAAATTCAAACCCCTATTTTTTATGCCCTTCGCAGATAAGCATAGGCTGACAAATTTGGTCACCCACAGACCATTCTAGGCAAGCTTTTCTTCATTCATAATGAAAATTAACTTACTAAACAATATATATCCCTTTGATTCAATTAATCTATTTGCTTAAATCATGAATTGGCATGAATACTGCAGTAAAGCTTTTAGACCTTACCTTTAATCTTCTGGAGAATATTATGAACACTCAAAAAGCAGCTTCTGGTTTTACCTTAATTGAATTGATGATCGTCGTTGCCATCATTGGTATCCTTGCTGCCATCGCAATACCCGCTTATAACGACTACATGGTGCGCGCAAGAACCTCTGAACTCATCAACGTTGCGTCTAATGCAAAAACAGCTGTATCAGAATTCAGAATTGCTCAAGGTGCTTTTCCTGCTGATAATGCTGCCGCAGGCGTTACCACTGTATCAACTGATTTTGTGAGCAGCTTAAGCGTTGTAAACGGTGTGATTACCGTTACGGGTAACCCATCAACTTTAGGAACCGGTGGTGATTTTGCTATCACCCTAAGACCCACCTTTGCAAACGGCGTGGTCTCTTGGGAGTGTGGTGCTACAGGTCAAACCCAGTTTGCGCCTGCTTCCTGCAGAGCTACCGCTCCAGCGCCATAATCTATTGCGCAGAGCGCTGGTGCTACACAATTTGCACCCGCTTCTTGCAGATAGTCATTCGTTTAGAAAAGGGGCAAGATTGCCCCTTTTTTTTTGAGTCTTTTTTAAGGTAGTCTTATTTGATGTCAGCTAAAATGCAACACTGTCTTCCCACCTCTCTCTGGGTTTTACTAGGCTCCATCATAAGCCTTCTAACTTTAATTACTCTCTATTGGCTTGGTTTAATGGGTCCCTATTTGCTGGATGATATGCAGTCAATACAACCCGCACAATTACAAGCCTTTTCGTGGTCTAGCCTCATTGAAATCAGCAGTCAAAATGAAACTGGGCCTTTAGGGCGCCCCTTATCCATTCTGAGCTTTGCCTTAAACCATCTATGGTTTGGCCCGGATCCTTTTAGTTATAAATTGATTAATTTACTGCTACATTTCTTGACCGGCATGACGCTGGCTTGGTTTGTGTATCTTCTGCAAGTAGCCTATAGACCAAAGCTTAAACATAAAGCAATGCTTTGCTTTCTCACTGCTTTTATTTGGTTAATACATCCCTTACAAGTCAGCACAGTGCTCTATGTCGTGCAACGCATGACTATTTTATGTCAACTGTATACGCTCTTAACCTGTTGCTTGTATATCTATGCTCGCTTACGCCAACGCAGCCAAAAATCTTATATGCCCTTCTTTATGCTGAGTGGCCTTTCTGCCATCTTGGCACTCCTTGCAAAAGAAACAGCGGTGCTCATTCCTTTTTATCTCTTTATTATTGAATATTTTATTCTCAAGTTTAAACAATCCTCACAAGAAAGCAGCAAGCATTTTTATCAATACGCCAAAATTTTCATACTCAGCATTATTTTCTTCGCACTATCCGCCTATTGGTACAACTTTGATCATTATATGGCCATCTTTGCAGAAAAGCCTTTTTCATTGTGGGAGCGTCTATTAACACAAATCAATGCACTTAGTTTTTACATCAAGCTTATATATCTGCCGAATTTATCACAGATGAGTTTATATCACGACGATTTTGCAATCGTACGCAGCATCAATCTCGAGGTAATTTTAAATCTAATATTGCTCTCTTCTTTTCTTTTATGCATCTATCTCTGCCGAAAAAGAGCAGCGCTGATTGCCTTTGGCTTTGCCTGGTTTTTTGTTTCTCATTTACTGGAGTCAACACTTTTACCCTTAGAGCTTGTCTTTGAACACCGCAATTATTTAGCCAGCTTTGGCTTAATCTTAGTGCCAGTGTATATTATTACTCATTTAACGCGTATCAGCTTTTCCAAATATCGACATGTTTTTAGTGTATTAGGAATAGGTCTTATTGCTGTTTTAATGCTGATGACTTGGGTACGCAGTTACAGCTGGTCTTCTACAGAAAGGTTTCTACAAAATGCTTTAGTTAATAAGCCAAATTCAGCGCGTACCCAAATTGAATTTGCCAACTGGCTCATGGAAAAAGGTGCCTATAATATTGCCTACGCTGAGCTATTACAGGCACAAAAAATAGAGCCCTATAA
>JBFWLB010000032.1:0-31958 GCA_050252335.1 Candidatus Berkiella sp. | reverse complement strand
AATTGGATGTTTAACAGAAAAGAAAAAACATCCACTACCCCTATCAACTCATCCTCTATTGACAAAGATGAGTTAGATGACACATCCGCACTAAACATGACCTCACCTCGCCCCAGAAGATTATCCTTATCCTCCAGTAGTGATGAAGGCTAATCACGCATAATCACAATATCAAGAGCAGCGAATACTCCGCTGCTCTTGATGCAAGATTTGAAAACCCATCGCAATAGATTTTTTAGTAATCGCTTTAACATTTTTAACAACAGCCGGTGGCTTTCTCTTCAACATAAACAATAGATTGCTTTGCACTTCAGAATCTAATCCATCTTCTTTCAGACAGAGCGGTGATTGAGAGGCTGGCACATTATTATTTAACCATGCAATCGCCCATGAGTGACTCTGTCTAAATTTTGCATCAGATTCCACGCGATGTTTAAGGGTATTCCAAATTAAATTTCTATTATGATTCAAAGGTCTGTATTTAACAATTAAAGCCGGCGCATCCAAATATTTCAAAAATTCCTCTTCGCTCATCGGCGTACCTTTCTCATAAAAAAGATTAAAGTGATACCATAAAGTATGTATGGCACCCCTATCAATCGCATCTTTACAAGTAAAATTATAGGCTTTTGGGTTAAGCGTTTTTAAAATATAACTTGTTAATTTGCTTTTGATAAAATGAAAGAGCAGTGCATTCCTCTCCTCATCCCCAATAAAAATTTCATTTGTTTTATTTTTATCAAAGCCTTTTACAATATCAGCAGCAGCACTTTCAAATAATTCTTCGATCATTCCATTATTACACGTATCACCAAATAATATTTTTTTCACTTTGTCTGAAAAATGGAAATCATTTCTATTGTTTTGAATACTGCTTTTAATTTGAGCTAATAAATCGCCCAGCCTACAATTTTCATCAAGATTACTGGCAGAACCTTTACTCATTTTGAAAGTTCCTAACAGAAGCTCATTATCTGCAGGAAGCGTAATAACAGCTGTATTTAAATCTTCTTTTTCATTGAGTCGCTCTAATGCAGTTGCTCGCCTTCCTTCAGAATATCGCACAAATTTATCGATCTGTTTAGAAAGACCTGTTTTCTTAGCATCTTGAGATTTTTGATCACGCTTCATTAAATTAATATAAACGTATTCAAAATCTTGATTTTTCCCTAACTGTAGGCTTGATGCTTGCTGAGAATTTTTTCTTGTATTTGCGAGCAAGTATCTTTCAAAGACTGGATTGATGGTGCCACTTTTTTGAGTTTGAGCACCTATTCTTAAACATTTTGCATTCTGTTGTAGTTGCTGCTCGTTAAAAGCAACATAGGGTATATTATTTCTTTTTAAAGGATGATATTTATAACCTAGCATACTGCTGACAAAAGCATTTACTGGATTATCAGGATGCTCGATATTTGTTTTTTTATTGGGATGAGTGGTGTTTTCGACTAATTTCTCTTTAATTTTTTCTTTATTGTGCTCAACAGTAGTGCCTAATAATTGCTTAGCTATAAAATCATGTGCTTTGGAATCATTTTCAAACAATTGAACAAACAAAGCATCTAATTCATGCGAGCGCTCTCTATTTTCTTTTTTTAATTCATATTTAGCAACTCTTTCCATTGCTTCATGTAATTTCGTATATTGTTTTTTATATTTAATATTTTTTTCAAAAGAATCCTTCATCTCTGATATTTCAAACAATATATTTATGAGTGATTGATAGCATGGTTTATTGCTTGAAACAGTTATTGGGTTAGAGATTAAAAAATTCTTTATTTCTAATAAATATCTAAAAGCGACTTCTTTTCGTATATCAATTTTCATTTTGTCTTACCTGGCTCTTTAATTCTTTACACTAGTACAGTGTAATATTAGTTTTTATGAGTGAAGCGAATAAGATCCCACTTTGTAAAGGGGGACGGTGCGTAGCACCAGGGGGATTTATGCCACAAATTAAAGTCAACACAGCTAAATCCCTCTTGCGCTGCGCGCTTCCTCCCTTTACAAAAGTGAGGAAACTGATTCGCTGCGCTCATCTGCAATTCTATTAAAAACTAAGATTACTGCATCTAATAACGGTCAGGGATTATAAGTGACTGAATTTTTATAGACCATAAAGATAGGATAAAAGAAGAGAATAATACGATAAAATGCTATTGATATAAGAAAAGAGCAATTACACATAAACTGGTTTTCAGCTTATCGCATGTTTGTAGCCAGTAATACCCCTGCTGCTTGGTAAATTATCTCTAGACTCGTACACTAGATGAAATTAAATTTTAGGGGCAAAGAGGAATGAGAGAACTTGATAAGAAAGCGGTCATTATTTATCTTAAGCTTACATTATTAGCAACATTCGCTTTTGCAAATGTTATTCAAACCAGTATTTTTAGCATGCCATTTTCAGCTGAATATGCATCGCTCTTAATGACCTATAGTTTGCCACTTGCTATTCCTTATGCAAACATTGTCAGCCTTATTTATATGTTTATTTCCTATTTTATTCTGTCTTAAAATCATTTTATGTAGTCATTCAAAATAATGCTTAAGAGAATCGCTTAAGCATTATTTTTATAAAAAATATTAGAAAAAATGGCATTTTTGAGACAGGTTTTAAGTTCCTGCCACCATCATACTTTCTATCAAAATAGAACCTGTGAGAATATTACCTCTTCTTTCAATATCATTACCCACTTTAACAATATTCTTAAAGACATCTTTTAAATTTGCCGCAACGGTTACTTCATGCACAGGGAATTGAATTTCACCATTTTCAATCCAATAACCACTTGCTCCACGTGAATAATCGCCCGTGACCATATTGACACCCTGTCCCATCAATTCTGTGACGAGAAATCCTGTACCCATTTCTTTACATAATGAGGCTAAATCTTGATCACTCGTACTAATATGCAAGTTATGAACGCCACCCGCATTTCCTGTATTTTTCATCTTCAGCTTTCGTGCAGAGTAAGCACCTAATACATAATTTTCAACGCGTCCGTCTTTTAGAAAAAATTTATCTCGCGTTGCCACACCATTACCATCATAAGGCGCACTGCCCAATGCCTCCAATAAATGTGGCTTTTCCTCTAAGCTGATATGAGAAGGGAAGATCTGCTTGCCCATGCTATCTAGTAAAAAGGATGTTTTTCTAAATAACGGGCCACCTGAAATTGCACTCAAGAATGAACCAATCAAAGACTGTGCCATACGAGCATCATAGATAACGGCTACTTTCCCTGTTGGTATTTTGCGTGCATTCATGCGATCAACCGTGCGTTTTGCTGCATTTTTACCGATCTGCGACGCCTCTTCTAAGCCTTCTGCCTTTCTGGAAACTGTATAATCATAATCGCGCACCATATTATCATTACCCTTTGCAATCACAACACAGGATAAACTATGGCGACTCGTAGGGTAACTTCCCATAAAACCATCTGAATTTGCATGAATATGGTAGCCTTGATTAGAGCTAAAACTTGCACCTTCGCTATTACTAATACGATCATCATAAGATAAAGCAGACTGTTCACACGCCTTTGTTCGCTCTATACACTCTTCAATACTCACATCCCAAGGGTGGTATAATTTTAAATCAGGATAGTGCTTTGCTAAGTCTTCTTTTTCTGCCAAACCAGCACAATCATCTTTTTCAGTATATTTTGCTAAGTCTATGGCTTTTTGCACTGCTGATTCGATAGAGGCTTGTGAAATATCGGTTGTGCTTACAGATGCCTTTCTTTTATCAATATAAACCGTTATGCCAACCGCTTTATCACGATTAAACTCTAAAGTTTCTACCTTTTGTTGCCTTACATTAATAGACAAACCTTGCTGAAAAAAGGCAGCAACTTCTGTTTGTTCTGCACCCTTTTGTTTGGCAATAGCAAGCATATCAGCAACAATTTTCTGATATTTTTTTTCATCGACAAGTTCTGATAATTTGCTGGGTAATGATGCTGTCATAGTGTTTCCTGTTTTTAAATATACTGAATCACAACGAGGTAATCCATTTTAAGTTATTAGTGCAGTGTAATATTAGCTTTTAATAGAATTGCCGATGAGCGCAAGCGAATCAATTTTCTCACTTTTGTAAAGGGAGAAAGCGCGCAGCGCAAGAGGGATTTAGCTGTTTTGACTTTCATTTGTGGTATAAATCCCCCTGGTGCTACGCACCGTCCCCCTTTACAAAGTGGGATCTTATTCGCTTCGCTCATAAAAACCATTTTTCATTGAGCCTTTGTGGCAGATCTTTTTGCACCGCTCATTTACATCTATCTATGTGCTTGCTCGTCCCTCTCCTAATTTTAGGAGAGGGAAAGTGCTATTCCCTCACAACACAACAAAAGCACAAAATGAGGTATTATGATTCACCTTACGGGTTGGTCATTATTAACAATTGATAGCAATACCAAAGACTAAGATCGCTTTGTGCCACCAACGGTCATGTCATTTACTTTCAAGGTAGGCTGCCCAACCCCAACAGGGACACTTTGCCCTTCTTTACCGCAAGTTCCAATACCTGAATCTAATTGAAGATCATTACCCACCATACTAATACGCGACATTACTTCAGGCCCATCTCCAATCAAAGTAGCACCTTTAACGGGTCTGGTAATTTTACCATTTTCAATCAAATAGGCTTCATTTGCAGAGAATACAAACTTACCAGAGGTAATATCGACAGAACCTCCACTAAAGCTTACGGCATACAAACCTTTCTCTACAGAGGCAATAATTTCTTCCGGTGTATGATTCCCAGGTAACATAAAGGTATTTGTCATACGCGGCATTGTGACATGGCCAAAAGATTCTCTTCTGCCATTGCCCGTAGGTGCTTGTTTCATCAGTTTTGCATTTAGTTTGTCTTGCATATAGCCTTTGAGAATGCCATTCTCAATCAAAACCGTTCTTTGTGTGGGTGTGCCTTCATCATCTATGGTCAGAGAACCTCGACGATTCAGCAAAGTACCATCATCAACAACGGTACAAAGCGGGGAGGCAACCAGCTCTCCAATTCGATTACTAAAAGTAGAGCTTTCCTTGCGGTTAAAATCCCCTTCCAAACCATGCCCCACTGCCTCATGCAATAATACACCAGGCCAACCAGGGCCTAAAACGACTGGCATTGTACCGGCTGGAGCCTCATCTGCCTCCAAGTTCACGAGTGCTTGGCGCAATGCTTCATCGGCATAGCCAAAAGCTCTATCCTCTTCCAGGAAATATTCATAACCAGAACGCTGTCCACCACCATAACTACCTGTCTCACGGCGATCATTAACTGTCACAACCACTGAAACATTTAACCGAACCAAAGGTCGAATATCCGCAGCTAAAGTACCATCGCTGGCTACGACTAAAATAGTTTCAAAAACACCACTTAAACTCACCATAACTTGACTAACGCGCGAATCTTTGGCTCTGAGATAAGTGTCTAATTTGCGCAACAAAGCGACTTTTTCATCTACCGTAATAGACGAAATAGGATCGGTTGGTACATACAACGGTGATAATCGATCATTTCTTTTCCAAACCTGAACGCTGGTTCCTTTACCTCTTTTTGCAATCATGCAAGAAGCTTGTGCGGCTTGAGTTAAGGCAGGCAAAATAATATCATCTGAATAGGCAAAACCTGTTTGATCGCCACTGATAGCACGAACACCAACACCATGATCAATACTATGACTTCCTTCTTTCACAATACCATCTTCTAATGAAAAAGATTCGTGACGGGCACTTTGAAAATATAAATCAGCATATTCTACTTCTCTACCCAGTACCGTTCCTAAAACGCGTTCCAGATCTGTCTCTGTCAAACCCGCTGGCTCTAATATGCCTTTTTTTGCTTGTTGCAATGAGCTATTCATAAATACTTATCCTAATTTAAATACTAATAAATTTCTGCTGATGACTGAGCGCAGGAAATTTCTGACGTAACTTTCTCTGTGACTGAAGATCAAGGCTAGCAACTACCATCCCCTCATTCTGTATTAAGCCATCAATCTTCTCGCCCCAAGGATCAATAACCATAGAATGCCCATAAGTACCCTCACCACTTTTTCTAAGTCCAACATGATTACAAGCCAGAAAGAAACTTAAGTTTTCAATAGCTCTTGCTTTAATCAATGTTTCCCAATGTTTTTCACCTGTTCGAATGGTAAAGGCAGAGGGCAAAATAAAAATATCTGTACCACGATTAACCATTGAGCGAAATAATTCAGGGAAGCGCAAGTCATAGCAAATTGCTAAACCGATATGCGCAAAAGGAAGTTTCAGTGTAACAATATTATTACCAGGCATAACATAAGCCGATTCTAAATAAGTCTCTTTACCACCTTGAATTTCCACATCAAACAAATGAATTTTATCGTAACGTGCTTTAATCTCACCTTCGGGGCTAAAAACAAGACAAGAAGAATAGAAACGCTCTTTGTTTTCGCTTTTGATGGGCAAAGTGCCCGCCACAATCCATAATTTATACTTTTGAGCCAGCTGTTTTATCTTCTGCTGAAGTCTTCCTTTTTCAAAAGTTTCTTGCAAACTTAACTTCTCTACAGGACTTAAGTGCAGCGTCAAAAATTCTTCAGGCAACACAACCAATTGCGCCTTCGCTTGCTGCGCTTTAGCCAAGTAATACTCGACTCGTTCAAGTTGTTCTTCCACACTTGTAATAGTCGAAACTTGAATCAATGCAATAATACAGTCACTTGAATGATTCTTTTGCACAGACTAACGCCTCACAGATTTGTTAACATTCATTTCTTCAATTTTTGGATTTTCCCAAGTACCCATTAAGCGATACTCATAACGATTGATTTCTTGAATTTGTTTTCCAAATAATTTATCCATTACCCAAACAGCAGCACCTACCGCAGGATTTCCTGCAGCAATGGCTGCAGCAATGGGCAAACTGCCAGTCAAATTAGGCATAACATTTAAATGCCCATTTAAATATTGATCTTTAACACTGGTTCTCAATGTTGTTTCGATTTTAACGGATGCTGACTCTAACAACGCTTTATCAGAATGCACAACGCCCTCTAACATATAAATGCTACCAGAAAGCGAATCAAAGGTCATACCTTCTTTGGTGACATCACTAAAGTCTAAATTAAGTCGACGACGAATATTATCGATGTTTAACAAACTTAAAACTCTACCAAATCCTGGATTCAATCCTTGAATAACACCATCTTTTAAATTAAATTTAATTTCACCACTTAATGAAGGCAATTTTACATCAAAAGGATAACCATCCCAGCTCAGTGCAAAATCAATACTACCTTTAGCTTTTTTAAGCGTTCCTTTCATTCCTAAAGCATTCATTAGCGCACTAATATTGTTAGTATTCATTGTGCCTGTAATATCAACTTGGCTATTTCCAGATAAGTAATGCCAGTAACCTGAAGATTGTAAAACAGAATTCATTAAATTCAGGTCAAAATTTTTGATATGATAACCATAGGCCATTGGCTCAAGTTGCGCATGAATTGACTTGAAAATTTTAGTTTTGTAATTTAAATGCTTAATTCTAATTTCAAGTGGCTTTTTAAGTAATGGATTTTTATCTATGTCTACTGCTTTGATAGCCACATCATCTGTTATTGCAGCAACAAAAGTCGTCGGAATGATTACCTTTTCCAAATCAACAACTACCGTGCGCTCTGAACCTTCATTTGGAACGGTTATAAACCCTGTAACTTCTTCTGATTGGATATAAAATTGAAAATTATCTAATGCTTGATCATATTGTGCTTCTATTTTTGCATCTTTTATTGGTAAACCCAATATATCCAGTGCATGTACTGTTAGATCAATAATAGGCCTAACAAGAGGAGATGATTTACTTTGCTTTAATTGAGATGTATCTATTTTATCAAATATTTTTTTTGCATCTAAATGTTCAATACTGCCATTGATAAGAAAATTTTTGTCTTGTCTTAATTTCGCAAGTGCTTCAGTACCACAATATAAATGCCCCCCCAACCACTCTTTTTGCTCTGCTTTTTCTGTATTGTAACTTAAGGCCAAATGATAAGAGGGTGAATGAATCATATAATGATGTATCTTATCAGGCTGCAAAATGCCTTGGATCTCAATCTTAAATTTATCTTCTTTTTTCTTTTCGAAAGGCGCAGGTAAAGCAAGTTCTACGCCCTTTAAATCAGAATAAATAACAAAATTCCCCGATTGTTCTTCATTGAAGCCATTGACATGAAAGTCAGCTGAATATTCAGTCACACCACTGATATCTTTTTTGAAAATATCATCTGCACTCAGCACGTTGCTAACATCAACCAAACCTTTTGCATGTATGTGCGTGATTGAGTCTTCTTTTAATTCAGAATTTACACTAAATTCTGAAGGAAGCCCCCAAAGATTTCCCACTAAATTTTTAGCTGAAATTGTGTTTTCAGTAAACACTGTCTGCCCACGTACTTTCTTAAGAGTCACATTCTGTTGCTGAAAAGTAAGTTCTGCATCTTGTGTATCAACAGTACCCTTTACTTTAATTCCCTCTTTGTCTGAATGAATTTTTTCTTTGCTAAGTGGTATGAGCAAATCTAGATTTAAATCCATAGCACCCTTGAGATCAAAGGCACTTAAGTTATTACCAACTTTTTCTTTTAAAGGAGAATGATTAACAACATTAACACCTGAAGGCAATTGACTTTTGGCAGACAATTTAATGTCTAAAACAGCGGGATGCGCTGTCAAATCAGGAATAACCGCTTCTACTTTCTGAATAGGCACTTCCATCAACATGGATGCCCCTGCTTGTGCATAAAATGCACGATTGCGAAATACTACATCAATGCTATCACTATCCAGCTGTGGCCAGTCCGGTGAAAACTTAAATCCCATATTTACAAGGCGTGCATTTGCTTGAAAAATACCTTCTGCCTTGTCAAAAGGAAACTCATGTAAGGCACCTCGAAATACAACTGCGCCGTGTTGAACAGTACCACTTTGTAAACTGTGCGCTAACCATTCATTCAGTTCAGTGTGCAAAATTTTATCTGGCAGATAATGATTAACTGAAGCAATAGGTAAATTTTCAAAATCCATGGCCAAGTCTAAAATAGGCGAGGATTGATTTTTATTTTCTACTAAATGTGGTACAGCGAGTTCAAACTTAGCATTTATATCGGCCTTATCGATTGTCAAATTCAATTGCTTGCTTGACAGTACTGTTTTATTTTCTTTATTTTCAATGAATACCAGTCCATCAACCCTATCAAAGACAAGATCTTGACTAAACCATTTATCTTTTGAAAAATGTACGTCTTTGCTATTTAATCTCATTCTTCCTTTATTTTCTTCGAAAGCGACTAAACCACTCAGATGCTTAATATTGATATCGTTGAGATAGCGAGCGCTCAGTTGTTCAACATCAGCATTACATTTTAGTAATTTCCAAACATCTTGTTGAGACTGAAGCTTTAAATCTAAATAATTGATCATGCCTGTTGTTAAATCAAAATCGGGTAAAGCACCATGATAAAAACTTTTAGCCTCTTTAATAAGCACAACAGGAAGATGACTTGCTTGAACATGCCATATTGCATCCTGTTCAGACTGTGCTTGGTGCTCAACAAGTAATTCTACTTTATCTAAATTTGAAATAGGTTGATTATTTAATTTTACATTTTCAACATGCAATGCTTTGGTTGCAAGATTCCAGCTACTTGATGTTTTATGTGCAACTACTGTCGCTTCTAATACAGGACTGCTTAGAAATTTTTCGCCATAGGATGCACCAAAAAATTTAATATTCGTCTGCGCGTGAAGCTCAGTGCGCTCTGGTGTTTGAATTATTTTTGCAATTGCATGCACATCTCCAGCAACATGAAACTTGTCTTTTAATTCAGGATTGTGGGCAGCAATAATATCATTAATACTGTCTAAACTACCAAATGCACTGATAGCCCAATGATGCGCATTATTTTGAGCATTTATATAATGTCTAAAGTTGAGGAAGCAAGGCTTTTCTGAAATATAGGTCGCATGACCTAAAACAGATTCTGTTTGGTCAAGCGAAAACAGAACATCCGTTTGTGTAAACACATAATTTTGCTTTGGATGTTTGATTATCACATCACTATTTTGCAACCGAAAATGTTTAATCCAACTAACAGCTTTCTTCTCCCCAAAGGAAAAGTCAAATTGAGGCAAACCTTTCACATGATAGTTAATAAAATCATCTGTTTCTAAGTTTAGCTGTGTTCCAATCAAACTGACTTCATTAATAAATGATTTATTTTTCCAGAAAAATAAAGGAAGATTAAAATAACCATGTACCTCGGTTATCACTAAATCTGCAGGCTCATTAAATGGTTTTTCTAATCGGGATATTTGAACATTTTTTGCAGAAAAACCAGGATATAGGCCATGCCATTTAAAATTGAGTGTATCAAAATGCACCGACACGGGTAATTGCTGAGCCAGCCTCTCTTGAATATAATATTGCGTTTTATGATTCTGAATAGCAAAATACATCACCCCATAAGATGCTGCTAAAACAATAGCACCACTTGCACATATTTTATAAGAGAAATTTATTATTTTTCTTGTTATTCCCTTATTCTTCATTACATGAGCACCACATCAAACTGCTCTTGTTGATAAAGGGATTCTACTTGGAAACGAATAGATTTATTTAATACTTCTTCTAAATGCGCCAGACTGGTTGACTCTTCGTCTAGTAATTTATCAACCACAGATTGAGAGGCTAACACGAGATAACTTTTGGGATTATAAGCTCTCTCTGCCCTTAAAATTTCTCGAATAATTTCGTAACAAATAGTCTCTGCTGTTTTGACCGAACCTCGACTATTGCACACAGGACAAGGCTCACAAAGTACATGCTCTAAACTTTCACGCGTGCGCTTACGCGTCATTTCAACCAACCCTAAGCTAGAAACTTCAGAGATGGTATATTTTGTGTGATCATTGGATAAGGCTTTTTCAAGAGCAGAAATAACTTGTTGTTTATGATCTTCTGCTTGCATATCGATAAAATCGATAATGATAATACCACCCAAATTGCGCAATCTTAATTGTCGCGCAATCGTGGTTGCTGCCTCTAAATTAGTCTTGAAGATGGTTTCTTCTAAATTCCGATGCCCAACAAATCCACCTGTATTCACATCAATGGTTGTCATTGCTTCTGTCTGGTCAAAAACTAAATGTCCACCTGATTTTAGCTGTACTTTTCTTTGTAATGCCTTTTGAATTTCATCTTCTATACCATACAAATCAAATAAAGGACGTTCAGTTTGATAAAACTCTACTCTGTCTCTCATCGTAGGCATGAATTTTTCTATAAATTCTACTGCTTTATCAAAAGTTTCGCGCTCATCTATTTTGACTTTTTCAGTTCTGTGAGAGCAAAAATCTCTGAGCGATCGCAAATACAAGGGCAAATCGTCATAAACAATTTGACCACACTTAGATTGTTTAATGCCCTGCTGAATGGTCTGCCATTGCTTACCGAGATATTCCATGTTTTTTCTAATCTCTTCTTCTGCAACCCCTTCTGCAGCAGTTCTCACAATGTAACCGCCTTTATGTCCTGAAATGGATTCAACAATCTGCCTTAATCGCTCTTTTTCCTCTAAATCCTCAATGCGCTGAGAAACGCCTACTTTTGACAAATCTGGCATAAATACTAAAAATCGAGAAGGCAAAGCAATGCGAGTGGTTAATCGAGCACCCTTTGTTCCAAGCGGATCTTTGATCACTTGTACCGCAATTTCCTGACCATCTTTAAGTATTTCTGTAATACTTTCAGTATGCTCATGAAATTCAACTTGGCTTAAATAATCATTGGAAACATTGAGAATATCATTGAGATGTAGAAAAGCAGCTTTTTCAAGACCAATATCAACAAAGGCGGCTTGCATACCTGGTAAAACACGTACCACTTTGCCTTTGTATATGTTACCAACCAAGCCTACCCGACTAAAACGCTCGACTAAGAGTTCTTGAAGAACGCCATTTTCAACAATAGCGACCCGAGTTTCCCTATGATTGATATTTATAAGTATTTCTTCTGACAAAGTTCCGTTGCTCATATGCTTTCAATATTTATAAAAAATTATTTCATTATAGCATTATAGAGCGCAGGTCTATAGAACGAGTCTATGGGACAGCTTACTTATAGTCACGCAGATGAGTTGTATCCGAAAAAGCTAGAAAACGTCTAAAAAATAGTAATTTTTTGTAGATTCTTTGAGCAGTACAAAAAAATTTGCAACGAAGAATCAACGAAAAATGGCATTTTTAAGACAGTGGCTATTTAGACTTAAGCACTCTCCACTTGCTCCTGGGTAACAACAGGTACTTTTTTTGTTTTTTGTAGTGATTTTTCTAAGATCATTGCAGCACCTCTTGCAACACAAGTCATTGGATCTTTAGCTACTTTAGCTGAAATACCTAACTCTTCTTTAATATATAAATCTATGTTGCGCAGCAAAGAACCACCACCAACTAAATCCATTCCTACTCGAGAAATATCTGCGGCTAATTCAGGTGGCGTTTTTTCTAAGACAGAATGAATACCATGCATGATAAGAGAAAGAACAGGTTCAAGCGCTTCAATAATCTCATTGCTGTTCACAACAAAACTGACAGGAATGCCATGCCCCATATGACGGCCTCTGACAGACAATTCAGCAACTTCTTCAAGCGGAAAAGCAGTCCCCATTTCAATTTTAATTTGTTCAGCTGTCGCCTCTCCCACCAAGCATTGATAATTTCTTTTAAAGTAATCAATGATACTATAGTGAAAATGATCGCTACCTACCTTAAGTGATGTACTTAAGACAATCCCATTCAATGAAATGACTGCGATATTTGTTGTACTTCCCCCAATATCAATCAGCATCGAAGCTGTTGCTTCATGAATGGGAAGTCCTGCTCCCATTGCAGCAGCAATGGGGGCTTCAACTAAATAAACTTCTTTAACACGTGTGACACTTTTGACTGTGTCTTTGATTGTCCGCCTTTCTTCCGCAGATGTATCACTTGGTACACACATCACAATACGTGAACGAGGTTTTATCCAAGCAGCGTTGATCATTTTATTCAAAAAATGTTTCAGCATTTTTTCTGCAAGTGGCCAATCTACAATACGACCATTGTAAAAAGGACGAACCGTTTCCATATTTTCAGGTGTTCGCCCCAGCATTTTTTTTGCTTCATCGCCCACAGCAACGACATCATATGCACTATTGTCCTCTGTATAACGAATAGCCACGGTAGAAGGTTCATTGAGCACGATGCCTTGCCCACAAACATAAATCAACGTATTCGCACATCCTAAATCAATCGAAATATCATTTGCGAACCAACCACGTAATGCTTTAATCATGAACTCATCCTAAAATGGGAGGGTAGTAAATTTCCAATACCAAAAACGATAACGTCACCACAAATAATCTAAGCCAACGATGCTTGGACATGGCTTATTTTGCAGAAGCATTTGAGCATAGGTAGACACCTAAAATTCAGTCGTAAGGACTATTATAGGTGTAGTTCATGGCTTTGGCTACAACCCTAAGCTATGGTACATTAGCAACCTTACCAAAGGACTTTACAAAATAATATTGAGTATCGCTATGACTACGATTAATAAAGCCGATGTTGAAAAAATAGCCCACCTCGCCAGACTATCTGTTTCAGAAAAAGAGATTCCAGAGTATGCCAGAAATCTTTCTAATATTCTTGAGTTAGCAGAAAAAATAAATAATGCAAACACAGATAATCTAACCCCTATGGCACATCCTTTAGAATCTTTAACACAACGTTTACGCCCAGATGAAATCACTGAGAGCAATCAACGTGAACGATTCCAAGCAATAGCCCCTTCGACGGAAGCAGGCGTTTATCTCGTGCCCAAAGTAATTGAAGATTAACCCAATATACTCACACCTCATTCGAAGTTAAATGAACAAACATTCGAAGACCTGAGAGTACAGTACCCCTTAAGGAAAAAAGCATGCACACTTTAACCTTAGCTCAGCTTGCAAAAGGCTTAAGTGAGAAAAAATTTTCTAGCCTAGAACTCACGCAACATTTGCTAAAGCGTATTCAAAAACTAGATCCTCAGTACAATAGTTTTATCACCGTGTGTGAAGATGCTGCTATTGCTCGTGCAAAATTAGCCGATCAACAACGCGCAGCTGGTCAAGCAAAATTATTGACTGGGTTACCAATGGCACATAAAGACATTTTTTGCACGCAAGATATTAAAACATCTTGTGGCTCAAAAATGCTTGATAATTTTTTAGCGCCCTACGATGCAACCGTTGTTCAACAATTAAATACGCACGGTATGGTCATGTTGGGTAAAACCAACATGGATGAATTTGCAATGGGCTCTTCAAATGAAACCAGTTTTTATGGCCCAGTTAAAAATCCATGGGATACCACAACGGTTCCTGGTGGAAGTTCTGGCGGCTCTGCTGCTGCCGTTGCTGCTCGTTTAGTACCAGCGGCAACAGGTACAGATACCGGCGGTTCAATCCGTCAACCCGCAGCGCTCTGCGGCATTACGGGTATAAAGCCAACTTATGGCCGTGTTTCTCGTTTTGGTATGATTGCCTTTGCCTCTAGCCTAGATCAAGGCGGTCCCATGACCCAAACCGCTGAAGACGCTGCAATGGTTTTAAATGCAATGGCGGGTTTTGATGAAAAAGACTCTACCAGTGTCAACCAAGCTGTTCCTGATTACACTGCGACCTTAAACGACTCTCTCAAGGGTAAAACGATTGGCTTACCCAAAGAATACTTCGAACAAGGTCTTGATAAAGCGGTTGAACAATCTGTACAAGAGGCTATCAAAGTCTATGAGAAGATGGGCGTTAAAATAAAAGAGATTTCTTTGCCCTCTAGCCCCTTGTCTGTCTCTGTTTATTACATTGTCGCCTCTGCTGAATGCTCTTCAAACTTATCACGTTATGATGGTGTTCGCTTTGGATATCGCTGTGAAAACCCTGTCAATTTAGAAGATCTCTATAAGCGTACACGCTCTGAGGGCTTTGGCAGTGAAGTGAAGCGCCGCATCATGATTGGTACTTATGCACTCTCTGCAGGTTATTACGACGCCTATTATCTAAAAGCACAAAAAGTACGCCAATTAATTGCCAATGAATTTAAAAAAGCTTTCCAAGAAGTTGATATCATTGCCGGCCCAACAGCACCTTCTGTTGCGTTTCGCATTGGAGAGAAAGTAAATGATCCTGTCGAGATGTATTTGTCAGACATTTACACCATTGCAACCAATTTGGCAGGTTTACCAGGCATGAGCATCCCCTGTGGTTTTGTAAAACAAATGCCTGTCGGTCTACAATTGATCGGCAATCATTTCACAGAAGGACAGCTGTTAAACTTTGGACATCAATATCAGCAACAAACGGATTGGCACAGCCAAATCCCAGAATCTTGCACTTAAGAGGAGTCATGCGAAATGCAATGGGAAACCGTTATTGGACTTGAAGTTCACGCACAATTAAGCACAAAATCAAAAATTTTCTCTGGTGCATCCACGCAATTTGGCCAAGCACCCAATACCCAGGCATGTGCCATTGATTTAGGCATGCCTGGTATATTACCTGTGTTAAATAAAGAAGTTGTTAAAATGGCTGTTCGCTTTGGCTTAGCCACAAATTGCACAATTGCACAACGTTCTGTTTTTGCACGTAAAAATTACTTTTACCCAGATCTACCCAAAGGCTATCAGATCAGCCAATATGAACTCCCTATTGTTCATAGCGGTTATCTTGATGTGCAAATGGAAGATAACACAACAAAGCGTATTGGTATCACACGCGCACATTTGGAAGAAGATGCGGGTAAATCATTACATGAAGATTTTCTAAATCTATCTGGTATTGATTTAAACCGTGCCGGAACAGCTTTGTTAGAAATCGTTTCTGAACCTGATATGCGCTCGCCTGAAGAAGCGGTCGCTTATTTAAAAACCTTGCACTCACTTGTCCGTTATTTAAATATTTGTGATGGCAACATGCAAGAAGGCTCTTTCCGATGCGATGCAAACGTTTCTGTTCGCCCTGTCGGAGCAACTAAATTTGGTACACGTACAGAAATGAAAAATATCAATTCATTTAGGTTCGTAGATCAAGCCATTCGCTATGAAGTGCAACGTCAAATTCAATTATTAGAAAGTGGGCAAACAGTTTCTCAGCAAACTCGACTTTACGATCCTGTTAAGCAAGAAACACGTCTCATGCGCGAAAAGGAAGAGGCCAACGATTATCGTTACTTCCCCGATCCTGATTTATTGCCTGTTGTTTTGGATGATGCTTTTATACAAACTGTACAAAAAGAAATGCCAGAATTACCAGAACAGCGCTGCAAACGATTTGAAACTGAGTTTCAACTAAGCAACTATGATGCTTCTGTACTCACTGCAAATCGAGAAGTTGCAGATTATTTTGAAAGCGTTGTAAAGCATTTGATCAAACCGGAAGCCAAATTGGCTGCAAATTGGGTAATGGGTGATTTGATGGCGCTTCTCAATAAAGAGAATCTTAGCATCACTCAAAGTCCTGTCACGCATCTTGATTTAGCACAACTTTTAAATCGTATCATTGATAATACGATTTCAGGAAAAATTGCTAAAACAATTTTTGAGGCACTGTGGAATAAAGAAGGCACCGTTGACAATATTATTGAAAGCAAAGGCCTAAAGCAACTCACAGATAGTTCTGAAATCGAAAAAATTGTCAATGAAATCATCGCAGCTAACCCTGAACAGGTAGAACAATACAGACAAGGCAAAGACAAAGTATTTGGCTTTTTTGTAGGGATGATTATGAAAGCAACAAAAGGCAAAGCTAATCCTCAACAAGTAAATGATTTGTTGAAAGAGAAGCTAAAATAGTTGATTGACAAATCTTAAAAAATTGCTTCGCTAAAGCTCGCAAAGACGATGAAAATATTTTTCTCCGTCTTTGTGAGAAACGTAGCGATAAAGCAATCCAAAAATAATCTAAATCTAACATAAGCCCTACTCATGCTAAGATTTAACCCCTATCAAGACAATGAAGATTCTGAGGATGAGCAAATCTCACGTCGGCTCTTGCTCATGCATTGCAGTAGTAATATACGCACTATATTAAACCCTACTGCTCGAAATCCAAGATTGTCAGAATTGTGTCGCTATTTTGATAATTTATATAAAAGCACCACAGATGTATCTCTTTACATTCCAAGACACATTCAAAACCATCTTCAAGATCTTACTCAGCATGTCAATCAGCATACAACCACCTACTGGTTTTATACTTTAAGCTATTATATACAACAATGGATGCTAGATTCTGAAGGTAATCTTAAAGCAGATATTGTAAGGGCTATTGGTGAAGAAAACTTAGCAGCGATTAGAACATTTACAGCAAAAGGCAATAATAAATCAGACATAGAAAACAGCTTATGCTGTGCTTATTTTTCATTTCTTGCTCAATATCTGCATGGTACTCACCCTCATGCAGCAAAACTACAAGATTTCAGCAAAACGATTGCAACATTGAATTTCTGTAATCATGATATACTCGTAGCACGCAAACAAGCACTATTGCATCAATATAAACTTTGCATTGACAACCCAACACATTTATCTTTTTGGTCACAATATAGTTATCAAGGTTTTTGGGGACAAGGCGGCGTCCCTGTTCAGCACTACCATATTCCAAGTACTGTGCATGAGATTATGCAAACATGTCCATCTCGCACCACTGAGCCTTATGAACATTTTCTTGTTCGTATCAATGCGCTACGCCATCAACCAAGCGTCTTATCATTTGGACGCCATCCTGTCACGCAGTTATTTTACGATTTACCAGACCAAGCCTTAGAGACCACAACGGTTGATGAATTGGTTGAGAGAAGCCATCGACCTTCATCTTAATAATATAATATTTAGGACAGCCATATTTATTTCAACCAGGGAAATACAGGACGGGAAATACAGGACAGCCAAAGTAAATTACTAAGAAAAAATAAGGGAATAAGTAGCCATCATCAAGCTATACACAGTGAATTAAATCGTATTTGTTACCACTAGAAAGTGGCTTGCAGTGAGTATATAGCTAGATCTATATAAAATTAAGATAGAGTGATGGAATATTGAACTAAGCAACACATGTATTTGAATAGATTTTCTTTGCCTGAGAGATGCCTTTTAAACCCTTTCTACCCTCCTTACCAAAATTAAGCAGTAAAATTTCACTCCCCACCGCATGAGAGAAGCTCTTGCCTAAATTCTTAACCAATGAAATCCAGTTTTGAGGTTCAAATTGTAATCTGCTTAAAATGGGGGCTAGATGTTCAGGAATAGAGCCTGCTTCTTTATCATCACGAACTATTCTGCCGGTATAATCTACAAGCTCTAAATAATCCACAAGATTAAAATCGATGGCATGCGTGTGAGATTTTGAAATGTTAGCAAAGGGCACCAAAGATTTTGGTTGCGCAAGACTATTATATACATCTGCTCTTTCGCGCTTTTGCTGCGCGATGGATTTTGGTTTGTTGATTTTCAACTGTTTTGAAATATGCTGAATACGTTCATAAATAGAGGTAAATTCTGACTCTTCTGGTGTTTTTGTAATTCCTGCTCTCACCGGATTCAAATCTACATAGACCATTGCGCTTAACAATGCACCTTCATCCAGTAAAGCTTGAGATTTAAAGCGTCCTTCCCAGAATCGCCCTGCTGTATCGTCTTCTTCGTTTACATCGCGTGCAATGCGCTCATTTAAGCATCGCATAAACCAGCTGATACTTGTTAGGCGTTCTTTCCAGAGCTGAATTTTTTCCTTTATATGCTTATTTTCTTTAGCATCTTTTGGGAAAATAGCAGACCAACGACGGATGATTTCTGCGTCTGACCAATTCTCAGCCACTTTATCTTCTACATATAACACAACATGATAATGATTGCTCATGATGGCATAAGCACAGATTTTTATAGCAAAGATATCCGCTAAATATTTTAATCGATTGACAATCCATGCTTTACGGTGTGAATAATCTTTCTGCGTTAGCTCATCAAAACCGCACAAAAAGCTGCGACGCACACATCGGTTCATGACGTGATAATACGGCGTTGCATTCAAATCTATTTGTTCTGAGCGAGCTAAAGTCATAACTTACAAAATATCCTTATTACTGAAAGAAATTCTAGCTCAAATATTTTGGGTAAATCAACTTATTGTGGCTGTCCTGAATTCTAATAGCAATACCAATACTGCCGGTTCGTCTGCAAACAATTATTATAGGTACTCGGATGCCTCGCATAGAGACCATTGTGATAATAATATGGAAATGCTAATGGATAAGATGAATAACTATATTGATTAATTGTATAGTACGAACCATAGGTTGTTTGTCGAGTATAATTTTGCTGATACTCATAAGTCATGTATTCAATAGAAGGCTCTGCACACCCATAGCAAAATATAACTACTGATATTAAAAACACTTTAAAGATATTAGTCATCATAAAACTACCTTATGAGCTTATCACTCATGTATGATGAATATATCGTCTTTTGAAGAAAATATATGACTATAATAATGATATGCAAGATTTAATTAAAATAATAAAACATGGAGTTTGATTATGGTTCAGCGCTCAGAGTATGAGCAAAAAGCAAGAGCTGACTTGGCAGATTGCTATCACATTGTCAGCCAATTTGGATGGACTGATTTAATCTATACACACATTTCTTCTCGAATTCAGCACGAAGAAGGCACTTTGTTGATCAATCCCTACAATTGGCTGTTTGAACAGATCACACCTGATAATTTAGTTAAAATTGATTATGATGGAAATGTTAAAGAAGCAGAACCCTTCGCATTTTTAAATAAAACAGGTTATGTCATCCATAGCGCTATTCACAGAGCACGACCTGAGGTCACTTGCGTTATGCACATGCATACAGTTGCAGGTATGGCACTTTCCACGCTTGAGTGCGGGCTACTCCCTATCACTCAACATGCTTGTCGATTTTACAACAGAATCGGCTACCATGATTTTAACGGCTTACTCTGTGATGTAAAAGATCAAGACAGACTGGTCAAAGACTTAGCACATCATAAAGCCATGATCTTAAGAAACCATGGCTTAATTACAGTTGGACGAACCATTGGCGAAGCTTTTGGATTAATGCACTTTCTAGAAAGAGCTGCACAGGCCCAACTTCAAGCTATGGCAACGGGCGCAAAACTCATTACGCCACCACCTGAAATATGTGAAAAAACCGCTAGACAACATGGTGATGACTATAGAGTAAATGGTGCTCTCGAATGGCATGCTCTCGTTAAGCGTCTCAAAGATGCTAAAAAATAACTATCACTGTATTTTTATATAAAAATAATCTCAAGCTGAATGCCAACGATGCCGATACCCTCTGTAAATAATTCATTTTATACAGAGGGTATTTTCTCATGGGCGCTGAGAATGATTTACACTATGATGCAACAACAAGCCAAGTATATAAAATTTGGATAGTAAATATATTACTCAGCATCTGTACCTTAGGTCTTTATCGATTTTGGGGTAAAACAAGATTACGCCGCTATATGACAGCTGGCTTTATGCTCGACGGCGATCGATTTGAATATACAGGCCATGGGAAGGAGCTATTTTGGGGATTTGTTAAAGCCACCTCTTTATTACTGATTATTTCCATTCCATTTTTCTGGGCAACAATTGAAATGTCAAAGATGTCGCAAGAATTAGAACAAGAAATAGAGCAAGGAATAGAAGATGAATTCAGATCTAGCACAGATCATAAACCACTCAGCCCCCCATCAAGCATAAAAGAAAAAAAAATATTAAGCCCTTTCACTACAGATACACGCCCACAACCCTCCACCGATAAGAGTAAATCAGAACAATCCATCAAAAATACATCTACCCAAGAAGAGATGAATGCACTGCAGATTACAGCTATTCTCATCTATATCCTTTATATATTTTTCTTTATCACCTTTTTACCTTTTGTCGCTGTATTCCAAGCTATTAAATACCGTGCATCTAGATTACGTTATAGAGGCATTCGTGGGCATTTAAGTGGATCAAGCTTACAATATGGTATCATAGGCTGCTGTCATACCTTATTGGTTATAGCGACGCTCGGATTATGGAAGCCTTTTGCCGATCTAAGATTGCACCAATATAAAGCAAAACACCTATATTTTGGCAATCAGCTTGCTAGTTTTATCCCACATTATTGCAAATTATTCTTTTATTATTTTATCTTCTATATATGTTTTGTAGTCGGTATTTTGTGCTTTATTCTATCTCAAGCAATCGCAATTCCAGAAGTCATGGCGTATCTTCACATTGATAATTATCCAGATGCAATTACAATATTTTCAATCCTAACTATTGTATTAGGTATTATATTATTACCTATTGGTTTCTTTGGTCTATTTTTTGGATATCGTGCAGCACGCAATAGAACAAAATACAATTATTTATCTTTTGGCGATATAGGCTTTGATTGTAAAATTACTGGCTGGAAGCTATTTAAACTTATACTCGGAAATGGCTGCATCATTCTCTTCACTCTTGGAATTGGCTATCCATGGGCCATGCAACGCAGACAGAGATTTTTAGCAAATAATATTAAAATAACAGGTGACTTAAAAAATTCAAATATCTTACAAGCACAAGGTGAGAAGGATACTTCTGGTGAAGGACTTTCTTCGTTTTTTGATATTCGTATAAGTTTATTATGAATAAAACTCTCGTTAAAGCGCGATTTTTTGATGGCCAGTCCATTAGGCCACTAGAAGCTGATGTTAGTTTAAAAGCTGATACAATACAGATCTGTGCAGAAGATATAATCTATACGTGGCCTTACAAAGATTTATTGATTATAGAAAGACCACATGAAGGCAAAGCAAGCGTCATTGGCTGTAAAAGCATGGTAGGCGCACGCATTATCATCCAAGATGATGCTTTTTATAGCGCCTTAGAGCCTCTTGTACCCGAAAGCAATATCAAGCTTTCACATGTACATCATCCATGGCGAAAAATAAGTATATTGATCGTTTTTTTGATCGCAATATTTGCTTTTGTTTTATTTGGTATCCCCTATTTCGCCCCAAGCATTGCACGCATCATTCCTCATGAATGGGATAATGCTTTGGGTACATTTTTCATTGCTGAAACACTGGAAGGCAACAATTATTGCACGCAAGAAGAAGGAAATCAGGCCTTACAAAAAATTATCCACCGACTAACAGAGCATCAATCATTAGAACAAGCTTTTGATATAAAAGTTGTAGATATTCATGATATAAATGCCTTTGCAGCACCTGGATATCACATCATTGTCTTAAAAGGACTGATCGACACCGCTAATACTCCTGAAGAAGTTGCAGGTGTGCTAGCACATGAAATGTCACACAGTATTCAACATCATCCTACCGCAGGACTCATTTCTCAACTTGGTATTAAAATTATCATTGCCTCTGCATTTAGCAGCTTCCCAGATTTAGGATTATCACTTGTCAATTTTAGCTATTCTCGACAAAAAGAATATGAAGCAGATGAAATAGGAGTTCGTATTTTGAATGAAGCAAATCTTGATGCAAGTGGTTTAGCAAAATTTTTCAATACTATCATACAACATGCCGGGGATTCAGATGAGTTCAGCGTATATTTATCAACGCACCCTTCTAGCAAAGATAGAATTGCCAGAGTAAAGGCACTGAACAAAGTTAAAAAGGCTGAACCCCTTTTGACTCAAAAAGAATGGCAAGATTTAAGAAATATTTGCAAGAAGAAAGAGAAGATTGAGTAATTAAAGTAAGAAGGCGCAGGCAACAATGCCTACGCCGCAAATGCAAAGAGTGTAACTCACAGCAGTTGTGGTATAGGCTAGACGCTAAGCTTCGAACAACCGGAATGTACAAAGAGTACATGAGGATTGTGAGAAGGCGCAGGCAACAACGCCTATGCCGCAAATGCGAAGAGTTTAGTGATTGCAGCCTGGGCCGTGTACATGCCCATGGTCGTGATCGTGATCATGGTCATGCTCGTGATCATGATGTCCACCAAATTCATGGCTCAACCATTTCTCATATTTTTTGAAAAAACGCTCTTTTTTCAATTTAGATAAATTATCGGCTAACAATTTATTGTTTAAAATATCAATCAAATGATAAAACTGATGAGCCAATTCATTTTCAACATCCATTTCATGAGAAGCACCAGCTTCGTCTTGATATTTTACAGTGATAGATTGGGGTCTTGGCACAGAAATTTTGACGCCAGGGAATGATAAGCATTCCATATCAACAATATCCATCTCGTTTGCTTTTATAATCTCAGGATTAGCCAAAAGCTTTGTACCTTGATTGTCTGCAAGTGTAACAACGATAAATCGCTTATTCATACCAACTTGAGGTGCAGCCAAACCTTTGCCGGATACTATTTTTAAGATTTCTTTAATTTCATCATGGGTTTGTTGTAAGCTTTCACCAAATTCAGATACAAGCTCATTTTTTCTTTTGAAAACAGGATCAGAATATAGATAAATCTTTAAATTGGTCTCAATAGCAGTCTCTGTCATGGTAAAACCCCTGATATATTTAGACGGTTAACTAATTGGGAGTGTAATAGGTGATGATAGCGATTTTTGAGGGACTTGAACAGAGTCTTTAAATTGATTTAAAAAAAATAACTCCAAAATCCATGTATGTCCTGCTTTAAGAGAAAAATTGAATAACCTCCTCCTTTCGATTCATTGTGTCTTTATAGCCTATGTTGATAAGCTCATGACAAAATTCAGCCTCAAACATTAAATAACTCATTAAATCGGATGATTGGCGATTAGAACCAAAGCCTCCAAGTAGATAACGCAACAATTTTGGCAAAGAACGTACTTTTTCCATAGCAATTTGCCCTAGATCTGCCGAAGGTCTCAAATAGAGATATTCAATGTTTCTAAAAGGGATTTTTTGCTTCTCTTGATCAGATAAATTACTAATATTTTTATTAATATACTCTAATCTTTCCATATCAATTTCAATGTTATCTATAAAAATAGAATTAAAGACTGTACTTAAGATTTTCCCAAAAGAAACGCCATCTCGCAAAGATTCTTGCTTCGGTTTCTGCAAATGCTCTTGCTTAGAGCCTACAATTAATATTTTATCTGCGCCTGTTGCAATAGTTGCCCGTAGAGGATAACTATTTCTCAAAGCACCATCACCATAAGGTATATTTTCTAATTTTACAGGTGGAAAAAATAATGGGATGGCAGTAGACGCCATAATATGATCACTGGTAATGAGGGATTTTTGTGTGTTATAACGAAATTTATTACGAGATTTAATTTCTTTTTGTGTATTAAAAAATGAAGTCGTTTCTGATGTTTCATAGTTCAAAGCAGTTACAATCAAGGTTTCTAATAAACCTTTGTCAATATTCTCATTCACTGCATTAAAGTTAATATTACTTTCTATGAGATAACGCAATGGATGTGTATTAAGTAGATAATGCCCTTCCTGTGGTGTATTACGCATTATAATTTCTACGGAAGTACGGCAGACAGATGAAATCAGCGAATAACTCCCAACCTCAAATACTTGGCCACAATTAATCTGAGACCACACTTGCAGTAATTTCTTAACACCCAATTGAAAGTCAGAATAAGATGCAATAAATGCTGCATTAATAGAGCCAGAGCTAACGCCACTTAAAATTTCAACAGGTATCTCATGTGTAGCCGTTATTTCAGCAATTGCTTTTATGACACCCGCTTGATAGGCTCCCCTGGCGCCACCACCTGTAAAAAATATAGCTCTTTTAGCAGACATACCAACTATTCACTCTTATGATTCATATATCTATCATATTAACAAATAATTTGCTTCTTAGCAGAATCAATACATAACCCGATTTAAGGATTTAAGCATTAGCCAACAACTATATTTTTAAGCAGTATCAAAAAAATGAACTTCTACCTCACTACCTTGTCCTACTCACAGATTATTTGAAATACTGTTTAAGGATAGGTGTATGTCTGACAAACTAGAAAAATCTTTTCAAGCCCTCATGCAAGCGCAACAAGAATATGCGGATAAAGAAAAAACAGAATCGCCCACAGAACTGATTGAACGCATGACAAATATAATAGCATTAGCGGAAAAATACGCTAAATTGCGTAAAGAAGCGGTTGAGCAAGCCAAAAAAAAATATGATAAATACGATGCAAAATTAAGAGCAATAGAAAATGATTTAGACAGTAATTATTTTGATATTGAAGAGGAAGCCTCACCGAAAGAAAAAGCTGCCCTTAAAACAGCAAAAGAACAATTCGATGTTAAAAAACAAGCATATTTCAATCAACAATGGTTATACGAGGGAAATGATTCACCCCAAAATAAAACGCTCGGAGCACTGCAAATCCTTGAAAAAGCAAATCGCGATTTAGCTGCTTTAAAAATAAAAGCCAAGCCAGAAAAAGAAAGAGCACAAGAACAACGCGAACTCGAAAAAACAAACGCTGAAAAACAAAAAGTCATGGAAATAGGAATGCTTAAGAGAAGAATCCAAATCACTTCAAACAAGAAAGAAAAGAAACAATTAAAAGCACAACTAAAAATCCTAGAAAGCAAAGAGCAGAAGGAAAAAGACCCTGTAAAAAAACTAGATATGGACAAAGTAAAAGGCGGTGCTGTTGAAAGATTATTTGGTGCCAGAGCGGCAGAACTCCAAAAAACCACACATCCATCAGTAGAAAAACCTTCTCCAGTAAGATCGGATAAAAGAGATAGTCATGTAAAAAAACAAGAACCCTCTATAACACCACCTCCTATTATCTTTGGTAACAAAATACCTGTTCCGCCACCTCTGCCTACTCAACACAACAAAACACCTGTACAAAAGAAAACAGGTAATCCTCCTCCAAGACCACCTCGCAGAAAAATTCCTGTCACAAATAGAAAACCAGGGGATCCACCTCCTATAGCTGCTCGTCATCGCAGGCCACTGCCTCAAAAACCATCAGTACCCGCTAATGTCGCACCTGCGCCTCTTCCTAGAGATCATGGCCCATCTACAGCTGACGCATACAAGAAAATGGTTATAGATAATTTTCTAAAATCCTATCATTCTCGTAAAGGTACCTCTCTTGAAAAAAGAGTTTTGGCAGAAAATCCAAGGATAAAATTTTCTGCCAAAGAAATGCAGTATATAAATTTTGTTCAAGCAACAATAGATCTACTCTACACAGACGCACAGAAAACACCCGATGAAAAAGCTGAGATCATGAGCGGCTTGATCATGAATCTAGAGCAACAACTTAAATCAAACAAACATTCTCCCTTGAAAAAAATAGTAGAAAATTGGAGTCATACATTTTCTGTCACAGATTATGTGGGTATGAGCAATCAAACTTCTTTATTAGCTTTTATGGACAAAGCAGGTTTATCAATCTTAGACAAAGAAAGCTTTAAATTATTTGTCGATCAATCAAGATCTATCATACCTACAAATAAAGCACCCACCTATCTCTTAACTCAACACAAGAGTGTGGTACAAGCCCCTATCCCTGATACGATGACAGCTGCTCAAGCAGGTAATATCATAAAATTTAACGAGAGCTTGTGGCCCTATCTTGAACCGCAAAGTCCTGCCTCTACATTACAGGCTTCTATTCAAAAACGTTATCAGCAAAAAGGTGGCACACATAATAAAAAAGGCTCTATTAGAGAAGGACAAATTCATTTCTTACAATCTTACCTTGATGCAATCTATGCAGATAACAATTACTCTGCTGCTGAAAAAGGATTATTACTAAATGGTGTTTTAGAAAATTTTCAAATGCAGTTAAAAGGAGATGGACGTGGTTCAAAACTACTCAAAATACTGGGTGAATTAGAAAAAATCGTTCCCGAAGACGTTAAAAATAACTCAAAACAACAAGTAGCGCTAATGACTGAAGCATTTGTAAAAGAACATCAAATTGGTGCTACAAGCCCGTTGGCTAAAAAGGCCTTTGATGAGGCCTGTGAAAGCATCAAACAACGGCTAAAGAAACCTCGCGCCAAATAATCCTTGACAAAAACTGTAAGCCTCCATTCCCCTGTGGTGGCTTACAAGTTGGCAGTCATTTTGCGTAGCAATAAATGTGATGAAAGGCAGAGAGAAAATTCATGGTGATCTTGCCTCAAGCGCTACTGATGTACTCTTATCGTTATACAAGACAAGAAATATTTATCTAACCAAATAATATACGGACTACTCAAAAATAACTAAAGGCAAAGCATCGCCCTTTTGTTTTTGCTTTAAAAAATATAGTACTATAATCGCTTTCCCCCACCTTGATAAAAATTATGAAAGATCTCTTTTTAGGTGCAAGCTATGTACTTCTAGGGTCACGATATCTTTTACATAAGAAAATTAGAAAATTTGTCTTTATCCCCCTGCTCATTAATGTTGCTGTTTTTGTACTTTTTTTCTACTGGGGATACGATATATTGTCAGCTAAATTACAGTCCTATCAAGTGAGTGATTTGCCTGCTTGGTTGTCTTGGATGAGTGGCATTTTTGATTGGGTGATAACTACTATTAAATGGCTGGTTACACTGATTTGGTTTATCTTGTTTCTGTTTGCCTTCTCATTAGGCGGATCTATTGCTGCCAATTTCTTTGCCTCCCCTTTTACGGGTTTACTCTGTGAAAGCATGGATGAACAGGTTAATCATTTTACAGCTGAACCACGCCCTATTTTTAAGCTTATCACCCTAGCGCTGAGCCGGGAGATATCCAAGTGGCTTTATTACCTCCCTCGATTAATCGGAGTTGGTATCGTATGTTTGGTATTATATTTTATTCCCGTTGTGAATATACTAGCGACCATATTTTTATATTTATTTGGTGCATGGATGCTCGCTTTTCAGTACCTGGATTATCCTGCGGACAACCGACACCATGATGTGAATGTACTCAAAAAAATATTAAAACAAAAAAAGATGATGACCTATGGCTTTGGCTTAGCCATTTTCACGCTTACCTTAGTACCCATGTTAAATTTCATTATACTGCCACTTGCGACACTGTCTGCTACAAAGCTGTGGGCAGATCATTACGAAAGCTTGAATACAACTAACAGCAACGAAGTAAATGAATAAACAAAAAATGGAACGAGTAAAATGAGTTATCAAAATATTTTAGTCTCAGTCGATCTCGGCCCACAAAGCCTATACATTGGCATTCGTGCCTTTGAATTGGCTGCCTCCTTTAATGCCAAGCTTACTTGCTTACATACAATTGAACCCCCACTTTCTTATACTTTGGATTTTAATAAACGAGACAAAATCATTGAAAAAAATAGACAGTTAGCACACAAAAGTCTCTGCGCTCTGATTGAACAACTAAAAAAACATCAAGCTGAAAGTGCTCATATCTGCGACATGATGATCAGTGTCGGTGCACCACAAAGCCAAATTCTAGAAATTGCTCAACAAGAAAATTGCGATTTAATTATAGTTGGCAGCCATGGCATCGGTGGTTATACACATCTCTTGGGATCAACAGCCCACCATATTCTATCGCATGCCTATTGCGACACATTAATTGTGCAGGTAAGCCAATTAGAAAAATTTATTAAAGAGCAACCCAGTCAGCATTATTTATGGGAAAATCAACCTATTGAAATTCCTCAAACAGAAAAAAATCGTTTTGAAAACCCAATCCGAAGTGGTTCAAAATTAGGTTGGGGAGAAGATATCCGCAGAGGTCCCAGATTGCTCAATCGACCAAGCTCCTCTCCTTATAAAGGCGGACACAAAGATACACAAAATCAAGATAATTCAAAAATAGATAACAACAATAAAGAGAAAGATAATGAATAAAGGAACCTCATTTATTACATTAGCAACGCTATTATTCATATTATTAGATTCTGTTGCCTTTGCGGATGGAGATCCAAATGCTCTTACAAATCCTGTAGAATCAATAGATACAGCAACACCTATGGTTCAAAACAGCGCAGATATTGAATGCCAACCTAATGAAAAATATACAGACTTTATAAAAAGCTCGAGTGACTTGATAGAAATTGACAGCGCACTCAAGATGCTCTTAGATATGAAGCCAGGCTCTTATTGCACCTGGGTCAAACAAGCTAATCAAAATTTCATAGAGGAAAAGCTTCAAGATATTAATCAATTTGAGTTTGACAGAAAATGCGCTGCGTCAAAACAATTGATTAATCATTATATAAAAGCAATTAACACACACTTTAAAGAAGAATGCGCCGATCATTCCTGTGAAGGTGCTTTTGAGAAACTTGTTAAAATCCCCTTTTTATTTGAAATGGATGGTAGCTTCTCCTATAAAGAGCCTGTTTCAAATTATCGCGTAGAAACACTCTCTTCTAAAATGAATATTAGCACACATCGTTTTAGTCGAAAGATATTAAATGGCGCTTGTGGTGAAGCAGAAATCTCTTTCTTATTTTCTGGTAATTACCCTGTCGATCAGCGCTCTAGGCTCAATGAAGTCATAGATGCAAATCTAGATTCAATGTTCAAGCAAATGAAATATGAAGAAATAACACCTACAGAAGTATTTGATAATCTATTCAACGATAGCTACTACACCTATATATACGATGAAAAACTGGAATGGGTCACATCACGCTACTTATCTTATAGTCAGAATTATTATTCTTATACAGGCGGTGCACATGGCTCTGCCACTGTGCAATATCAGAATATTGATTTATCAAATTTTAAAATAATTAGCCTAGAAGATCTCTTCAAGTCCGATAAAAATACAGAAATACTCCTTCTTTTTAAAGATGCTTTTTTTAAGGCAAACAAACTAGACAGTGATAAGTCTTATGATGAGCTGGGTTTTTGGTTTAATCCCAGCAATATTCCCAAAGAATACCAAGAATGGTCTTTACCAGATGGTTTTTATTTACCCGCAAACTTCTTATTAAACTCAAAAGGTATCACCTTTATATATCAGCAATATGAGATAGCACCTTATGCAGCAGGTATGCCAAAAATTGAAGTAACATGGGATAAAGTAAAGCCCTTGCTAGAAGATGATTTTCTGATTAGTTGATATCTGGATGAGCGTAGTGAATCAATTTTCTTTCTTTGTTGTCAAAGAAAGAGGCACCATTAGGTGCACAGAAGGATTTTCACAGATATTCTAAAAAATCCATCTGCTCACTCTAGTTAAGCCTCTTCTCTTGAAAACAAGGGAAGAGGCCATTCACTGTATTATTAAGATTTCTCTTATCGATGGGAAAAAGCGAATCAAATACCTCTATCAATTTTGTAAAATGTTTCAATTTTTCTCATAATATTTATCAATCTATTTTTGAAAACTACGAAACCAAAGAAATAAATTCTTCATATTTACCATTAGGGCCCACAGGAAGATCATCATGGTAACTGATGAGGATATTAAAGGGGTAAGCTAAATTTTTTTGAAACATTTTTTTCAAATTCTCTTCTTGATATTGAGATATTGGCTCTGAAATCACAATTTTATATTCAATATCATAAAGATTGTGCTGCACCAATTGAAACTTTCGTACAGCATTCGTTATTTTAACCCTATCTTCTCGCTCACCCAAATAAGGAAATGAAGATTTACCATTGGGATAAACTAATCGATTTCTTTTACGACCATGAATTTTCTCAATTACTGGCATGGTACGCCCACAATCACATTCTCCCCATGCACCATAGTCTCCCACTTCATAACGGATGAGTGGCGTTGCATAATTCAATAAGCTTGTCAGCAAAATTTTCCCAAGTTTTCCTTTGGAGCAAGGTAGGCTCTCATCATCGATAATTTCAAGGAAAACATTTTCTGTATTAACATGGTAATTGTGCCTTTCAGGACATTGTTGAGCAATTATGCCAACTTCAACGCAGCTATATACATCAGTTATTTTAACGTGTGGCCATGCTTGATAAATAATTTTTTTATAAGCATCTGTAAACGTTTCACCTGTTGTGCGAATTTCTTCTAAAAAAGGGAATACAATGCGATTATCAATACAAAATTCAGCTAAAGCAGCTATTTGCGAAGGATAAGAATTAACATATTGTGGCTTATAAAATTGTAATGCCTCAATTTGGTCTTCGGTTTGGCTCGCAATATTAATAAATATACTAGGCCCCGTTTTTTTATATTTGTTAATAGGTCCTCCCCATGAGGTTTGACTATACCCCTTAGGTGCTTGAGCAAATTCTCTTTTTGCCCAAAGAATAGCAAGCAATTTTTTGGAAAAATCTCGTTGATGCCATCGATGCTCACGTAACATAAGAGCATCATAAAACATCCTTGTAAAATCGGTAGCAAGGACTTTAATTGGTTTTCCTGTTGAGCCCGATGTCTCTAATGGATAACAATTACCATGCTGTGATGGAAGTTTGTTTGTTTTAAAAGAATCAGCTGCTTTTTGTATCTCATCTCTAGTAAGAATCGGTAATGAATCCAATGTTAGGTTTTGATGAAACTGCTTATAAAATGGAACAGTTTCCTGAGCATGAGTTGCTATTTTTTCAAAATGAATACGTTGCTTCTGTTGTTTGATTGCGACAGATTCTATTTCAGCATTCTCTAAAATGCCAGATAAGACTTGCATTTCTTTATTCATATCGGTTATCAACCATGATAGGTAGTTTTTGTAAATAATTTAAAGAGCTATTCTCTGCAAAGACAATCTCATTTTCTCTTAACGAAAATTTATGTAAATAAGGTATTAGCGCAGATAAGGCAATTTGCAATTCAAATCTAGCTAACATTGCTCCTTGACAATGATGGATCCCACAACCAAAAGTTAAATGTCGATTATTACTACGCATAATATCAAATTCAGCGGGATTTTTATACCTGACAGGATCACGATTAGCCTCACTTAATAAAC
>JBFWLB010000031.1:0-33418 GCA_050252335.1 Candidatus Berkiella sp. | reverse complement strand
ATTCTTTAACTGTAGCGTCACAAAAACCTCATTGAATGAAAAATTAGGAGAGAAAATAGGCAAAGAGTGAAATTTTACCTGGATATGAGTCTTACTAAAAGGGATATCTGCAATTAATCACGCAAAATAGACGCAAGAACAACGATTATTTTAGCAGATCCAATAAAGCTCGCTGGCCAACTTATTTGAAAAAGTGAAGAGATGTCAAGCAAGATAAGAAAATATTTTCAAAATGTGCTTTCAAATGAGCCGCAACCCTTGGGCCACCATGCCCATCAAAAACAGCCAGCATGCATACAGATGCTTGCTCCAAGGCGGTCAACTCGGCAATCTGCACTGAGATATTATCCTGAGAGCCTTCTTGTATCGCCCATTCAGCCAATCCATGTGCCATGAGCCCACAATTTTGTGTGTGATGATGCAAAGAAATATATTCACCAATCATGTTGTTCGTGATGGCATCGCATTCTGTCAAACCATCACAGGCATTGATGATAAATACTTTTTCTCCTGCTAATACCTTGTAGTGCGTTTTTTGTATTTCTGGCACATGTATCATGCCATAAGGCTCATAAGCTGTATCCCCAAAGGCACGGCTAACGGCAAGAACGCCTGCAAGTCGGCGCTTAAAACCACTACAAATAGGCGCTAATTCATCCAGCGCTTTACCTAGGTGTGTGGCATAGTCTGTCAATCGCAACAGTTCTCGAGGCTCATCAGGATTATGACGCTGATTCAATGCTTGTACTGCTTTAAGAATCCCTGTCGATGATAAATGTACTAAGAAAACTTGCCCATCTCCAAGACTGGCTGACCAGCAATTTTGCTTACCCACTTCTAGCCAAGTAACCATCGCAGTTGCACCTTGCTGACGAATATCACTGTCTTTAAGATTACTTACAATATGCTGCTGCATGTGAGTAAAAACACTTTGAAATAAGTATATTTTCTGTTCTTCTGAGAGATGTGAAAATTGCGCGCAGGCTCTTTGATCTAAGTCGCAAAAAATCATTCGATCTTCTTGACTGTCTCGTTTACCCAATAATTCTACGCCACCGATATTTGCACCAACCACATAGTAATCTTGGCGTCCATTACAGGCATTTATGATCTGATCGCTTGAAAGTGGGCGACCTTTTTTATCAAAAAACTGATACATAAGACTACCTTAACAAAGAAGCAACAAGAAAGAAAGCGCTTATCATAAGCAATCTATTTTACAAACTAAAAATAAATTTTTTCCTTCATTGATTTCATTGCAAAAATATTAATCACACATTGAGATTTGAAAGCGAGCAACGCATAATGTTTTTATTCATTATTACCAATAGATATAGATTCATTATGACTACGCCCTCACTCTTACTGTATAGTCGCTCAACCTGCCCTTACTGCAAACGCGTTACTCAATTTCTCTCTGAGAATAATATTCATCTTGAAATTAAAGATGTAGGCTTAGATAAAGCAGCCTATCAAGATATGATAACCCTCTCCGGTGGCACACAAGTACCTTGCTTGAAAATTGATAATGATTTCATGCTTGAATCATTAGATATTATCGCTTATTTAAAAAAAATATATCAAAAATGAGTGGCACAACTATAAATTAACCTGTACATAGCCATAAACGCATATGCAAAGACTATAGTTAAAGAAGGAACCTACACACGAAATAGATGACATGACTGCCACACCCATTCTAGAAGTAAAGAAACTCAGTAAACACTTTGATAACCTAATGGCTGTTAACAATATCAGTTTTCAAATAAACCCTGGTATCTGCTTTGGTTTATTGGGTCCCAATGGTGCCGGCAAAACAACTACGATTGAAATGATTGAGGGGATCCTTAAACCCACGAGCGGGGAGATTTTATATCGTGGCATACCCCAGCACCACATTAAAAAACAGTTTAAAGCAGAAAGCGGCATACAATTTCAAAACACACTGCTGCAAGAGTTTCTTACCGTAAAAGAAAATTTATATTTATTTAAAAGTTTTTACAAAAAGACCTTAGAAATTGATGAACTCATTACACTCTGTTATTTAAATGATTTTCTAGATAAAGACACACGAAAAATATCAGGCGGGCAAAAACAGCGCTTATTACTAGCGCTTGCCTTGATCAATGATCCTATCTTACTGATCTTAGATGAGCCTACCGTAGGTCTTGATCCACAAGCACGACGAAATTTCTGGGAGCTCATTCAAAATATCAAGCAAAAAAACAAAACCATTATTCTCACAACTCATTATATGGAAGAGGCTGATTTACTCTGTGATGAGATTGTCATTATTGATAAAGGACAGATTATTATTCAAGGTGCACCGCACCTACTCACTAAAGAAACCGCAGAAACGCAGAGTATTCTCTTACCCAAACATGCTTTTGCAAAGACCAATATTTTAAATCAATTTTCTATACGAGAAGAAAATGGACATATTCATATTTTAACAACAGATCTAGAAGAAACGCTTTCGACATTATTGCATCAGGGTATTTCATTAAAAGACTTATCCATCAAAGCACCGAATCTAGAAGATTTATTTCTAAAGCTCACAGGCCATCGCTTAAGAGAATAATATGCGAAAAATACTTCGATTAACGCAAGCACGCTGTTTAGAATTCCTCCGCGACAAAGAAGCCTTAGCATGGAATCTATTGATGCCAATTTTTTTTGTTGTTGCCATAGCCCTCGCATTCAGTGCAGGAGAAAAAAATCTCTTTAAAATAATGGTGGTTTCTCAACAAAATACAACTTCTCTACATGACACTGCTGCCGTTGTACCACAATTAAAATATGTAAAATATATTCCGATTGATAATTTGAAGATCGCTCAAGAATATCTAGCACAACACCAAGTGGATCTGGTTGTGCAAATAAATCCTCTGGCAGAATATTGGTTCAATCCATTATCAGAGAAAAGTGATTTTCTACACCAAACTTTCGAAAAATTATCAAGCCATTCATTAAAGGCACACTCAATTGAAAGCGCAAATATTCGCTATATAGACTGGGTATTCCCGGGTATATTGGCAGTACACCTAATGTATAGCGCACTCTATGGCATCGCTTATGTGATTGTACGCTATCGAAAGAATGGTTATCTTAAACGTTTGCAAGCAACGCCCTTAACTGCTTTTGAATTCTTAAGTGCACAAATCTGTTCACGTTTACTCATATCAAGCATCATTTTAGCACTGGTCTATTTTACCTGCGCTATGATTTTACACCCCATTATGAAAGGAAGCCTCTTCCTATTATTCATACTGTATATCACTGGCACCTTTTGCTTAATCAGTTTAGCGCTACTTTTATGTGCCAGGATCACCAGTGAAGAACTTTCTCGTGGTATTTTAGAAATGGCAGCATGGCCTATGCTCTTAATCTCTGGCGCATGGTTTAGCTTAGATCAGGCACATGTTAGTTTGCAGTGGCTCTCCCAAATTCTACCACTAACGCACCTTATTTCTGCGACAAGGCAAGTCATGCTATATGGCGCAAGCTTGCAAGATATTCAAGGTGAACTACTGATTTTATTAAGTATGTCTATAGGCTTTTTATTGATTGGCAGCTTGACCTTTAAGTGGTCAAAATAGTGCGTACATGCAGATTGCGTGCAAAATAATCTCCGGAAATTGTAATGAATGACGCTGTTCTCCCAATTTTACGGATTCTTTTACCAATGAGCGAAGCGAATAAGATCCCACTTTTTGAAGGGGGATGCGCACTGGCAAGTGCGCAAGGGGGATTTATGCCACAAATGAAAGTCAAAACAGCTAAATCCCTCTTGCGCTGCGCGCTTTCTCCCTTTACAAAAGTGAGAAAACTGATTCGCTACGCGAATCGGAAATTCTATCAAAAACTAACGTCACAATGCATAATGCATAAAGATTTCAACTTTAAAGCTTTTGGTAAAAGAAAGTATGAATCTCTCTTCCTACAGCACGCCCTTTACGCTCAAATTTAGTGATGATTCTATCCTCTTTTAAAGAGCAGGTATCGGATATATCTTTATAGGCTGTAGAAGCATTGAAGACAGATTGTATGTGCTCAGCATATTCTGCCCAGTCTGTCATGATCTGTAATATACCCTTTACTTTGAGCTTTTCAGCCAGTAAATGAATAAAACTTTCTTGAATTAAACGGCGTTTGTGATGTTTCTTTTTGCGCCAAGGATCAGGAAACAAAATATAAACGGCATCGAGGCTTTCTGCAGCAATCAATTTTTGCAAGACTTCAACAGCATCATGACAAATGAGTCTTACATTATGCATCTGAGATTCATGCAATTCACGGCAACAATTACCAATACCAGGTTCATGCACATCAATCCCAATAAAATTTTCATTCGGGCGCTGCTTGGCTTGATGCATTAAATGCTCACCCATACCAATACCGATTTCTAAAACTAAGGGCTGCACATTATCAAATGCTTTTGAACAATCAAAGCCCTCTTTGGGATCGTAACTAACCAAATATTGCTGCCCTAGGGATACAATCGCTTGCCTTTGTCCTTGGCTCATACGCCCCAAACGCCTGACATAACTACGAACTGTACGCAAAGGACGAGAATTCAAGGTATCCATAGTCATAATACTTTGTCATAACCACTCAATTAAAAGATAAGTTATTATACTCAACTTAATCAAGCAACACCAGCAGGCTATGCTGGTTGTTAATTAAATAAGCGTCTTGCATAATACCAAGTACTCTAGTAAATGCTTGAATCAACGATATTGGCAAGGATTCTATCATGGCAAAACAAGTCTCTTTTATTGGATTTATAGTAAAGACAATCTGTCTGTTGATTGGCGTTGCCATTATTGCGCCCATTAGTTTGATTTTTATCGTTGATCCAACCGATTATAAAGCGGATATCCAATCCTATTTAACCGAAAAATCTGGCTACCCCATACAATTAAACGGCAATATTCGTCTCAAACTCTTTCCCTGGATAGGATTAACCATTCAAGACATTTCCATCCCACAAGAAAATGAGCACACACCCCATTTATTTTCTGCCAAAGAGCTAAACCTCAAACTCCCTATCAGAAATTTATTAGCCTGGGAATTCAAACTAGACTCGCTCACCATAGAGGAAGGCCATTTCTATTTGGTAAAAGAAAAAGATGGTTCTGTAAATTGGGATATGAGTAAAAGCAATAAAGACACAAAGCCTGTAGAAAGTGCTGAACATGCACATGCTAAAAGCTCATCACCCACTTTATCTTTTTCAATTTCATTATTGGCTTTTAAAAATGGCGCTGTTGAATATATTGATAAACAAAAAGATCAAATCGCACACATAAAAAATATTACCTTTCATAGTGAAGATTTTGGACAAGCGCTACGTTATCCTATCAAAGGTTCTGCTGAATTTTCACTAGATAATATCAGCAATAAAAAAGCTTTATATCAAGGAAAGGCTTCACTCAATGGTTTCATTTCTCAACCTAAAAATAATCAATTTGCTTTTGAAGACGCAAATGCAGTTATCCATTGGCAAGATAAAAAAAACAACAGAGCACATTCTCTGGATACCAGCCTAAAGGTATTGGCAAAACTACAAGATGCTATCGTGATATCACCACTCTCTGCTAAATTGGACGGCATGCAAATCAATGGTCAAATAACATTGCCACTCAATGAAAAAGCCATCACCTATGATTTGACGATGGATCAACTCGATCTCGATGCGCTTCTAGCCAGTAAAGAAAGTGAATCATCGGCAAAAATCGTACCCGCAGCCTATGTACCCACAGTGGCAAAGCAGAAGAAAACGGAATCTGTTCCCGATAGTAAAGGAACGATTAAAATTAAAACGCTCACCTATGATAAAATAAATGTGCGCAATGTTAGCATCCATGCACTCACAAAAAGTAATACGCTTACTTTAGACCCTGTCATGGCTGAGGTATATGACGGCACCCTAAAAGCAGTGATTACCAAAGTGCTTAGTCCTGATACCCCCTTGTACTTTAAAGGCAATTTTGCACAAGTAAATATGCAAAAAATGCTTAAAAATCTTGCTGATATCAATCAGTTAGTAGGACGCGGCAATATTCAATTTAACTTTGTGCAAACCCCCAATAATCTAAGTGGTACGACCAATGTCAGTATTACACAAGGTGCCATTCTGGGGCTGGATCTCGATTATTATTTGCAAATGGCAGAAAATTTCATCAAAAAACAACCTATTTCTGCTGAAAAAAATGATGCCAAAACACCGTTTAACAGCTTAACAGCTACCTTACAAATCAATCAGAAAATTATTCACAATGAAGATCTTCTGATTCTCTCTGATGACTATAAAGTAACAGGCAGAGGCGCGGTTAATCTCAATCAAAACAACATTGATTATGACTTAATTGCCAATAAAATTTATCGTGATGGCAAAGAGCATCCAAATGCATTACCCTTAGCCGTATCAGTAAAAGGATCTTTAAATAAACCTCAAATTGTGCCCAATGTTGATCTATACATGAAAAAATTCCTAGAAAGAGAAGGAAAAAAACAAATCAATAAACAATTGGAAAAATTGATTGGTATAGACAATGATGAAAGTACGAGCACAACAGGTACGGATAAAAGTCCAGAAAAGAAAATTGAAGAAAAAATCGAAAAAGAAATTGAAAAGGGTTTAAAGAAAATCTTTAAATTTTAACGATATGACAACAGCAGTACCCGCATCTTGGTTTGTGCGACAAATATTATCGTGGTATGACCAGCATGGTCGCCACGATTTACCCTGGAAGTTACCTGTGTGCCCTTATCGCATATGGGTATCAGAAATTATGTTACAACAAACTCAAGTCGCAACAGTGATTGATTACTTTAATCGTTTTATGAAGCGCTTCCCCACGCTCGTGTCATTGGCAAAGGCAAGTGAGGATGATGTATTAGCGCACTGGGCAGGCTTAGGTTATTATGCACGTGCGCGTAATCTTCATAAAGCAGCACAACAATTAATCGCGCATCATAACGGCATTTTTCCACGCACCGTAGATGGATTGCAAACACTGCCTGGTATTGGCCCCTCTACTGCAGCAGCCATCGTAGCCCAAGCTTTTGATCAACGCGCCACCATCTTGGACGGTAATGTAAAACGCATTTTAAGCCGATTCTTTTGTGTAGCAGGGGCAATTAACCAAACAGAAACACTGAATACACTCTGGGATTATGCCGATCGTTTAACGCCCAAAAATCGCGTTGCGGATTATACGCAAGCCATTATGGATATCGGCGCAACACTCTGCACCAAAAGCAAGCCCGCTTGTTCCACTTGTCCCGTGCAACGTAAATGTCAGGCTTTTGCGACAGGACAACAATTACAATTTCCAGTGCCCAAAGCAAGCACACCAAAGCCTTCTCGAAAAATTACTTTTCTCTGTTTACATTACCAAGATAAGCTCTTGTTTGAAAAACGACCCGCATCTGGTATTTGGGGCGGATTATATAGCTTGCTAGAATTTGCAGATCCATCCTTCTTAAAAAACTGGTGCGAAAGCCTAACATTGACATTTAGCCCCCAACACTATCAGCGCGTAGGCCCAAGCCTACATACTTTTACCCATTTTCAATTAGAATATGAGACCTATTTTCTAAATTGTAGCAAAAAACCTAATTTCAAAAAAACACAGCAATTTCAATGGATCCCCATCAAAGAACTCTCCACCATTGGATTACCAGCCCCTATTCGCAAAGTGGTATCAAAGTATATCGCCCAGTAGCACATTCAAGGAGATTTTGTTAAAGTAGCCCAAAATCCTAAGGCTTGGAGTCAATATGCGTATTATTTATTGTCAAAAACTAAAAAAAGAGGCGGAAGGCTTGGCACGTATACCGTACCCAGGCGCATTAGGCCAACGCATTTTTGACAATATTAGCAAAGAAGCATGGAAATTATGGCTGACGCACCAAACCTTGCTCATCAATGAAAATCGATTGAATCTGCTAGAAGCAGGTACACGTCAATTCCTTGAAGCAGAAATGGAAAAATTTTTGTTCTCAGAAGATGCTCAGGTGCCCAAAGGATTCACCCCCATCCAAAACACTTAAATACAGTAGCTTAAATTAAAAATCTTTAAAAATAAAAAAGGCTGCTAAGCATAATAAACCAAAACCAACTAAGTGGTTCCAACGTATGGCTTCCTGAAGATAAAATATTGAGAAGAAGCAAAATACCACTAAGGTGATACATTCTTGTATTGTCTTAAGCTGTACAGCACTAAAAACCTCATGCCCCATTCGATTTGCGGGTACTTGTAAACAATACTCAAAAAAGGCAATCCCCCAACTAATCATAATGACAGCAAACAATGGTGAAGACTTATATTTTAAGTGTCCATACCATGCAAAGGTCATGAAAATATTTGAGCAAACCAATAAAAAAATGGTTGTAGCCGGCACCGATGTGATTATGTTAGTCATGTGGTTTTTATTATATTATGTGCGTACACAAATGTTACGCTCAACAACTTTGCTTTGCTATAAATGCAGAACACCCACATTAAGCTGCGACAATCAGTTAAGCACTGATGTTTATTCTTCAGTGCGACAAAACATCGTATACACTCTCTGTAGAATCGTAGAATCAGAGTCATCATCTACGACGAAAAGATGATAAAAAAATCCTTCTACCCACTCTAGCGAACCCCTTCCTTTGATTCCAAGGGAAGATGATGATTCATCTCGTTCATTTCTTAACGGGCCGGCATTATGTGTTAAGCGTTTTTTCATTGAGGTGTTAAAAGATATCGTATAACGAAACTATCGACCTAATCTTAAACTTTCCGAGCCTGATACTTTTTTCTCTTCCGAGCCTGATGCTTTTTTCTCCTCATCAAACGCAGGGCTGCGTACCAAGCAGTCATCGCTAGAATGAGCAGAAGTACTTAAGGCACTTAATGGAAGTTGTTCTTGCGCATCATCACGTGTCTTATAAGAAAAGGTAAGCGCACGCTTTTCTTTCAACTTATCCCAAATCTCTTTTTCTGATGCAATTTCTCTACGAAGCAAACAATACAAATTATACTGTTGTTGAATATCTAACTCAGGCCGTTCTTTTTGCAAACCCTGCAGAGCCTCGTACTTTTCAGAGTCAGATGGCAATATAAAAATATCAGCATACTTATCTCGCAATGTATTTGTGATGCCATGCAATGATTCTGATATGCCATGTTTTGGGCCTAAATTCATCTAATCACCTTATTTATCCAACTAAAAATACTTGCGCATTATATGTCAGCAGATCAAATTCATCAATCAATGCTATCACTGTGTATTTATAACTGTATTTCCTGAGAAAAACACATAAATAACAACTTTTATCAGATTTTTATCTTGGCTGTCCTGAGAGTTTTAGTTTTCAACTTATGATTGTTTTCTAAAGATACTTGACTACAAGCTCACATTCCCTTTTAATTACACACCTAGCGCGGCCAGATAGCTCAGTCGGTAGAGCAGAGGACTGAAAATCCTCGTGTCGACAGTTCGATTCTGTCTCTGGCCACCAGCTAACTCCTAGATTTGTAATACAATCAAAACTGAATTGACTGATCAAATCCCATTTTTAGGCTACAATAAAGCCTAGCTCCTTGATATTTGCCTTAATATTTGAACGATATGCCAACAGAAGAAAATCACCTAACTATGATGCACTCTGTCCCAGAGGAGCTTGCCACCTATTTTGCAAGCCTGGGATCCTGTGAAGCAAATGCCGTTCTTATCGGCACACAAATCGATTTAAGAGCCTTAACAAACGTGCCATTAGGGCGTTCTGACTCTGTGATGACAAAGTTAAGCCACAACGGTATTGCGCTCATTTACCGCTATGGCGCAATTATGTTTTTTAATGCCACCGTTTCTGAAACCGCACAATTGATTGCGCTGTGTCAGCCCTTTACAACTAATCTATTCACCAAACCTGAAACTGAACGGTTTTCTGTACAAATTGTGCCCTCACACAATGAAGGCATAAAAGAAGGCAAAGTGTTTATTCAGAAGGTAACCAAGCAACGATTAGAGATTATTGGTAACGCACTTTCAAAGAGTGTTACCTTAGACTATCAAGAAAATAGCATTAGCTCTTTGTTTATCAAAGTAGAACCGATTGCCAAACGTTTATCAGAAAAAGGTAAGCTGGGACATACCGCAAAAGAATTGTTACAACATATTGGGGCAACACTCCTTGTCTCTCAAGAAATGATCGGCAAAATCGAAGTGGCAGAAAAACCTACGCTCTTATGGGAACAACCACATCTCGAGCCTCTATACCAACAAATGTTTGACGATTTAGAGCTTAAAGAGCGACAAGAAATTATTAATCAGAAAATCAATCTCATCGCAAAAACAGCAGAGACCTCGCTGGGCGTGCTGGAACATAGCCATAGCAACCGCTTAGAATGGTATATTATCATCTTAATCGCGATTGAAATCGTATTACAACTCTATGAGTTGTTCTTTAAACCAATGTTACACGGATAGAATAGTATGTTTGGCAAAAAGAAAAGCAGCAATACCGAAAAGAAAATCATAAACAGAACAGAAGGGAATCAAAATTTTCTAGCTGCCATGCGAATCAAGACAATTGATGAAATTGTAGACAAGCTAAAAATCAAAGATGAATATCAACGCACACCATTACACCGTGCCATAGAATGTGAAGTCGATCCTAAATGGATTGCAGTGATGCTTAGCAAAGGTGCAGAGCCTAATGCTCAAGACGATAATGGTAATACACCACTCCATTATGCAGCACAAAATGGTGATCTAGCGACAGTTCAGTTGTTGCTAGATAATCACGCAAATCCACACATCATCAATACTTACAAGAAAACGCCTTTATGTGACATTAATGCCTTAAACCAAGAACATCCTTTAGAGCTATACGAATTGCTACTTAAAAATAACTCAAGAGGATGTTTTTGGGAGCAAGACAGCTATTTGCCTGAAGCCTTGCATAAATCTCTGATTGCATTGGGCGTAAAATACTATGATCCACAGCACATTGCCTTTGATAGCCAGAAAAACTCTTTGTTGCACTGGGCCTGCTATTACGGCTTAGAAGAAGAAGTTCAAAGCTTAATTGCTAAAGGCTGTAGACTCTTTGCAAAGAATATTCAAGCTAAGACAGGTCTAACGATAGCAACGGAACGAGAATTTCATACCATTAAAGCTATTCTAAACAGAGCGATGGCCGCCCCTCCAAAATAAGCTTCCCCTGCCTTAAAAATAACACCTCTTCGTTCAGCATTGCCTGTATAGCACAATAAAATTTTTATGTTTTTATGCCTCTTCAGCCTTGATTTTTATTAAATACAAAGTAAATGCAAAGAACGTGCACATTCAAAAAAATACAATTTTGTGTTTTTCTGCAATTGACAAATTACTTTTCCATTTTTAATAAGTTGTACACAGTCATTTTAGTTAAACAGCACATTTATTTTGCCGGCTAATCTAGTGTAGCCACTCACCTTGAATGAACGCAACAGAATGATATTTATAATATTTTTACAATTTTAATAGTCTAATCTGAATTTTATCTGAAAAGCTAAATACTTAAGTTAAAAAGCTAATAACTTTCTATCCACAAAGTTATCCACAAGTTATAAAACTAATTTTTCTATTTTTCTGCATACCTTAATGGACAAATGCTTACAAAAAAACAGGCGAAATACGACTGGGATCTATATATAAACGGATAAAATTCACTATTCTGCGAGCAGACTTTGCCAAGCAAAAGTAGTATCACCAACCACAACAATCGGGTTGGTTTTGTAACTCAAGCTATTATTATAACGCACAGGTGACAAATCAAAATGGAAGACAGCGCCTCCAGCCTCTTCGACAATACATTGCCCTGCTGCATTATCCCATTCACCTGTCTGAGTAGTGCGCAGGAATAAATCTGCCTTGCCCCTGGCAATTTCACAAAACTTCAGAGCGCTGCCTCTACTCACCAGATTATAGGCAGGCAGCTGATCCAATATAGCTTCTATCCTTGGAACACCATGATGTCGACTGGCAATCACATGTAGCGGTTCTTGGACAGGTGTCTTAACATGAATCGCTTCTCGTCCTTCAGGATGACAACAATAGGCTCCTCCCTTTTTCCAAGCGATATAGCCTATCTTTAAAGCCGGTGCATAGATCACACCCACAATCGGTTGATGTTGTTCTATCAAGGCAATATTAACGGTAAACTCACTATGTCCTTTTACAAATTCTTTCGTACCATCTAAGGGATCGACACACCAGTAGCTCTGCCAACTCAGTTTTTCTGCCAAAGAATGGGCTTCCCCCTCTTCGGAAAGTATGGGAATTGTTTTATCGTAGACTACATAATGTGCAAGCTGACGCGCTATCACTGCATGAGATGCCATATCTGCTGCTGTTAAAGGCGAATCATCTTCTTTATATTGTACTTCTAGATCTTTTACCTTTTCATAGTAAGGCAATATTGCCTCACCCGCAGCAACAGCAATTTGATAAACATCATGTGCAATTTTTTCTAGGGTATTATTCATGTGCTATGACTATGTCTCTTTTCAAGATGTGCTTTTACTAAGAATAACGCAGCAATGCTACGTGCCTCATGGAAATCCGATCTGGCCAATAAACCAGAAATATCATGTATCGACCAAGGTATAACAGTAATTGGCTCAGGTTCATCGCCTTGCAATGAAGAGGGCGATAAATCCTCTGCGAGCACAACATGCATCAAAGTTGCATTATAATTAGGCGATGTTGTCATCGCTTGAATATAGGTCATTCGATTTGATTTGAAACTAATTTCTTCTTGTAACTCTCGATTGGCAGCCTGATAGCAGTCTTCCCCTACTTCAATACGTCCTTTAGGGAATGAAAGAGCATATTCATTTACACCGGCCGCATACTCTTTAGTAAGCAACAATGTTTCGCTATCTTGCATTGGCACCATCAAAACAACACCAGGTGCCCATTCTTTGAGTCTTTCAAACTCACGCTTTTCACCATTACTAAATTCTAAGCTTACTGCTTCAATTTTAAATAACTGTGTCTGCGCAACTGAACGAATGCCTGTAATTTTAGGGCCTTGATGCGCAACAGCATGTCTCACTGCTTCAGAGTCATTCTTCATAAAAATGTGCCTAAAAAGTTATGTGCGAAGACTATAGATTGCCCACATAATACCGTGCATAGTATGATTCAGCCAGTCTTTAATCTATGCCAGCGATATGAGTAAAGCAACACATTCTCTCAACGAATCCCCAAAAGTCCGTTTGGACAAATGGCTTTGGGCAGCACGCTTCTATAAAACACGCGCTCTTGCTGTTAAAGCCATTCAACAAGGCAGGATACGCTACGAACACCAAAAATCAAATCCATCACGGATAGTATGCGTCGGTGCTCATATTACAATTGAAACATCATTATATGAAATGTCTATTACTGTGAAGGCGCTCTCTGCGCTAAGACAAAGTGCGCCTCTTGCACAATCCTTGTATCAAGAAACGCCTGAGAGTGAAGTACGTAAGCAACAAGCGCTCGAATTGCATCAAAAACAAAAATGGATGATGCTCAGTGCCCCTGTGCCCAATGGCAAACCTAATAAACACGATCGGCAGGCTATCAAAGCATTAAAGCGTGGAAGTGAAGAATAGTAGGCAGGATTTTACTGCAATTCTGGGAGGGTGCTCATAGCACCCTGCACCATTCAATTGCTTATTTACGATGCGTTCCTCGACGTTTGTTAGATTTAGTAGCCGTATCTGTGTTGGTCGAATCATTCGCAGCTGTCTCTTTCGCTTTACTCGCACCATGCTGATGCAAAACACTTGGCGATACATGCGTAATATCACTGTCTTCTGCTACTTTAGTTACTTTTGGCTTTAATGCGATTTGTTTATCTTTTAATATCGCTTTACCGCGTCCAGCAGGCCCAATAACATCATATCGATGTGCAATAGGGATCTGATCGTATAAAGCCTGATTTTTTACTTTATCTCTCTCATGTAGATTTTTAACATCTGCATGAGTCTGCGCGCTACCTTCGCCAGTTAGATCTCTTAAATGTTCTTTTAAGCGTGTTGCACGTGGATTCTTAGAGCTGAGTTCTCGAATATGAAAACCAAATTCTCTGACAAAACCTCCCAAGGCTACCCAAAACAGGTTTGAATCTCGGTGATCTTCAGGTAATTCCAAATGCGTCTTAACCCAATCCACTACAGGACCAATAATGCTTTTTAAAGCGCCATTATACGGTGCACGTTGTTTGCTCTTTTTATCATCATTCATTTCTTTGGTCGTTGGCTTTTTGTAAAGCGTTGGACATACTTTCTGATCGATTGCATGGATATAATCCATACCACGACCAATGCCTGCAACCACACCCGCTGCTTCATATTCATGTGAACGACGCACAGAACGTTCAAAAATAAAGAGGAATTCAAGTGGCCAAGTGATCGTGCTCAGCATTTTTGTAAACCAATTTGCGTTTCTCAAATTTTCCAACGTTGAAAGTAAATCCATACTCATTCTAACGATGATATTTGAATTACCACGTTGCAAATAAATTTTTGCCATTTGGGCAGCAATATAAGCAGCCAAATCACGCTGATTCATACCTGTTTCATGAGAGTTAAAAACACCAGAAGAAAATAAAATAGCACTGTTCCAAGGATTCATACCTTCAACAGTTTCTATTTCAAAATGCGGATCAGTATAGGTTAAGAGTCTTGGCATTGGCATATCTACATGCTTGTCGCCATATTTTTGCTTAAAATATGCATTTAGCTCCATACGCACATGATTAACCAGTTTTCTTAAATCGGTTGGATTGTCTTTATCAAAAATAAAGTTTTCACGCACTTCACGCGTACTGAACATGAACGTTTGGATTTCTCGTGAGAAAACAAAGTTAAGCACGGTAAGGCCACAAATTGCAAAAAAGGTTTTCGCATAAAAGGGCAAGAAAAGTGCAGCTGTTGCCGTTGCTCCCATCCATAACCACCAAGCCCCACTCACAACCAAAGCCGTTGCTAAGAGCGTAAATAATGTCCCTAGCGGTGGCAACAGTCCTTTGAGCACTGGCGCACGCCCCGTACTCATTCTTGCCAACCAAGAAAAATTCAAAGAAGAGAGCTTAAGCATCTAAAAACCCTTAATTTGTAGCAATAAGCGACATACGCTATAAGATCCCTAACACAGTGTCAATTGTTTACTGTAAAACTAACTATATTTTATCCCCCTTTCCACAAAATCCAGAGTGATTTCAATAAAACCAATATTAGTTACTCAACTATTTTATGCCACTCAACATCAATAATGATGCGTGTATGTAATAGAACCCAGCTTGTTCAAGACAAGTAAATATTTTATATTGTGAATCACTCTTGTTTTAGCCGAGCATCTATCCATGCAAGCCGGAATCCGCACACTCACCGAGAACGATGTTATTGCCTTATTTAATCAAGCAAAAAATCAACATGCGATCTTTGAGGCTGATCTCATTATAAAGGCACGCCCTAAACGACTAACCGGCGGTGTACTCAATGATGTATACAAAGTAGAAACTTCTGTTGGTTCTATTATTATCAAATGGTATCGCGATACACAATTAGATCCCAGCGCTACAGCAACACATGAAGAATTGTTTTATTTACAAAAATGCTTATTTGAAAAAAAAATATCTGTTCCTGAGCCTTATGCTTATCTCAATAATTTTAGAGGGAATCATGTGCTTCTCATGCAATATATCGAAGGCCAATCCCCTACAAAACTTAATCAAAAACAAGCAGAGCAGATTGGTGCTTTAATTGCGAACTTCCATCAAGCCACACAAGAATTTCCTGCCTTTAAAACACAACCCAATGATATAAAATCTTTCTTAAGTGAAATTTATCAATCGATACGTCGAGGCCTTTCACTACGACAACCCATACGTGAATTTTCTTATTTAAAAGCCTTATTTGGCTATGCATTCTCCACACTCTGGTTTGAAGATAATTCTAAATTACCTTCTGGCTTAAAACATGCAGATATTCATGCAGGCAATATTTTAATGTCAGAGAATATACCCTATTTACTCGATTTTGAGCTATGCGTGAAAGGCACTTTCATCGATGATATCGCCAATGCGCTTTGCATGTTCTGCCTAGAAGAAGAAACAAAAATAAATGAGACCTTATTAAGTGCTTTGCTCACTGGCTATCAAAGTGTTCGCGCCATCACGACTCAAGAATTCGATTATTTGCCTACTGCCTTTCAAAATCGTATAGGCTTGGAAAGAGTGGGCAATCTTAAACTAAATAACTTGCATATGCCTAATGGCAGCAATTTTACAGAGAAAAGCGCAAAGACACTCAGCCAATATATAAACAACGGTCAATGGCTAAACTTTAGAAAACGCTTCTGTTCTGCTCAAGTCTTAGAACAAGAAAGTTTCGACCTGGCAGAAGAAAAGCGATTTAATCCTTATTATCAATTACAGAGCGCGACGACAACAATAACCAGTGATCCGACGCACCTTGCAGCCAATGATGCACAACCTATAGCAACCAAGCTCAAGAAAAATAGGCTTTCTTAAGAAAGCATCACCGTATAGAGGGCACACAGATCACGCTGTGCCAAGGCGCTCTCACGCCTTAAAATATGGATGGGTAAGCGCGTATAGCGCGCTATGCTCTCTTTTGTATCTTGCACAGATACACCGCTATTTTCAGATTCGTTCAAAACAATACACTTCACGGATACGTTGCTAGCCTCACAGCTACGCAAGGCAGTCAAAAGATGGGTGATACTACCAAGATAAGTACCGGTCACCATTATTACGGGAAGAGAGTGTGTCATGATCCAATCCAATACCGTATGCGTTTGACTAATAGGTGACATCACCCCACCCACGCCCTCAATCAATAATATTTTATTCTGCCTTTGTGCCTTTAAGATCGCATCTTCACAAAAATGCAGTAACGCATCCATCTGGATGGGACGGTTTTCTTTTAATTGCGCTAAATCAGGCGCAACCGGACTATAATAACGCCAAGGCGATATGGCTTGAATATTTTCGGTGTGTACGGCTTTGCCTTGTGCTTGCAATATTTTGGCTGTATCTGTATGGGTAATATCTTCGCCTTCTGGCCACCCTGAAATCAGTGGTTTAATAGCATCCATGCGATTGAGCTGCTTTTTATCGAAGCTTAATAACTTTTGTATGACAAATGTCTTCCCAATATCCGTCGAAGTGCCGGTCACAAATAATGCTGTCATGCGTTGAAGTCTTTATATTAAAATAGCCCATCATTTTATCAAGTTTAAACAAAATAACCATGATCGATCACACACTTTGGTTGCCCTACACACAAATGCAAACGACATCTACCCCTATTGAAATAGTCGCAAGCGAGCAAGAATATTTAATCACCAAACAGGGAACGAAATTGATTGATGCCATTGGTTCTTGGTGGACCAGTTGCTATGGTTATAATCATCCTACAATTGTGAAAGCCATCCAATCACAAGCAGAAACCCTGCCACATGTGATGCTCGGTGGCATTGTTCATCCACAAGTACAACGCCTCGCCCATCGTTTAAAAGCGCTCTTGCCTGCCGATCTCAATCATGTTTTTTTTGCCAATACTGGCTCAGAAGCGGTTGAGATTGCAATGAAGATAGCAATTCAATATTGGCTAAATCAAGGACAAACACGTACTCAATTTGTCTGTTTTGAGCAAGGCTATCATGGTGATACTTTTTATGCGATGTCTGTATGCGATCCTGTAGAAGGCATGCATCATATTTTCCAAGATGCGTTACCTAAACAACTTCACACGCCTATACCACGCAGCAAAGAGGCTTTAGAGGCATTCAAAGCATGGCTAAGTTTACACAAAAATCAAATTGCGGGCGTTATCATTGAGCCTTTAGTCCAAGGGGCTGGTGGCATGAAAATGCATACGCCACAGATACTAAAAGAAATTGATACTGTGTGCAAAGAACTCAATCTATTACTCATTGCAGATGAGATTTTTACGGGCTTTGGGCGTACAGGGAGCTTATTTGCTATCAATCAAGCCCCGATTGTGCCAGACATTGTCTGCCTATCCAAAGCTTTAACGGGTGGCACCTTACCACTTGCAGCCGTAGTTGCTCGCACGCCCATTTATGAAGCTTTTTTAAGCGATAATCCTGAAGCTGCATTGATGCATGGCCCAACCTACATGGGTAATGCAATCGCTTGTGCCGCAGCCAATGCCGTATTAGAGCTCTTCAACACAGAAGCTTGGCAAGAAAATGTGCAGAAAATACAAACACAATTGCAAAAGTCACTCGCACCACTTTCAAACTCAACAAAAGTAAAAGAAGTACGTGTCTTAGGTGCCATTGGGGTTGTCGAACTACAACAAAATATTGCACATAATAAAGCCTGGTTTGTCGAACGTTTTTTAGAGTCCGGCATTTGGTTACGCCCCTTCGGCAATATTATCTATACCACGCCTTGTTTTAATATAAAATCCACTAATCTACAGCAAATTACAGAGGCAATTTGCCAGCATATACACGATTGGAAGACTTGAAAGCTTGTATACTTACCTAGTATACTCAGCTACCTTAAAATTTTAATGCTTTAATTGTATCTATGTTAACTACCGCATTTCGAAAAATGAATAAAACCATTAGTGATATTTTCACACACATGAAAGTAATCGGTGAAAATACCGCGCGATGGATAGAAAAACATGCGAATGCGGTAACAGTAGAAGTAGATAAGGCCTTGCATGAAATACATGCCTATTTTCTCTTGCATTGGAATCGCTACAAACCCAAAGTTGACAAAATCAGCCAAGCAACCACAGTTGTGACAACTGCAACCAGCACTTTTAAAACTTCAACAGAAATCATGCCCATCCTTTTTACAGTATTACCGATTATCACAGGTATACCGATTATTGGATTATTGCTTCCCGAATTCTTCTTAACAGACGCTGTTTTAGCTACCATCATGGTCGGTGTGGCAGGATTCGTGGGGTATTTAAAATATATTGAATTACAAGAGCGTGATGCGCTTGATCGCATGATTGTACAAAACCAAAATAGAATCAGTACACTTGAATCAGAATTAGCGCAATTAAAAAATCAAACTATTAATCCAACATCATGTTGCGATGCTCAATCTCATGCAGCAACATTAACACATCAATTTCAAGCGGATAAACGCAAAAAATCTACCCTTAATATACCAGAACTTCACACGCCCCACCCTCTTCAAAAGAGATCATCTCCTGGAGCAATAAGGTCACATTAGCCATTGTGCAAGGAAAGATAGCTTCTATACACTAGAAGCTATCTCAAAAATAGCAAAGGAATGCTATATGAAATACTTATTTTCTAACTTGTTCCGATTTTTTGTTTTTACTAGTTTAATAGCTGTTTCACTCAGCACTTCTGCCATAGACAATTATGCACATCGCGGTGGAGCCGGATTATCACCCGAGAATACGCTGGAAGGCATAGAAAAAAGTTTAGCGCTTAAAATTGATGCTATTGATATAGATATTGGTATGACACAAGACAATATCATTGTTTTATATCATGATACTGTTCTCAACCCCAATATTACACGAAATGCCAAACAAGAGTGGTTGTCTCAACCCGGTCCAGCGATTAAACAGCTGTCTTATCAAGATCTACAACAATATGATGTCGGCACAATAAACCCTCAAAGCGCTTATGCCGGCGATTTTCCTGCACAACAGAGTGCAAATAAGCCTATATCTATCCCAACGCTACAACAAGCTATACGGCTTATTCAAGCATCCTCAAAACCTGTGCGCTTACAAATTGAAATTAAAACCGATCCTGATCCAAGTGAGCAAAGCACAACACCTGAACAGATTGTACCTACACTTATAACGCTCCTCAGACAGGAAGGCATAGAAAAAAATGTGGAAATACATTCTTTTGATTGGCGTAACCTTATTTTATTGCAAAAACTTGCACCTGAAATTACCACCTCTTACCTTTCGACAGATGAAATCCTTGATCAAAGTAATTATCTAACCTGGCATGCAGGCAATGACATCAAAGCCTTAAAACAATCTTATCCTACACTTATTAAACAATTAGGCGGCAAAATCTGGTGTCCGCACTATAAAGAGCTCACACCAATGCTGCTCAAAGAAGCTCATCAACTAAATCTAAAAGTGAATGTTTGGACGGTAGATAGCCCGGATGATATGCTGCACATGATTGAAATGGGTGTGGATGGCATTATTACGAACAGGCCTGATCTCCTTGCCGTACTTTTGACTTCCAAGCCATAAACGAGAAGCTATCTAAAAAAAAGCGCCACTTCAACTACAAAGTGACGCCTATTAAATTTAAAAACTGCTCTTTTTGAGAGCAGCCACCCAAAGCATGGCTTTGAGTGTAAGTGCCCATACTCATCTCGTACTGACGATGTGCATGAGCACGATGTGCTTGGCTTAACATGAACATTATTCTTTTCGACAAAAGCGGCAGGAACTTTAGCAGTGAATCAGCGGCAAATGATAATTAAAGTCGCGTTAAATACGCCACTCCGAAAACTATTCGATTATCTACCTAACACTGAAATAGACAGTGCATCCTTGCAAGTAGGTATGCGCGTTACCGTACCCTTTGGCAAAAGAACACTGGTGGGTATCATCATGGATATCACGACACATTCCACCCTTGACAATGCCAAGCTCAAAACCATCATTGCAGTCCTAGATGAATCAGCATTATTTCCAGCCGATCTCTGTCATTTTTTTCAAAAAGCTGCGCAATACTACCATCATCCCATTGGTGAAGTGGTGCATGCAGGCCTCCCTCAAAGCATCAAGCAAGGAAAAAGCGCAAAGCCAATCACAGTACCTACACCTAGTACTTATCAAACTTCAGCGCTAGAACTCAACGCACATCAAATAACAGCCATTGATGCGATTAAAGCATCACTCCATCAATTTACAGCCTTTTTATTAGAGGGTGTCACGGGCAGTGGCAAAACAGAAGTTTATTTGGCCTCAGTCTTAGCAACGCTAGAAGCAGGTCAGCAAGCACTGGTCCTGGTGCCAGAAATTTCATTAACCCCTCAAACCTTTGAAAGATTTCAGCAGCGCTTTGGCAACCAAGTGGTAAGCTTCCACTCCCAAATGACGCCAGCTAAACGGCGTGATGTGTTCTATCAAGTGCAACAACAAGCAGCTTCCATTGTCGTTGGAACACGCTCTGCTTTATTCTTACCCTTTAAAAAATTGGGTTTGATTGTTATCGATGAAGAGCATGATGCCTCTTTTAAACAACAAGAAGGTTTTCGTTATTCTGCTAGAGATTTAGCAGTTCTGCGTGCAAAATTACTCAATATTCCTGTATTACTTGGTTCTGCAACGCCTTCATTTGAATCGCTCTACAATGCCCAAAAAGCAAAGTATCAACGATTATATTTACCGCATCGTGCTACAGAGGTAGCAATGCCGCACATAGAATTATTAGATGTAAGGCACAATAAGCTCAAAGGTGGATTATCTGCACAATTACTCGCTAAAATTCAAAGCGTGCTAAACAATAACGGACAAGTATTATTATTTATCAATCGTCGTGGCTACGCGCCTGTTTATATGTGTTATGACTGTGGCTGGTTTGCAAACTGCCATCGCTGCGAAACCAGACTCACCTACCATCTTCATAAGCGTCAACTGATTTGCCATCATTGCGAACGCATTGTACAAATCCCAAGCCATTGCCCTGACTGCAACAGCAGCAATTTGAACACGGTTGGTCAAGGCACAGAGAAAATAGAAGAAAGTCTCAGCGCTCAATTTCCAGATGCTCGTATTGTACGCGTGGACAGCGATACGACATCTAAAAAAGATAGCTTAGCCACTTTTTTGAAACAAGCGCATGATAATGAGGCAAACATCTTAATTGGAACGCAGATCCTTGCCAAAGGTCACCACTTCCCTCATTTATCATTGGTTGCAATCATCGACGCCGACGGTGGTTTGTTCAGCACAGACTTCAGAGCACAAGAAAGGATGGCACAATTACTCATACAAGTTTCTGGACGTGCAGGTAGAGTACACAATGCAGGACAAGTTGTAATTCAAACTTTTCATCCAGAACATCCTTTCATGCAGCATATTACACAGCAAAATTATAGGTCACTGGCAAACACCTTATTACAAGAACGCATGAATGCCACACTTCCACCTTATACACATATTGCTTTGATACGTGCCAATCATATAGAGCCCAGCATGCCAATGGCATTTCTACAACAAGTACAAAATTACTTAAGTGATACGCTACAAAATCAAAGCATTAACATAAGAGGGCCTATCCCCAGCGTCATTCCTAAACGCCAGGGTCGCTATCATTTTCAATTATTGTTACAAACAGATCAGCGTGCTATCTTGCATCAAGCCTTAGGTCATTCGACAAGCTTCCTAGAAAATATGAAAATAGGAAAAAAAGTTCGTTGGTCTTTAGATGTAGATCCGGTCGAAATGATTTAAAATTCTATATAAATAGTGATAAGCTTGCGAGACATTACATGACGAGAGATTATGCAAAAAGAAAACGCACTGATTACCCCACAAAATCAGTGTCCCGTACAGCAAAAGCAAATTGGCATACTGAGACAAACAGTTTTTTCTCTCCATTTGCATGGTTAATGCTCGGTATTGTCTTCGGTTTGTTAATTGCCAGTATTGCTTACTGGAAATTAAAAACAGAAGACAAACAACCGGAATCAGCTATTGCAAGTAATGCAGTTCAAACCCATAAGAAAAATGCCGGCAATAGCGGGACTGCAAAAAAAGGCACCAAAGCTTCTGAAGCAGAAAAGAAAAACGAAACAACCCGTTTTGATTTTTATACTCTATTGCCAAATATGAATGTTGAGGTAGCCGACACACCCGCAGAAGGTGCAATGTCGAATATGGCTGAGTCTACTATTAAGTCACACAACCAAAATGAACAGACAATCTCAGAAAAGAAAAATCCTAACGTTGTGGCAGAAAGCAGCAAACTCACACCGCCTGTGCCAGCTGCAGTTGCCCCTACAACAAAACCAGCCGTCGTTGCTTCTGTCCCCGTCACAACAGCAGAAACAACGAACAAAGAACCCTTTATTATTCAGGTGGCTTCCTTCAGAAAACGCGAGCAAGCGGATGCCCTCAAAGCAAAACTCGCATTAAGTGGTTTTGAATCCAAAATTCAAAGCATCAAAATAGGCTCTGGAGAAACCTGGTATCGACTTTATTTAGGCCCTTTTAATAATAGGCTCGCAGCTGAAAACACACATCAAAAGTTAGCATCTGAACAAAAAATAAATGGTTTGGTGCTTAAAATAAACGTATAATTTCTAACTCTTAAGTAGTCACTGCATATGACTTCTCAGATGGACATCAAGTCTCGAGCAACCGGAATGTACAAAAAAATACGTGAGGATAGCGAGATGACGAAGCCCCCTGAAGTGTCATGTGCGAAGACTATAACTAAAAATTAGCAAGGGGAAAGGCATTGGAACAATATCGAGGAACAACCATTGTCTCCGTGAGACGTGGCAACCAAGTCGCTCTAGGGGGAGACGGGCAAGTCTCAATGGGCAATACAATTCTAAAAGGTAATGCGGTAAAAGTCAGACGATTGCACAATAAAAATGTAATAGCCGGCTTTGCAGGTGGTACAGCAGATGCTTTTACCTTGTTTGAAAGATTTGAAGCAAAATTAGATAAACATCATGGCCATTTGACACGTGCTGCGGTTGAATTAGCAAAAGATTGGCGAACAGATAAAATGCTCCGCCGCTTAGAAGCTTTGCTGGCTGTTGCGGATAAAACTGCATCTTTAATTATTACTGGCAATGGTGACGTCATAGAGCCTGAAAATGGGCTGATTGCCATTGGCTCAGGTGGCCCTTTTGCACAATCGGCTTCTATTGCTCTGTTTGAAAACACCACGCTCAGCGCCAGAGACATTGTAGAAAAATCTTTGGACATTGCTGCAAATATCTGCGTTTATACAAACCATCATAAAACGATTGAAGAATTAACCATCGAATAAAAATAATAGGGTATTACAATGACAACCTCGGTGATGACACCAAGAGAAATCGTTCACGAATTAAATAAACATATTATTGGCCAAACAGCTGCAAAACGCGCTGTTGCCATTGCTTTACGCAATCGCTATCGCAGAATGCGCGTCAGTGACGATTTACGCAATGAAATTACACCTAAAAACATCTTAATGATTGGCCCTACAGGTGTGGGCAAAACGGAAATTGCCAGACGATTAGCCAAGCTTGCCAAAGCACCTTTTATTAAAGTTGAAGCCACTAAATTTACCGAAGTCGGCTATGTAGGTAGAGATGTAGAATCGATTATTCGTGATCTCGCAGATATCTCTTATAAATTAACAAAAGCAGAAGCACTTTCCAAGGTAAGAGAAAGAGCTGAAGTTTTTGCAGAAGATCGTATCTTGGACACCTTAGTGCCTAAACCTGGCTTTCAATTTGCGCCCAATGAAGAACAAATTGCTGACAAAAGCCCAGCGCGCGAATCTTTCCGGCATAAATTACGTCAAGGTATTTTAGACGATCAAGAAATAGAAATAGAAATAGAATTACCAGCAATGGGTGTGGAAATCATGGCGCCTCCTGGTATGGAAGAAATGACCAGCCAATTGCAAAGCATGTTCCAAAACATGTCTTCCAATAATCGCACCAAAAAACGAAAAATGAAGGTCAAAGACGCAATAAAAATTTTGCGTGAAGAAGAAGCCTTTAAATTGGTCAATGATGAAGAGATAAAAGTACAATCTGTTGAGAAAGTAGAACAACATGGTATCGTATTTTTAGATGAAATCGATAAAGTGACACAAAGAAGTGAACACGGTGGTGGCGCTGATGTCTCCAGAGAAGGGGTACAACGCGATCTTCTGCCACTCGTCGAAGGCTGCACTGTATCCACTAAATACGGCATGATCAAAACCGACCATATCTTATTCATTGCATCTGGTGCTTTTCATTTAGCCAAACCGTCTGATCTTATTCCAGAATTACAAGGCCGATTACCTATTCGTGTTGAATTAGAAGCGCTCACAGCTGCTGATTTTGTGCGCATCTTAACAGAGCCAGATGCTTCTTTGACCTTGCAATATAAAGCACTGCTTGGCACAGAAGGGGTTCAAATTGAATTTAAAGAAGACAGTATCAAACGTATTGCAGAAATGGCATGGCATATCAATGAAAACACAGAAAACATTGGTGCAAGACGTCTGCATACAGTGATGGAGAAATTACTTGAAGTACTCTCCTTTGATGCATCTGAACTGGGTAATGAAACGGTGATCATCGATGCAGCCTATGTTGAAAAACAACTTGCTGATATCGTTCAAGATCAAGACTTAAGCCGTTTTATTCTCTAAAGCAAGAAGTGATATAACGAATGCAAGAAGAAAAAACCCATTTTGGCTATCAAGAAGTTCCTAAAGATCATAAACAAGGCCTCGTAAAACAGGTCTTTGATTCTGTCACAGAACAATATGACTTGATGAACGATGTCATGTCCTTTGGTGTACATCATCTTTGGAAAGAATTCGCGGTGCGAAGCGCACAACTAAAAAAACAGCAAGTTATTTTAGATCTTGCAGCAGGCACCTGCGATCTCACTGCCTTGATAGTCAAACATCTCAAAGGGGATTGCTCTATTATTGCTTCTGATATTAATGCAAGCATGTTAAAAAAAGGCCAACATCGACTATTGGATAAAGGCTTACATGAGCGTATTCATTTCGTTCAAGCCAATGCCGAATGCTTGCCCTTCCCTGATAATAGTTTTGATCGCATCTTCATGGGCTTTGGGCTACGCAATGTAACGGATAAAGCAAAAGCATTAGCCAGCATCTATCGCTGCTTGAAGCCAGGCGGACAATGTCTTGTCTTAGAATTTTCACACTGTACCGATCCTATTGTCAGCAAATTATATAATCTTTACTCCTTCAAACTCTTACCAAAATTTGGGCAATGGATAGCAAAAGATAAAGATTCTTATCAATATTTAGCAGAATCTATCCGCATGCATGAAACGCAAGAAGCCCTAAAAGCAATGTTCTTATCTGCAGGATTCGAAGCTTGTAGTTATGAAAACCTGACTTTTGGTATTGTTGCTATTCATAGAGGTTTTAAATTCTAATGCAATACAAAGCATTACAATTCATATTCTCAAGTCTAAAAACATTAATGCGTAAGCTGGATACTCATGTTTTTAATCCTCTTGAAGCGCATGAAAATAAAGTAATCGGCATCGAGATTCAGAATGTACTCACGCTCACGCTGCAAGTACAAAATAAAGATCTCTTATTGATAGCCACAGATAGCTTAGAAGCAGCCACTCAATATGACTGTTTTATTCAAGGAAACTTAGCAGCTTTTCTTGATATTGTTTTCAAATATAAAATGTTTGTGCCTGGCCAAGGCATTACATTGGTAGGGGATACTCATCTAGCGCAAGCCTTTTTTAATTGCTTTAGGCGCATAGATCCTGATTGGGAAAGCTTTTTTGAGCAACAACTCCCTACCCCATTTGTGGCTTTACTCAGTCTCTTATCAAATAACCTAAGCGCTGAATTAAAGCTATGGCACAAGAGCCGCAAAGGTAATTTACGTGCCTTTTTACAAGATGAAACACAATGCTTACCCAGCAAAGATCGTGTACAACAATTTGAAGTACAGCTTTCAGAGTTAATGCAACAATTTGAGCATTTAGATGCAAAATTAAATAAGCTGATGCACTACAAAGTTCCGAGTATATAATGAATACAATGAATAAAATGCTTCGCTTTATCTACATTAACTATATTTTATTGAAATATGGTTTAGATAACTTAGTTTGGAGCACACCTCTACTTCGTCCTTTAAAAATTCTCATTATCTTTTTCCCATGGCGCTGGTTTCGGAAAAATGAACGACCAACAGGGGTTGCCATAAGAGAAGCATTAGAAGAATTAGGACCTATTTTTGTTAAATTTGGTCAATTACTGTCAACACGTCAGGATTTATTGCCGGATGATATTGCAAGCGAACTCACCAAGTTACAAGACAAAGTTCCACCCTTTGCATCCTCCATTGCAAAAGACATGATTGAAAAAAGTTTAAACCAACCCATAGAGGCGCTCTTTAAAGAATTTGATCTCACGCCAATTGCATCTGCATCTATTGCTCAAGTTCATACAGCAACCTTATTTAATGGTGCTAAAGTGGTTGTCAAAGTATTAAGACCCAATTTACATCAGCAGATTAAACAAGATATTGGCTTACTTGAAAGCTTTGCCAAAGCTTTAGGACACGTCAAATCATTTAAGCGCTTCAAACCTTTAGAAATTGTTTATGAAATAAGATCAACACTCTTAGATGAAATTGATCTCTTAAAAGAAGCAGCCAATGCATCGCAATTAAAAAGAAATTTCTTAAACCAAAATATTCTTTATGTACCAGAAGTCTATTGGGATTATTGTCGCAAGGATGTACTCGTCATAGAAAGAATTGCAGGTGTGCGTATCAGTGATATCGATACCTTAAATGCACATCATATGAATCTCAAATGTTTGGCAGAACGTGGCGTTGAAATCTTCTTCACCCAAGTCTTCAGGGATTGCTTCTTTCATGCTGACATGCATCCTGGCAATATTTTTGCCGACATAAAAAACCCAAGCAATCCAAGTTATATTGCTGTTGATTTTGGCATTATGGGCACTTTAGATCCTATTGATCAACGCTATCTTGCGGAAAATTTTCTGGCCTTTTTCGAAAGAGACTATCGTCGTGTCGCAACCTTACACATTGAATCAGGCTGGGTTCCCAAACATACTTCAATCAGCGCGTTTGAATCTGCAATACGCACGGTATGTGAACCCATCTTTGAAAAACCACTGAAAGATATCTCTTTTGCACAAACTTTATTACGATTGTTCCAAGTAGCACGTAAATTTGATATGGAAGTTCAACCCCAATTACTCTTATTACAAAAAACACTTGTCAGTGTAGAAGGCTTGGGGCGTCAGCTCTATCCCGATCTTGATTTGTGGACAACCGCAAAACCCTTTCTAGAAACATGGCTCAAAGATCATTACAGCCCCAAAAAAGTGCTACGCACTATCAAACAAAAGATCCCTAAATGGATAAATGAAGCCATTGAAATGCCAGATACGCTACACGAGGCCTTACAATACTGGCAGTCGCATGTACGCCCTTATTTACAACACACTACTTCTCAAAAAGCCAATTCACTCACCGCGCGCTCTGTTGCTTATATTAGCTTGGGCTGTACCTTAATTATTACTGCAACGATGATAGGTCTGCACACCTTGCCAGAAATATTCTTAGCACACTGGGGCTTACCTTTGTCTGGTCTTTGCGCTGCCATTGGCGTGTTTTGTCTGCGAAGAAAAGCAGGTTAGTATGCAGTAACATTCGTTTTTAAGAGAATTCCTGATGAGCTCAGCGAATGATTTTTTCCTCTACCAATTTTGGGAGAGGAGGCCCGCAGGGCAGGTGAGGGTTTTTAAAGATTTATAAAGTTATTTGATTTTGGAATAATGCTATTTTGAGAAATGTAGATTTAGTTCTAAAAAAAATTATTTCTGAAATAGAATAATCAATAAGTGATTAACTCATTTAACCCTCACCGGCTTCTTCGAAGCCACCTCTCCCAAAATTGGTAGAGGGACACATGTTCGCGTTGCGAACAAAGAGAAAGACATTACTTATTAACCCAACCCCATCACTGCGAACTAAACAATTCCCGGGAATTCCTCAGCTTCAAAAAGAACGATTTTTTATTCGCGCTGCGCATACTAAAAATAAGCCCGCTACACTGAAGGAGTCCCTCTTTTTGGTTTCTTATGTGGCACGCCCCCCTTTTCTCTGAGCAAATATAACAATTACACCCATCTTTGTTAGAGCAAAGTTAAAATGTCCGGTAGTTGGCAAAGGCAAGATGTCCGGTTAATGGTTAAAAAATCAGGATATCATGGAAAAAAGATAAATTGAGTGAAATATCACACTAAGAATTATGAAGATATCTGTAGAGCTATTGGGGTAATAGCATCCAGTAACCTTTAAAATTGGGGTTGTTGTCTAAGAATTGCTCCATGTTTTTTCTGTTAAGTGTTGGTGCACAAGTCTTAGATTTTTTAATTATTTCATAGTTTAGTGGTATGTTATTGATAAATATCTTAATGCCATCATAATCTTCACAAAGAATAATTTTTTGTTTTATGAGATTCTTTGGGCTTTGTTTGTTACGAATGATTTTCAAGACTTGTTTGTTGTGTTTAACAAGTAAGTCTTTGGTAATGGTTTTTGTGGTTTGAATAGAGCAGTGAAAATCTAAAGATTGCTTTTCTTGTTCTGATAAAGGCCTATGTAAATCAGAAGGCTCTTCAGGAAGGATAGAAAACTTATCATTAAAACGTTTGATAAAAGAAGGAAGATGTTTATTGGCATCATCAATGTTATTGATATCAAAAAATCTAAGCTCTTTGAGAAGCCTATCTTGTAAAGTGGCATTAACTCTCTCAACTCTCCCTTTAGCCTGCGGAGAATGTGCATAAATAGGCTGTATATTGAGATATTTCATGACTCGCCCAAACTGAGTAAATCCGTCTTTAGCTTGGGCTGTTTTTTGATTAATGTGAAAGACATTATGCTTATCAAAGTACATGGCACGAGGCACTCCCTGCTCTAAAACATACTCTTTTAACATGCTAAGGTAATCCATTGTTGTTTCTCCCGGAGCAAATCTCAGTTGCAATAATTTTCCTGTGGCGTCATCAATAAAAACCAAGAGACATGCTTTAGGGCCTCGATTTTCAAACCAATGATGATGAGAGCCATCCACTTGGACAAGCTCACCTAAAAAGGGACGTCTAGGTCTTGATGGATGAGATTTATGAAGGTGTTTAGCATGTGGTTTCCAAAGATTATCCTGAATCATCCACTGGCGCACAGTTTCCTTGCTAACACGAATTCCGAAGTATTCAGCCAGCTTTTCAGCGGCTAAAGTAGGACCATAATCGTTGAAATGTTCTTGGATTAAGGAAAGGCTTTTGCAGCGAGTCACATCATCGATTTTATTGCTCGGAGCTTTGCCATGCCTCAGGCTTATAAGCCCCTTTATACCCTGGGATTCATAACTGCGTATAAGCCTTCGAAAATGTCGCTCAGAGAGCTTGAGTGTTCTAGATGCTTCGCTCTGAGAGATGGCACCGGTTTTCCATTTTTCAATTTGCTTTAAGATATCTAGCGCTCGCGCTGGCAAAGCCAAAATGTCCGCTGTATTCATATACACCCCCCTGCATTATCACTTTTTAAGCTTCCTTGCTTTAAGTGATTATTATTACAGGACATTTTAACTTTGCTCAAAACCGGACATTTCCCTTTGCCGCTACAGCCGCTACACATTATGGAACTTCTAAGCTCCTAGAGTGTTCTATATCTGGGTTGATTTTGTATTGGAGCGAAGCCATGATGACCTTAGACCAATTAGAAGACGAGATTAATCAAATTTTAACTAACTTTTGGAGCGCTCAGAAGTCATCAGGTATAAAAAGCCTTTATGAAAAAATTAAAACGCAAATCCCAGATTTCCCTGACATAAATGACAGCGTATTCAATCAAAGTGCAACCCAAGCTGCTCGCAATCTACTATCAAACTACGCCGTTCATTTATATCAGCAACGATTAAAAGAAGAAAGTTCAGATCCTCAATCAGAAAAGCAGAAACTGCATTCTTATTTATATGATAAAAATTGGCGTGAATTTTTTCGAATGGTACAGCTGGAATATATAGAGCAGCCATCTGACAATCCCTCTCCAATGGCTTCTCCCGAAAAAATAGTTTACAACTTGGAAAAGTACGATGAAGATCTTGATGTTCTCCCCCCCTCAAATTCTGAAAAAGGGGCACCATTAGCCCTGAATAAAGAAGCCCCCATTTCTTATGTCATAAACATACCACCAGGTGAAATTAAGGGTATTCAGGTTAACGTATATGGTGGTTCTGAGAAAAAAGACAGAAAAGAAAACTTGAATAAACCAGGTAAACTAAGCACAGAAGACAGTGCCTTGCTGGCTAAGGGTATAGCCATTGTAGAATTGAATTTAGTTGATATTCTGAAATTGGATGTGTATCAAAATCAGATGCCATCACATCTTCATACAGAACTCCATGACTCCATTAATCAGTTTTGGGAAACGATACATTACAAACCAGAAGCGCTGTCTCCACTATTATCAAATATGAAGGAAAAGCCCATTTTCTTGAGAGGAGCAAGCTGGGGAGGACGAACAGCGATTAGACATGCGGAATTATATCCAAACACATTTTCAGGTTACATAAGCTTCGATGGATCTCTTTCTTCCGAAATGGCTTCTAAAAGTGATAAAAGTCTGGTAGGAAAACGTCAGAGTGCTTTGCCTTATCTTGATCCTGCCTCTCATATTGCAGACATACAAGACCCAATTTTATTGATACATAATGCAAATGACAACAATGTAAATATTAAAGTTTCTCTAGATTTTTATGAAAAAGCAAAAAAAGAAGGCAAGGAAAATTTGCTCAGTGTTCACATCAATCATAAAGGCAATACATATGAGAGAAATCAAGGCGTATGGAATACAGGCCATTTTAGCCCAAATCCAGATCATGTTGAGTTTAATGAACAAATAAATGCTGTTAGTAATTTTATTATTTACGGGCCAGACAATATGCCTGAGCTGACAACCTGGCGAATCTTAAAATATAACACCCTCTCTGATAGAAACTATAATTTTGCACGCACAGGCGATCTTTTTGTAGAGTACGTGAATAGAACCTATCAAAAAAAATTGCCTAATTATCAAATACTTTCTAAAATACTTTCAGTTCTATATTTCATCAGCACATACAGTACTAACGCTATTAGATATCATTTTAATGACCCTATTCCTGATAGTGCGTTGGAAGCAGGTCTAACACAGGAATTAAAAAGAATAAATACATACCTTAAAGAAAAATACGATATTGAATTTGATGCCACAATCACATCAGAGATGAAAAGAGTCTATCAGGATTCTATATTAAATGCAGATGCAAGATTACATAGGGAATTACTTACAACATTTATTTTAGCAAACCCGTACTATATTGATAAAACCCATAGCGACATTGCTGGAGAACCTGATTATAAAGCCCTTAAAAGAGATGCATTTATAAAATTGCGAAAACAACGCAGTGCATTTCATGCAGCATCTAAGACAACTTTAAGGAGCATGATTAAACGTGGTCAGGAATATGAAGAACAGAGGGAGAGACAGATCAAAAATGGAGATACGACAGCACTCCGCAACTTAATAGATTCTTATAATATTTCCGGTAACGCTCAAACATTAACAGAGCGATTGGATCGGATTTTTAGTCAAATGCCAGATAATACTAAACAAAATATGCTATGCAAAATAGGAAGTGAAATCATTACTGACCTTTCTACGAGAAATGAGATATTTGAAGTTCTAAGAAACAAGATGACATCAAAAAATCACGAGAACTTATTGGAAAATTCAAAATCAAATATCAATCAAATGACATCTCGCTGGATCACGGAAGAGAAAATAGAACGCTTAAAAAATATATTTAAAGACATTAGACCTGAACTCAAAAAAGAATTTATAAGCATTAATTTTTTGAGATACGCTAGCACAGAACAACTCAAGCAAATACTTTTTGATTTATCAGATGATGAAGTCTATGCTTTATTCCGCCGCGTTGATGGCAAAGAGACGGCCTTAACCTCAAATCATGATATCTCTTATTTAAAATACCTGAAAGACCGTGTTGGAGAGGAACGATTTAAAAAACTCATCGAGTTTGATATACAAGAAGGCTTAAAGGGAAGTATATTAAAAAATTATTTGCAAGGAAACGATTTTGAATCATTCGAATTTTTGATCAATCATCTATCTCCTGATGCATTAATAGAGCATATTGAGAATAATAAAAGTATCAACTCATCTAATGAGAATTTATTAGGCTATTTGCTGAAGACGCAAAATGCAAAAATTTTTGAAGAATTAATATCTAGACTGAAATTTTCCGAAAAATCATCCTCACTGAGAATTTTGTTATTAGATAAAGACAAAAACGGCAATTCTAACATTAGTTATTTTATTCAGCTATACATATCCTCTCCTGGCAATCATGAGTTTTTTCAGCAAATACTTAGGTTTTGCACACCGGAAGACTTGGCATCCGAATTGAAATCAGAAATTTCTAACCTATCTAATATTATGAGATTTGCAAGTATAAATAAACACATGAGGCCAAAATATCATATCATCCAGAAAAAAATAGGCTAACAATTATTCAATGAA
>JBFWLB010000030.1:0-33857 GCA_050252335.1 Candidatus Berkiella sp. | reverse complement strand
TTCTGCAAGAATCCACTTCATTATCTGGAGAGGGTTCAAAGCTTCGAGATAAAAATTCACAAAAAAATTAAAAATTCAATGTAAGTAATTCATGATGAATTTCTTCTTGAATGGATCACAGCCCCATCTCTCTATGAGGTTATAAAATGTTACAAGCATTAAGAGAAAAAGCCCAAGGTTGGATTGCCTGGGTGATCGTCGTTCTAATTGCATTAACGTTCATTTTATTTTGGGGATCTGGAAGCTTCTTGTCTTCAGACACTCAGTCTTCAGCCAGCACAGTTGCCACTGTCAATGGCCAAAAAATCATGCTTCAAGAACTTGAATCTCGCTATGAAACACTGAGCCAGCAAAACCAAGGCGTATCTAAACTTGATCCTAGCCTTATTAAGAAGCAATTACTTGATAACCTCATTGAAGAAAAATTATTAATTCAGGCATCTGCAAAGCTTGGTTTTAGAGTCAGTCCAACACGTATTGATCAAATTATTTATGCAGCTCCATTATTTCAACAAGATGGGCAATTTTCTGCCGAGGCTTATCGTCGCGTTCTAAATGGTATGAATCTCAACGATAAGGCGTTTAGAAGTTTATTAACAGAACAATTACTTCAGCAGCAATTGTTTTCGAGCTTGGCCTACACTAGCTTTATTGTAGAGCCTGAGGTTGATTCTTTCGTGAAGTTTTATACTCAGAAAAGAAGCTTTAAATATACAATTGTCCAGCGAAAAGATTTTATTGATGCTGTTTCAGTTTCAGATGATGATATAAAAAAATATTATGACGAAAATACAGCTCAATTTTATACACCTGAAAAAATAGCTGTAGAGTTTGTGCGCTTAAATGCAGATTCACTCAAAGCAAAATTTCAAGCAGATGACAACCAATTAAAAGCGTACCATAAAGAAAATTCTGCTTTATTTAACGATCCAGAAAGACGTTTACCCGCACACATTATGATACAGATCCCCAGAAATGCAGGGGCAGATCTGGATGCAAAAGCCAAGGAAAAAATTCAAGAGATTCAAGAAAAGCTAAAGACAGGTGAATCCTTTGATAATCTGGTATCTCAGTATTCAGACGATACCCAGACAAAGCAGCATGGTGGAAAATTAGAGTGGATAGTAAAAGGTGAAATAGGATTGCCAGAACTAGAGCAAGCTATTTTTTCCCTTAAAAAAGGCGAAGTAAGCCAACCCATTCGCACCGATTATGGTATTCATATTGTTAAGCTATTAGATGTAGGCGCTGAAAAGATACATGCCTTTGAAACAGTCAAAGACAAAGTATTAGCAGCGATGAGAGAGCGTTGGGCAGAAGACGAAATTGTGAACTTAGCAGATCAATTGGCAAACATGGCCTATGATCATCCTGATAGTTTGTTGCCGATTGCGGATAAATTAGGTTTGGCTGTAAACCGTACCGAATTATTTGATAGGGCGCTTGGGCCTGTAGATCAAGCTTTAAATACTAAAGCATTTATTGACGCAGCATTCAGTGATTATGTTAAAAATGATGGTAACAACAGCGACTTGATTAAACTGGATGATAAAAGTTATGTTGTGCTGCGCGTTTCTGAATCTGTTCCAGCTGCCCCCAAAGATTTTGCATCTGTAAAAGATGACATTAAGGCAATGCTTATCTATGAAAGAAGCAATGCAAACACAATGGCACAAGCTGAGTCACTACTAAAAGCTATTCGTTCAGGCGATCAACCTGAGTTATTAGAAAAATATCAATGGACTGAAAAATCTGCTATTGGCCGTGAGGATACAAATGTTGATAGATTCTTATTGACGAGTGTATTTGATTTACCACGCTCTACGGATAATAAAGCGGTTGCAGATTTATCCCAGTTAGAAAATAGTGATTACGCTGTTGTTTGGTTGACAGAAATTCTTGACGGCACCCAGAATGATTTGGCGGTGAATATTCCTGAAGTTCAGGAGCATCTCGTAGGTCAAATGGGTGAATTAGAATATAAGCTGTTTGGCAAAGAGCTAAGTCATTCTGCAAAAATTAAAAATAGCTATAGTTAGTAGTTTTCTAACCTAAAAGCCGTTTAAAATTGATTGTCGCTAAAATGATATGCTAGCATCATGCATAGCAACACGTCATTTTGGGTATATACATTGTTAAGCGGTACCTCTTCTTTATCTGATCAACATTTTGAAAGCTCATCAATAATAGCTCCAACTTCACTTTCTGAAGAAGCTAGACAATTAATTCAAGAACAGGTGATCCGACAGAAGCTCGAGCTTGGTCATGTCTATAGTATTGAAATAGAAGATATTGAAAGTACAAAGCTTCAGATCTATAACATAATCTATACATTCAACTTTCAAACAGGTAAGAATTGTCTCTTTTTACTATCCCACTCAATTGGCAAAGGTGGGCAAGGTGAAGTCCTGCTCGCAGAGAATCTTGAAACAAGAAAATATGTAGCAGTTAAGATTCATCCTGACAGTATTTCTGCTGATGAAGACAGAGATCAAGAGCGAAAAATGCTGCGTGAGTTTAACCGTTTTGTTGGGGTTGCTCAAAATCAAGAGGGATTGCATTGTACGCTCATGGAATATGTCCGCAGTATCAAATTATTTGATTTATTATATGAAAGAGATCATTCCTATTCGGAAGATAGTGTTGAGCATTTTAGTAAAAAAGAAAAATTGCCACTTCTAAAAAGAGCAGAGCTTATTATGCATGCACTTTCTCGCGTTGTTGAATTTCATATACGTGGTATTGCGCATCGAGATATAAAAACAGACAATTTTGTTGCAGAACTTCCATTGAATACAGATTTAAATCCTTTAGTATTAATTGATGTTGGCTCTGCTTATCGATATCGAAAAATAAATGAAGCAGATATTGTTAAATTAGACAAAACAAATCGTTCAACAAAAGGTTACTCTGCCCCTGAAATGGACTTACCACCTGCACAAAGACCGTTTATAACGGGCGCTACTGATTTATTTTCATTGGGTATTGTGATTGCAGAAATACTGACACAAATAAATTTTCAAAAAGTATTAAGAGCACAATTGCTGTTGATAGAAGAAATTGAGCGTTTTGATAGGAATTTAACAATCAGTGAGATAAAGCATTTATTATCAGATGTATTTTCTGAGGACTTTGTTAAGCCCATCATGTATGACCAAGAGCTTAATTCTGATGCAACGATACTTGTTCAATTTTTACATAGATTATTAATAGGATGCACAAATGAAGATCCTACCAAAAGACCTGATCTTGATGCTTTGATTACTTTTCAATCAGAACTCAGAAAATTATACGGAAAGTATGAAATTTCAGAGAAATATACAAATCCACATTATATGCAGAATATATTAGCTGCTAGGCGCTTACGTGCACGCAGAGCTGAAGGATTACCATCGGCAGAAACAAATAGTGCCCCTAGGCGTTATATACCAGAGAGTCCAAAACTGTCTGCGCGTTCACAAGTATTGAAATTATCACAAGAAAGTCTTTCTTCTCTCTCTCCTTTATTGTTGTCCTCTTCTGTACATAGTAGTTTAGAAGAAGAGACAGATATGCAACATTCTCCTGCTCCCTTAATTTTTTCTGGACAAAGAAGGCATTCTCATACAGGTGAGTCTCATCCACGGCGGGGTAAAAGCATTAAGTCAACAGCGAGTTCGGATGCTGATGATTTTTCTTCTGATTTGGAAAAAAGCCCTAAAAAAGAGCGTAAAAAAAATGATAAAGCGCCTTCTCTAACCAAGCGCACAACACTGTCCAGCTTAACGAAAAAATTTAGAAGTTTTGGATTGGGTTCGTCACATCACCATGGTGCAGAATCTGAGCCTTTGCCAGTAGAACTTGATTCAAGAATATCGCCTGAAATGCCTCCTCGACCTACACTTGTTGGTGCTACACACACAAGACCTTCTTCAGTGCCTATTTTGAGGCTTGAGGAATTGAGAACACAGCCAGTTGTTTGGGGTGAGAGTGTTATAGATGACAGTATGCCGAGCAGTAGTCCCCTTGATGGAAGAGAAAAGAAAGATTCAAAAGATAAAAAAACAAAATTAAAGAAGAAATAAATAAGATTTCTTTCTCTGGAATCAAAAAGAGTTACTGCGTGCTAGGGGGGGGGGTGAGAGAGTAGTCTCTAGCACAGTGTAACATTATTTTTTAATAGAATTGCCGATGAGTACAGCGAATCAGGTTCCTCACTTTTGTAAAGGGAGACGCACGTGCAGCGGAGCTGTACGTGCAGAGTGATTTAGCTGTTTGAGCTTAGCCCCCAGCATAAATCCCCCTTGCGCACTTGCTAGTGCGCATCCCCCTTCAAAAAGTGGGATTCTGATTCGCAATGCTCATCAATAAGAAAGAGGCTTGATTTGGGATGAAACATCAGAGTTGTTCCCTACAAGAAGTTATTAAAAAGACTTGAATTTCAATATTTTCTGCTCTTATTCTAGGTTCGCTATGATGACAATCTAGTATAAATTCGTGGGGATACCTCAGTTTACAAAGTGAGATCTTATTCGCTTTGCGAATATTAAAAACCTAAGGCATATATAATGCACTGAAATATTGAGTCATTTTTTTATTGTCATGCAGGCAATTAGAAACGAAGTAGTGCTTCTCATTTTTGGAGTCTCTAAGCCTAGACATTATGGGGGAAATTATGCTATTTTGGCCAGCTAAAAAATAATTGCTTTGAATTTTTCTTGAATCAGTCAACAAGCAATCAAGAAATACATAAAAAATCTGAATTAAACTGAGCTTCAACTATCATTGCAGGTCCTTCTATGTCACGCACAGTGCAACTTCTAACTATCATTTTTCTGTTTATTACTCGTATATGCGCCTTAAATGCTGCAGAAATGCCAAATGAAACGCCACCTGTACCCATTGAAAGTGTAAAAGTATCAGAGCGTACTTTATATAATGTCGCAAGCGCTCAAGGTGAGCTCAAAGCAGAGAAAAGTATCATTTTGCAATCAGATATTCCTGGAAAAGTCGTTGATTTGCATTTGGCAGAAGGAAAATCTGTTCAAGCCGGTGAAACCATTATTAAGTTGGAAGATAGTATTTATAGTGCTGCTTTAAAACAAGCAAAGGCAAAACATGAGCTGAGTGAACTCAAATATGAGCGTGTCAAAAAATTGCTTGCAAAAGGCACAGGCTCTTCTTCTGAGGTAGAGGAAGCATTAGCTTCATTGCAATTCGATGAAGCCAGTGTTGAACTTGCAACAGCCAATGTTAAGAAAACACGTATTATTGCTCCCTTTTCTGGTGTACTTGGTCTTAAAGATGTGGATATTGGTGATTACATTAGCCCAGGAGAACCATTAGTAGAATTGGTGGATATCAGTAATATTCTGGTGGATTTCTATTTGCCAGAAAAATATTTATTACAATTAAAAGAGGGCTTGCCTGTTCAGTTACAGATAGATGCAATAGCAGGTAAAACCTTTGCTGGTAAGATATATGCCATTTCGCCTGCTTTAGACTCAACGCTCAGAGCTATTCATGCGAGAGCTATCTTTGATAATTCAGATTTTCTATTAAAACCAGGCTTATTTTCCCGATTGAATATTGTATTTAATACATTCGAACATGCTTTAACGATTCCAGAAGAAGCCATCATATATAAAGAAAATAGTTGTTATGTTTATAAAATTGTAGAAGATAAAGTAGCATTAACAGAAGTTCGCATCGGTGTTAAAGAAAAAGACATGGTTCAAATTCTAAGTGGTTTAACAAAAGATGATGAAATTGTCTTGGCGGGTCAAATAAAGCTATTTGATGGTGCAAAAATAGTCGTCACAAACAAAAATAACGAAGCAAAATAACGAAGCAATTATGAAATTAAGTCAGTTTTGTATTAATAGACCCATTTTTTCAATTGTTATTAATTTGATGATTGTTTTAACGGGTATCATTGCTTTTCAAAAGCTCACTGTACGTGAATACCCAGATATCACGACACCCGTCATTAATGTCTCCACAAGCTACCCTGGTGCAAGTGCTGAAATCGTTGAGTCAGAAATTACACGCGTTATTGAAGATGCGCTTTCAGGAATCACAGGCTTGGATTTTCTCCAATCGTCTAGTAATGATGGTTCTAGTAATGTAACGATGGTCTTTAAACCCAATCAAGATATTGAACTATCTGCCAATGATGTGAGGGATAACATTAGCCGGGTAAAAGGAGAGCTTCCACGAGATGCTAAAGATCCAATTGTTTCAAAGGTAGAAGCGGATTCACATGCTATTGTTTGGATATCGCTTTCCAGTGAACAGTTTTCTTTAATGCAGATGAGTGAAATTGCTGAGCAGACCATTAAAGACAAATTAGAGATACTGCCGGGTGTTGCAAGGGTGCAAATGGTCGGCGACAGGCTACCAGCTATGAGAGTCTGGATAGATCCGGCACGCTTAGCAGCCTATCAAATGACAGTTCAAGATGTGATCCATGCGATTAGTAGACAGAATATTGCTTTACCTTCAGGAAGTATTGAAGGAGAGACAACTGAATTTACCATCTATTCTAAAACAGATTTACAGACAGAACATGAATTTAGAAATATTATTTTACGTGATAGCAATGGCTATTTAGTCAAGCTTGTAGATGTTGCTGATGTGCGGATTGATGCTAAGAGCACAAGATTTATTGCGCGCTTTAATGGCAAGCCCAGTGTGGCGCTTGGTTTGGTCAAGCAATCGACTGCAAACCCCTTAGATATTGCCAATGAGCTTTATCGCGTTTTTCCCAGCATTAAAAATTCGTTGCCTAAAGGCATTGAGCTTCAAATTGCTTATGATTCTACCAAAGTTATTAAAGAATCGATTCAAGCAGTGCGTAAAACCATTCTTGAAGCGGTGCTGTTGGTTGTTTTCATTATTTTTATTTTCTTACGATCCATGAGAGCAACCCTGATTCCTATCATCACCATACCCATTTCCTTGCTGGGTGGAATGATGATGATCTATGTATTTGGATTTAGTATTAATTTGCTTACCTTATTGGCAATGGTTTTGGCGATTGGTTTGGTGGTAGATGATGCCATTGTGGTGCTTGAAAATATCTATCGTCATATTGAAGAAGGTGAATCACCTATAGCAGCTGCACGCAAAGGTATGAATGAGATTGGTAGTGCGGTTATTGCCATGACACTCACTTTAGCGGCAGTCTTTGCGCCCATTGCCTTTATGGAAGGTAAATTTGGTAAGTTATTTACAGAGTTTGCGGTAGTACTTGCTGGCTGTGTATTTATATCCGGTTTTACTGCGCTTACCTTGTCTCCTGTGATGTGTTCAAAGCTACTTAAAAAAGAAAGTAGCCATGGTAAGTTCTATTACATCATTGAAAACAGTATTAATAAGATATCTCAAAAATATCGTCAGAGCTTAGCATTTTGTCTGAAAAAACGTTATTGGATTGTTGCGGCACTTGCCCTTGTTTTGGTTGCAAACGGGATTTTATTCAGTAGTTTAAAATCTGAAATGACACCAATGGAAGACAGAGGCTTTGCAATGCTGATGGGCATGGCAAAAGAAGGTGCAACCATTGAATTTACAACAAAGCATGCTTTGAAATTTGAGCCTATCATCGACAGTATTGAAGATATAAAAGATTACTTTCTCATTGTAGGCTATCCAAATGTGCGTCAAGCCATTGCTTTCACTATCTTAAAAGATAGAAACATGAGAAAAGCATCTCAATTCCAAGTTGTGGATGAATTAAATCAAAAGCTTTATATGATCCCCGGATTGATGAGCTTTGCTTTGAATCCGCCATCTTCTTTATCGGATGATTTTTTTGATACAGGTGTGAGCATCATGATCCAGTATCCAGGAAATTATCAAAAATTAAAAACAACGGTTGAAAAGGTTATGGCTAAAGCAAGGATGAATCCTAAGCTTTCAAATTTGGATACAGATTTAAAAGCGAATAAGCCACAAATTGAGTTGGTTGTTAACAGAGAGAAAGCTGCTTTGTCAGGCGTGAGCGTGGATGAGATAGGGCAGACTTTACAAATACTGATGGGGGGTAGAGATGTTACTCACTTTCAAAAAGGCGCCAAACAATACGATGTTGTGGTTAAATCATTTAAAGCTTTTAGACATCAACTGGAAGATATCTATGATGTCAAAGTAAGAACTAAAAATGGAATGGTGCCATTGATTAATTTTATTGAAGCAAAAGAAGTGACAGTGGCCTCTAGCTTAAATCGCTTTAATAAATTACCCAGTGCCAAAATTTCTGCATCACTAGCGCCAGATTATACGGTAGATGAAGCCATTGAATATTTTCGAGGTGTTATTGAAGAAATAGATGGGCTTGCACAGATAGATTATACCGGTACTACGCGCATGTATATGAATTCTTCTGGTAGTATCTATTATACTTTCTTACTTGCGCTGTTGGTTGTTTTCTTGGTGTTAGCTGCGCAATTTGAAAGTTTTATTAAACCCTTTGTTATTATGTTGAGTGTGCCACTTGCCACTTTTGGTAGTCTCATTACCATGCATTTGCATGGGGGGAGCTTAAATATTTATAGTCAAATTGGTTTTATTACTTTGGTTGGATTGATCACGAAACATGGTATCCTCATCGTTGAATTTACCAAGCAATTGCGAGATGAAGCTGTCCCTCTAGAAGAAGCAATTCTTAAGGCAAGTTTTTTAAGATTTAGACCCATTTTAATGACAACCATGGCAACCATCTGTGGTTGCATTCCGCTTGCACTTGCCATGGGTGCTGGTAGTGAATCACGCCAAGAAATTGGTTGGGTGGTTGTGGGTGGGATGGCGCTTGGCACTGTGTTCACATTGTATGTGGTGCCTGTGATGTTACGGATCTTGTCAGGTAGAGAAGAGAATGTAGCTGTATCGTCTGAATCCCTTTCTACTGTCCAATGATATTTCTTTGGTTGTGGCATGACACAGTAGAATATATGTGCCATGCCAGCGAAGGCTTATAGGCGTCAACTTAAGGAATTTCTGAGATTTGATATAAAATATTGTTGCCTACTCTTCGTTCGCAAAGCGAACATTTTTTTTCCTCTACCAATTTTGGAAAGGGTGCCTCAAAGAAGCGAGTGAGGGTTAAATATGATTTTAATCCTTATTTATAGGTTGCTTCTTAATTAAATCATAACTGTCTTTGTATTTTGGTATCCATGGATGTACTGTAAATTTTTGATATATTTCATTTTGCAGCGTTGAGAGTGCCGAAATTTCTCCGTGTACAAGAATAAGTGCGGGGCTACTTTCAAAATGGCCGTACCATTTTAGTAAGGTTTCCTGATCGGCATGGGCAGAAAAGCCGTTAATAGAATGTATTTTAGCAGCAACACGCATTCTTTCTCCCCAGAGTCGAATTTCTGATGCGCCATCTATCAGCGTGCGTCCCAGTGTGCCTTGTGCCTGATAACCTACAAATAAGAGATGGCATTGTTTACGCCAAATATTATGCTTGAGATGATGTCGTATCCTGCCACCTTCGCACATACCACTTCCTGCAATGATAATGGCACCTTGTTTGATTTGATTGATGGCCATAGATTGTTCTGTATCTACGGTTAAACGTAGATTAGGCAATTGGTAGGGGCTACCGCTGGTTTTTATTAACTCTTTTGTTGCTTTGTCATATAATTGCCAATGTTTGGTATATACTTTAGTTGCTTCTATTGCCATAGGGCTGTCTAAGAAAATGTAAGTATTTTGTAATGGTAATTTATCGTAATTTACAAAGAGACTATATAAAATTTCTTGACTTCTACCCACTGCAAAAGCAGGGATTAATATATTTCCTTTTGATGAGAGTGCTTCCTCAATTATTTGTGAAAATTCTTTTATGGTTTCTTTCCACGGTTGTATATTTCTATCACCATAGGTGCTCTCCATAATGACCACATCTGCATTTTTAACAAAGGTAGGATCTTTTAAAATAGGTAATCCTTGACGTCCTAAATCACCACTAAAGACAACTTTTCGAGTAACACCGCCTTCACTTAACCACATTTCCACAATGGCTGATCCTAAAATATGACCTGCATCTAAAAATCTAATTTTTACATTGGGTAATATTTCTTCGATTTTGTCATAAGGAAGAGGGCTAAAAAATTGCATAGTATTTATAGCATCTTTAACGGTATAGAGTGGCTCACGGTAGTCGAGTCCTTTTCTTGCTCGCTTACGGTTTAAAGTTTCAACCTCTTTTTCATTTAAGAAACCTGTGTCTCTCAGCATGATATCGCATAGATCTATGGTTGCTGGATGAGAAATAATTTTTCCACTGAATCCATTTTTAATTAAGATAGGCAGTCTGCCAGAGTGATCAATGTGGGCATGGGTTAGAATAACCACATCAATTTCTTTGGCAACGAATGGAAGGGCTTCGTAGTTTCTTTTCTCATCTATGGCTCTTCCTTGTATAAGGCCACAATCAACGAGGATCTTTTTATTTTGATTCTCAATTAAAAAACAAGAGCCGGTTACTTCTTGTGTCGCACCAAAACAATGCAGCTTCATAACTATCCTAAATATTATGTCCGCGTATTAATAATGCTATTAATCAGTAATTTATTTGAAGTTACAACTCATGAATGGAAACTCACTAAATCACTAGCATATTGTCTTGCTGTTTTGTGCCCTGGTGTTTTATCCGTACCTGCATTAAGTGATTTATGTTGTCATGCCAGCGAAGGCTCATATGCGTCAACTTAAAGATAATAAAAGCTTATTTGGTTGATAATCTAGAGCAGAATCCCTAATCTATATTTCGTTTATAAAAAGATTAGCACCTATACAAGTATGAGTGTTGGTGCGAAGCATCCTACGCCCACTTTGTATAATCCTGTCTCTTCGACATAAGTTGACTATAAGCATAGTAACTGTCTTTTTCTTCGTCCGCAAAGCGAACATGTTCTCACTTTCGTAAAGGGAGACGCTCGTGCAGCGTAGCTGCGACGAGCAGAGGGATTTAGCTTTTTGAGTTTAGCTTCCAGCATAAATCCCCCTTGCGCACTTATCAGTGCGCATCCCCCTTCAAAAAGTGGGATTTTTTATTCGCTATGCTCATCGAGAGCTCTGTTAAAAATATAACTCTGTAGCTTAATCAAAAATGTGACTAAGAGACAGCTTTACAATCAAAGGGAGTCGCTGTCTGCGGCGGAGGGATTTTATAAATAAAGATTTAAAAAAATCCATCTGCTCACTAAAGCTGAGCCTCTTCCCTTGATTCCAAGGGAAGAAAATTATTCACTTCGTTCATTTCTTTACTGACCGGCATTACATGATTCAGTGCTTTATTGTGCAAGTTTGGTCTTTATATATGAAGGTTGGGTGGTTTCTAATTCTTCAGCATATTGTCTTGCTGTTTTGTGCTCTGGTGTTTTATCCGCAATATCGGGATCGGCACCTGAGCTTAACAATAAGAAAGCTCTTTTCTCTTTGGCATTTTTAACTGCATGATGTAAAGGGGTATAACCCTTTTCACCGCTGTCTTGGCAGGAGAGAGATAATTCTTCCATACTGGAAATCAGATATTCGAGTTCTTGAGCTGTTCCAAAGCCTGCTGCTAAGCGACGCAATGCCACTTCTCGTGTGGGTGGTATTTTTTGAGATGTCCCTGTTAGCTTCGCTGCAATGCCATCCCAAGAGATATGCTTAAAGGGTTGTCCTGATGCAATGGCTTTGTATTCTCTGCGCTTGTAGTCAATATAAGAGCTAATCTCTTTGCTATCTATATTATAATGCCTTTTTAGATCCGTGATCATGGCTTCAATTTTTTTGTGTTCAAGATCTGGAAAGAGTTTCTGTAGATCACTACGCATTTTTGTAAAAGATTGACCCATCATCACCGCTTTTTTACCTAATGCTGTTACGTCGAACCATCTGACATTTGGAATGGTAGACATAGATTGTGAGCCTAATTGAGAAGAGATGAAAAAATCTGGTTGTGTGTGAAAGGATGCTGTTTTTTGACTGAGTTCTTGAAAGGATGTTTTGGCAAGTAAGGATAAAAAGCATAAAACATAAGCCGTACAGCTCATGCCATCTTTTTGTAACCCTGTTTGACAGGCAATAATATTATGTTTGATTTCAGATTTTGTGAGGGCATCTGTTATTTTTTGTAAAGCATCTACAAATTGCCAGTTGCAGGTTGATTCTAATGCAATAATCTCTATTTTTTGAGAGTTATTATTTTTAGAAATATCTAAAGTGATTGCATGACCTACAGAATGAGAGAGATAGAGCGCAATCTGTTGTCTGGGTAGATTACCTGTCTGTATTTCTTGGATAATGTGAATGAGTTCTGCTAAAGCAGATGGATTTAATCTTTGCGCCCATTTTAGCTCTGGTGTAAAGATAACGCGTGCCTTTGTGTTTCTAAACATTCTTTCTTCAATGGTATTTCTTTTTTCAACAAGAGTATTAAGCTCATTCACTTCAAGCACAATGCCTTTTGCTTGGAGTTCTTCTTTTGCAGCAATGAAATTTTCTAGTAAAGTGTGGTGTGTTTTCTGTAAATAAGGATCTTGTTCTATTGCATCAGGGCATAAAAATTCGCAGGCATTTAGTAAAGAATATGCATAAATTAAGAGTTGATGACATTCTTGAATGCTTTGCTCTGTTGCATTATCTTGGTAATGTAAGGCTGCTGCGTTATAAGCATTGGTTGCTGATTTGAGAAGATGGTATGCAAGTATCTTGTTAAAATTTGGATTGCCTTGATAGCGGTTTAGCACAGTGGGTATTAAGAGATTTGATGCAACAAATGAGCCAAAGGTCATGGCTGAATTGAAATTTCTATAAGTGTATTCCCTTTCAGGATGTCTCGCAATTTGATGGAAAAGCATGATAGAAGCGGTTTCTGATTTGTTTAGGTATTCTCCAAGATTGGCCGCTCTAAACAATATTTCTGGAAAACCATTATAATCTCTACCAGGTCCTTCAAAAGCTTCTGCTCCAAGTAATTCTATAGCCGCTTTTAAATAGTATTGTGTTTGGCTTAATTCCACAGTTGCATCAAATGAGATAATAGGGAATGGCATTAATAATTCCTTAAATTTAACAATATAATTTGATTGTTAGATAACAAATCTTCGAAGCTATACAAAACGGTGATGAGTCCAATTAATGATTGCATCCTAAGGACAAGTTAAGATAAGCTTTCCGGCTAATATTTATACAGACCAAAGGCTACAGTTGGTTAACCAAAGAATACTCGGTGTTTTTACTCTGGCGATGATTAATGTTGCAGCAATCATCAGTTTGAGAAATCTTTCTATCATGGTCGAGTATGGCTTTGCTAGTATTTTTTATTATCTTTTAGCTGCATTTGTCTTTTTTATTCCAACAGCGCTGGTTTGCGCTGAGCTTGCAACAGGGTGGCCGCATGCGGGTGGTCTCTATGCATGGGTAAGTGAAGCCTTTGGTAAAAAAGTTGGTTTTTTTGCGGTGTGGATTTCTTGGATGTTGAGCATCTCTTGGTATCCAACAGTGTTGACCTTTACTGCTGGTGCATTTGCTTACATCTTTAACCCCGATCTTATCCATAATAAACATTACATGGTTGTTGTAATGCTAAGTGTTTTTTGGATAGCAACTTTTGTTAATTTTTTAGGAATGAAAACTTCCGGTTGGATCAGCTCAATGGGTGCCATATTAGGTACTTTGTTGCCGGGTATTCTGATTATTTCCTTAGGTCTAATTTGGTTATATCTAGGTAACCCTATTAAAATGGAAGTCAGTATGCAGTCAGCTTTGCCAGAGTTTCGCCTTGAAAGTATGGTGTTTTTTGCGGGTGTTTTATTAGGTTTGGCAGGTATGGAAATGTCTGCTTTTCACGCTAGAGAAGCCAAAAATCCGCAGCGAGATTATCCTAGAGCCATACTTATATCAGCCGTTATTATCTTGGCTATCTCAATATTGGGTTCATTATCAATCGCATTTGTTGTTTCAAAAACAGATGTGAGTTTATTCGCTGGACTTATGCAGGCCTATGAAGCATTTTTTCATGCCTTTGGTATGGTCTGGGCGGTGCCTGTGTTAGCCTTCATGGCAGTGGTTGGTTCACTTGCGGGTATTAATACCTGGATTTTAGGGCCTGCAAAAGGCATTCTAACCTGTGCGACAGATGGTTTTTTGCCACCTTTTTTGCAGAAAGTAAATAAAAATAATATGCCAATTGGTACACTTTTATTTCAAGCAGTCATTGCTTCTTCATTGACGCTGATTTTCTTTTTTATGCCTGATGTAAATAGCTCATTTTGGATTGTAACCGCACTGACCATTCAATTTGCAATGATTATGTATATTTTAATTTTTGCCGCGGGTATTAGATTGCGGTATACGCAAAAAGAAGTATTAAGGCATTACCGTGTGCCAGGTAAAAATAATATGGGTATGTGGGTCGTTGCTTGTTTGGGAATATTGGCTTCTTTGTTTGCAATGACAATCTGTTTTATTCCACCCGCACAGTTAAATATGGAAAACCAAATTTTATATAAAGCTTATCTTATTGTTGGGCTTGTTACCCTTTCTTTGCCACCACTCTTATTTATCATGCTTAGAAAAGCACATTGGATTTCAAAATAAAGTTAATTTAAAAACTTATTTGAAGCTTGTGGGCTAGAAGCTTGGTTTTAGGCAGGTTACAATATAGTCTTCGCGCATAAATGTTAGAAGGTGTTGTTTGCGCCTTCTCGCAATCCTCATGTACTGCTATGTACATTTTGGTTGCTCGAGGCTTGACGCCTACCTTAACATTCATGTGTTGTGACTATAGCTTCCACCTAAAATAACTTATGGAACAAGTTATGACTCAAAAAAATTCTTTTTATGATGCTCTTCAAAATGAACACCCTTTGCAAATTGTGGGTGTTATCAATGCATTGAGTGCAAAAATCGCTGAGCAACAAGGTTTCAAAGCTTTGTATTTATCAGGGGCTGGTGTCGCGAACGTTCGAGGGCTTCCTGATTTGGGCTTGACCTCACTCGATGATGTTTTGCACGAAGTTCAGTCTATTACGCGGATAACAAATTTACCCTTATTGGTAGATATTGATACGGGATGGGATAGCCCTCTCAATACAGAAAGAGCTGTTAAACTGCTCTGTAATGCAGGTGCAATGGCAGCTCATATAGAAGATCAAGCAAATTTTAAACGCTGTGGTCATCGAGATGGAAAGAAAATCGTTAAGACTAATACAATGTGTGCTCGCTTAGAAGCGGCATGTGCAGGTAAAACAAATTCGCAATTCATGTTAATGGCGCGTACGGACGCTTTGCATTATGAAGCAGAAGAAGAAACCATTAAAAGAGTTAAAGCTTATGAAGCAGCAGGGGCTGATGCATTATTTTTAGAAGCTGTTACCGATCTTGCTCAATATAAACGCTTCAAATCACATATTTCTATTCCGCTTTTAGCAAATATTACTGAATTTGGCAAAACACAACTTTATACAGTGGAACAACTCAAACAAAATAATGTTGATATGGTTCTTTACCCTTTAAGTGCTTTTCGAGCGATGAACCAAGCGGCATCTCGTGTGTTTCAAGCGATTCGTCAAGAAGGTACACAGCAATCCGTCATTTCTTTAATGCAAACACGTGATGAGCTGTATGATGTATTAAATTATGTACAATATGAAGAAAAAATAAATCGTTATTTAGAGCAAGAGGAGTCAAGTGATGAGTAGTAATCCAACAGGGAGCCAAGCAGGATTAAAAGGTGTTGTTGCAGGAAGAACGGCGATATGCACTGTCGGTGAAGACGGCGATAATTTACATTATCGCGGTTATTCTATTTATGATTTGACTGAAAAAGCATGCTTTGAAGAAGTCGCACATTTGCTGATTTGGGGCACCTTACCTAATAAACAGCAGTTAAAAAATTATCAAAATAAATTAAAAAGTTTACGTGGTATTCCACCGGCATTAGCAAATTGCTTAGAGAAAATGCCTGGCAGCGCACATCCCATGGATGTATTGCGTACAACTTGCTCTTTATTAGGCGTGCTTGAGCCTGAAGTGGAAGGCAAAAGAGCGGAAGATATTGCAGATAGACTGCTTGCGATTTTTCCTTCTGCCTTATTGTATTGGTACCACTATCATCAAAACGGCCATAAAATTGAAGTCAATATTGCTGCAGAAACCACTGCTGCACACTTTCTAACTTTATTACATGGGCCACGGATGCGTCAGCATTCAGATTTAGCAGAAGTGATGGAAAAAACATTAGATATTTCTTTGATTTTATATGCTGAACATGAATTTAATGCTTCTACTTTTGCGGCACGCGTTTGTACCGGGACGAAATCTGATTTCTATTCTGCGGTAACCGCAGCCATTGGTACTTTAAGAGGCCCATTACATGGCGGTGCAAATGAAGCTGCAATGTATTTGATTTCTCAGTTTAATAGCGTTGAAGAAGCACAAACACGTATTAAAGAAATGCTAGAGAAAAAAGAATTGATTATGGGTTTTGGGCATCGTGTTTACAAGAAATGTGATCCACGCTCTGATGTGATAAAAGCACAATCAAAAATATTGGCTGAATTCTCTGGGGATAAAACAATTTATCCTGTTTCAGAAAAAATTGAATCTATGATGTGGGAAGAGAAAAAATTATTTCCAAATTTAGATTTTTACAGTGCCAGTGCTTATCATTTTTGTGGCATACCTACTTTTATGTTTACACCTCTTTTTGTGATGTCAAGAATCACAGGTTGGGCAGCGCACATTATAGAGCAACGTAAAGATAATAAGCTTATCCGACCTACAGCAGAATATATTGGTCCAAGTGCTAGACCATTGACAGATATTTCTGTGCGTTAGTTTGTGATCTGCAAAGAAAAAGAATAAAGGACTGTTATGCAAAATATTAGACCCAATCCAGATAAAGTTTTGTTGGAAATTGCTGATTATGTTGCAGATAAAGAAATTCATAGTGACCTTGCTTTTGATACAGCACGCTTGGCTTTGATGGATAGTATTGGATGTGCTGTTTTAGCACTTAAATTTCCTGCCTGTAAAAAGCTGTTGGGGCCGTGGGTGAAAGGCATTACGATTCAAAATGGTGTGCGTGTACCGGCGACAGATTATGTGCTTGATCCCATTAAAGCTGCCTTTGATATTGGTACTATGATTCGTTGGTTGGATTATAATGATACTTGGCTTGCCAAAGAGTGGGGACATCCTTCTGATAATCTTGGTGCTTTACTTGCGGTAATGGACTATCGTTGCAGAATGTCTGATGTGAAAGCGTCTTACACTGTTCGATCTCTCTGCGAGGCAATGATTAAGGCGTACGAAATTCAAGGTATCTTGGCTTTGGAGAATAGCTTTAATGCGGTCGGTTTTGATCACGTTGTACTTGTGAAGGTGGCAAGCACTGCTCTGGCAACTAAGCTTTTAGGGGGTTCTAAAGATCAAATCATCGATGCACTCTCGCAGGCGTGGGTAGACGGGCAGAGCTTACGCACCTACCGACATGCACCAAACACGGGTAGCCGTAAATCATGGGCGGCGGGCGATGCAACCAGTCGCGCGGTGCGCTTAGCCTTATTAACCTTACAAGGTGAACAAGGATATCCCAGTGTTTTGACTGCATCTAAATGGGGCTTTGAAGCGAGCTATTTTGATGGCAAGCCCTTAAAGATAGCACAGCCTCTGGATAGTTATGTTATGGAAAACATATTGTTCAAGATTTCTTATCCAGCTGAGTTTCATGCCCAAACTGCTGTTGAAGTCGCGCTTAACATACATGCAGATATAAAAAATGACTTAGATAATATAGAAAAAATTACTATTTACACGCAAGAAGCGGGTAAACGTATTATCGATAAGCAAGGGCCTTTACATAATCCTGCAGATAGAGATCATTGTATTCAATATATGGTGGCGGTTGGACTATTAATGGGCGATCTCAAAGCAGAATACTATGAAGATAGTTTTGCTAAAGATCCAAGGATTGATAATTTAAGGGCAAAAATGGAAGTAATAGAAGAGCCAGCCTTTACACAAGCATATTTCGATCCAAGTAAACGCGCTATTCCAAATAAGCTACATATTCAATTTAAGAATGATAAGCAAGCTTTAAGTGGAGAATCTTTTTATCCTGTTGGCCATAAAAGCCGCCGTAAAGAAGGTGTTCCTTTGTTGCTTGAGAAATTTTGCAATAACTGCAATCAAGTTTTGCCGCAAAAGACAGAACAATGGTTTGAATTGTTCAACAATGCAGATCAGCTATGGGATATGCCTGTGGATGGCTTAATGCAGGCATTGAGTTTGTGATGAGTGCGATACATTAAATTCTAAAGCTGGTTTTTTCTTCGTTCGCAAAGCGAACATTTTCTCACTTTGTAAAGGGAGACGCTCGTTCAGCCTAGCTGTACGAGCAGAGGGATTGAGCTGCTTGGCTTTAACTTCCCAGCATAAATATCCCTTGTGTACTTGCGCTCGCAATAACGAAGCTTCGTGGGGATACCTCAGTTTAAAAAGTGGGATCTTTTATTCGCTTTGCGAATATCAGAAATTAACCTTACAGTATTTTAGTAATAATAATACTCATCTATATAGACATGTTCATCGCCACTATACAAGAGAATATCAATCAATAAATTGAGCCCAATTTGCATCACAAGATAGGCAAATTCTCTAACGAAAACAACCAAGGGGCTGGGCTGGTAAATGATGATTTCAGTTTCTACAACGGTTTGTGTGCCACCTGAAACAAATTGAATTTCGTGGTTTGATAAACTTCTCATCTGCAACTCCAAATAAAGATAAAAGCTAGATAACTATAAGATTGTCAAGTCGTTTGAATTATCATTTCATCATTTTAAATTGTCAAAATATTTAGCATTGAAACATGTATATACTCAAATTAACGTATTTTTCTTTCTATCCCCGAAATCACAAGAATTTTTGTGGATAGCTCTTCAATGGATACATTTGTTGAGTTTAGATAGGGAATATTTTCTTGATGAAATAATTTCATAACGGCTTTTACTTCCCGTTTACATTGTTCTAGATCAGAATATCGGCTATTAGGGCGCCGGCCTTGGCGTATCGTTTGTAATCGTTCTGGTTCAATGGTTAAACCAAAGAGCTTGTGGCGATGAGGGATGAGAAATTTAGGTAGCCCATCATTATCTAAATCTTCTTCAGTAATAGGATAATTGGCAGCATGGATCCCAAATTGCATTGCTAAATACAAGCAAGTGGGTGTTTTTCCAGAGCGGGATACACCTAATAAAATAATTTCTGCCGTTTCATAATTAGATGTTTTTGCACCATCATCGAAATTGAGTGCAAAATTGACTGCATCTATCCTAGAATTGTATATATTTGTATTTCGCATACCATGAATACGGCCAATGGCTTTGGTTGAAGGTGTTTCTAATTCGTGCTCAAGTTGGCCTATAAAGGTATTGAAATAGTCTATATAAAAGGCGTGAGATTGTTCTAAAATTTCACGAATATCTTGCTTAATGATAGTTGCAAAGATCAAAGGTCTTGCACCATCTACTTCAAAAGCTTGATTGATGCGTTTGGTTGCTTCTTGCGCTTTGTCTTTTGAATCCACAAATGGTAAGGTAACTTGCGTAAAATGAACCTCTTCAAATTGGGAAATTAAGCTTAATCCAAGGGTCTCTGCAGTAATACCTGTCCTATCTGAGACAAAAAACGCTGTTCTACGCTTCACTCTGCACTCCAAATGTAAGATGATCTACCCTAGTGTACCATGCCCTTTTGGAGAAGTTATGCCTGTCTCAAAATATGTTATACCCTTTACTGAACTTGGTATGAAGGATGTCCCTGTTGTGGGCGGTAAAAACGCATCACTGGGAGAAATGATCTGCAATCTTGCAAAAGCTGGTGTGAAAGTGCCACCTGGATTTGCAACAACTGCTGAAGCATTTAGAGAATTTTTAAGCCAAGGTGGCTTGGATGAGAAAATTGAGCAAACACTTAAAACTTTGGATGTTGATAATGTTGCTTTGCTTAAACAAACAGGTGAAATGATTCGCAAATGGATTATTGATTCACCTTTCCAACCAGAGTTAGAAAATTCAATTAGAAAAGAATATGAAAAACTCAGTAATGGTGAGCCTTGCACGGTAGCAGTTCGTTCTTCTGCAACAGCAGAAGATTTGCCAGAAGCCTCTTTTGCAGGACAGCAAGAAACATTTTTAAATATAAAGGGCATTGATAATATTTTAGTGGCAATGAAAGAGGTATTTGCTTCATTGTTTAACGATAGAGCAATTTCTTATCGAGTGCATCATGGCTTTGATCATCATGATGTTGCACTGTCTGCAGGTATTCAGAGAATGGTACGTAGTGATTTGGCCTCTAGTGGCGTGCTGTTTACCATTGATACCGAATCCGGTTTTGATCAAGTAATCTTTATCACCTCTTCCTATGGTTTAGGTGAAATGGTTGTACAGGGGGCTGTGAATCCTGACGAATTTTATGTTCATAAGCAGACATTGCTTGCAAATCGGCCTGCAATTATTCGTAAATCTATCGGTAGTAAACAACAAAAAATGATTTACGCAGAGCGTCAAGATCTACATTCACAAGGTAAAAGCGTTCAACAAGTAGAAGTGCCTCTGACATTACAAAATCAATTTTCGCTCAATGAGAGAGAAGTAACAGAATTAGCCAAGCTTGCACTGATTATTGAAAAGCATTATGGCCGACCTATGGACATTGAATGGGCTAAAGATGGTGAAACAGAAGAGTTATTTATATTGCAGGCACGCCCAGAAACTGTACAAAGCAGAAAATCTCAAATTATGGAGCGTTATCAGCTCAATCAGCGAGCCAAAGTGATTGTAGAAGGTAGAAGTATTGGGCAAAAAATCGGTGCAGGCATTGCGAAGGTTGTGAGTAGTCTTGATGATATGGATACAATTCAGCCTGGAGATGTGCTTGTAACTGACATGACAGATCCAGACTGGGAACCTATTATGAAGCGCGCATCTGCGATTGTAACCAATCGTGGTGGACGAACCTGCCATGCTGCCATTATTGCTAGGGAATTAGGGATTCCTGCGGTTGTAGGTTGTCATGATGCAACAGAAAAAATCAAACACCTTTCAAGCGTTACCGTAAGCTGTGCAGAAGGAGATGTAGGTTATATTTATGAAGGCCAGTTAGATTTTGAAGTCAATAAACTTGAACTTGATAAAATGCCACCGATTCCTTTTAAAATTATGATGAATGTGGCAAACCCAGATAGAGCGTTTGATTTTGCCTCTTTACCGCATTCTGGCATTGGTTTAGCACGCGTTGAGTTTATCATCAGTCAAACGATCGGCATTCATCCGAATGCTTGTTTAGAATATGATTCACAGAGTTCAGAAACGAAGAAAAAAATAGATGATCGCATCAAGGGTTATGCTTCCGCAAGACATTTCTATGTTGAAAAATTAGCAGAAGGTATTGCTACTTTAGCGGCAGCATTTGCACCTCAAAAAGTCATTGTTAGATTTTCTGACTTTAAATCAAATGAATATGCAAATTTGATTGGGGGTGACAAGTATGAACCCAAAGAAGAAAATCCCATGTTAGGATTTCGTGGCGCGTCTCGATATATTGCAGATAACTTTAAAGCTTGTTTTGCAATGGAGTGTGAGGCAATACGCCATGTTAGAAACAATATGGGATTTAAAAATGTTGAAGTGATGATCCCTTTTGTGCGCACACTTAAAGAAGCAAAGGGCGTTATCGATGTGTTAGCACAAAATGGCTTGAAGCGTGGGGAAAATGATTTGCGCATTATTATGATGTGTGAATTGCCAACCAATGCTATCTTGGCAGAGCAATATTTAGAATATTTTGATGGTTTTTCAATTGGTTCTAACGATATGACTCAATTAACACTGGGATTAGATAGAGATTCCGCATTAATAGCAGCCAGCTTTGATGAGCGTGACCCTGCGGTTAAATATTTATTGAAACAAGCAATAGAGGCCTGCAGAAAGCACAATAAATACATTGGCATTTGTGGCCAAGGCCCATCTGATCACCCTGATTTAGCGCTTTGGCTCATGGAGCAGGGGATAGATAGTATTTCCTTGAATCCAGATACTGTACTAGAGACGTGGTTGTTTCTAGCTAAGCAAAAATTATAATAGGTCAGGTTGTAGTTGCGTGTGCATGTCATCAAGGGCATGCACAATAGGCGCGCCATTAATTTCATTAAAATGAGGCGTAAAAGAGTTGTTATCTAAACATAAATCCCTATTGTCTTCTTGTGGACTGTCTGTTGCATTTCCTGCGGCTGTTTTAAAAGTAGGCAGTTTTGCACCAATCCATTCAAGCACATCACCCAGATGTATTTTTGTATCTTGTGAAGGCGCATTGTGTGCTTCTAGATCAACATGAAAAACATCCATTATTTTTGCTTTTAGATGATCGCTTGTTTCCTTTGCAACAGTAGAGTCTTTTGCTTGTATCAATAGCTCGCTGTAAATATCTTTGTAGGCATTCATGTCTAGTAGAGAGTGTTCAGTGATCATATCGTCTATCAAATAAGTGTTATGATAGATTTCAAATTGCTCTGCATAGTGATGTGCTTTTGCTTGTGCCTCTTCTATACTCAATCCTAGATTGAGATATTCAATCATTGCCAGCCCTTCAACGACAATTTTAAAGCTATAATGAGTGCAATTACCATGTGCTTGCTTGGGGGTTTCAATAAAGCCAAATCGCCCATTAATGCCAAGCTCATATAAACTTTTGAATTCTAATAGTAGTTGTTCTTGATTGGCTAAAATCTTATGAAAATGATTTTCAGATACTTTTTCAGGATCTGAAAGCTTATAAAAAATAACACCAAAGGGATCTTCAAAATAATGTTTGCCTGCATTTGCTACGGCAAAAGTAGCTTGTGGTTTTGAAAAGAAAGTAGCAACGCTATGACCACGCCAGCCAGTGGGTAATAAAACGGTTTCCCCTTCTTGATAATGTGCCAAAGCAGCCTCGGCCGCTTTAGGATCTGCAAAATTCTGTGCATATTCATAAGCGAGCTTTAAGCTAGCAGAAATTTTATCAAATACTTTTTGGGCTTGCGCATCTTCTAAGCAAGCCGAAAAGCCTTGCGCTGTTTGAGCCATAGTTTTAGTGATGTATTTTGCATAATATCCATCTGTTTCCACAAGCGTATTTTGATTTTTGTGTATTTTGACAAGATAGGTTTCACTGGTTGCAAAAGTATTTAAAAATGTTTTTGTGCGAATATAATTTTCGCCACTGTTATCTTGAATGGCTATTTTCTGCGCGATATCAAGTATCATTGTTTTTAGCGTATTATCTTCTATATAAGAAGAGAAAACATCTAATAATACACTAATAGGTACGAGAGAGGCTGATTTGGCATTGCTACCATGGGTTGCAAGAAATGGCGCTTGGCTGTGTTGACACAGTGAATCAATAATGTGAACTATATTCTTTGCCTGCGCAAGTAATTCAGGATTTTTGGGAGATTTGAGTAATTCATCTGTTAAACCATCAAGTAATTTTAAGGCTTGATCAAAAGTGTTACTATGATTCACATATGTTTTATCTTTAGGATTAGCGCCCGCGTTTAATAAATGCCTAACAACATCAACATGATAGTTTAGCACAGCTAAATGGAGTGCGGTTTGACCCTCATAACTTTTATCTTTTAAATCTGCCCCATGTTGCACCAGTACTTGGACTGCTTCAAGATGGCCAAACATGCTAGCAATATGAATAGGCATGGCACTGCGATGATCTTCTTGGTTAACATTCCATCCAGCTTTTAATAATCTTTTAATCTCATTGACATCACCTTTGGTTGCTGCGACGTGTAAGGGTGTTTGCTCAACTCTAATGGGCTGTATAAAGCCAGAGCTTTTGAGTGGGGAAGGCAAGTGATTTGCACCTGTTGGATTATTTTGCATTTCTCTAAGCGCATCAACAAGAGAGATATCTTGAGCTGTATCTTCTGTAGAGGCTTTTTTGATATCAGCGTCTTCCATTGGTGGAAAAATAGCGAGCGTATCCGCCGCGATAATATCTGCAAATGCCAATATTGATGATTTATTATTCATTTCTTAAAACAGCCTTAAAATTCAACGCTATATAGAATGGTTGAAGTGGAGATAGCCTAATGACCAGGCTATTTGACTAAATATATATGTAGCTGACAAGTACAAGTCGATAAGCGGTAGTTTTAAGCCGATTTTCCAAAAAGGACACCCAAATATTTTTATTCAGGACAGCCAAAGATAAGTTGAAGTACACAGAATCTTTGCGCTAATATTAAAGCCAGTAATAAGGATATTGATTAATCTATGACTTTAGCCCGCTCGGAACAAATTGATTTAAATGCGACGCCGTATTATCACGTTATGAACCGCTGTGTACGTCGCAGTTTTCTCTGTGGTTTTGATGAATTAACGCAAACAGATTACTCGCATCGTAAAACATGGATTGTAGACAGATTAAAATATTTAGCAGATATCTTTGCTATTAAAATCTGTGCTTATGCCATCATGAGTAATCATTATCATGTTGTTTTGTATGTGGAAAATAATATTGCAGAAACTTGGTCAGAAGAAGAAATCATCCATCGCTGGTCAGCTATTTTCCCCAAAGATGCCAAAGACAATAAGCATTTAAAGCAAAAAATTCAACTTTGGAAAGAACGCTTAACAAGCATCAGCTGGTTCATGCGTTGCTTAAATGAGCGTATTGCTCGAGATGTGAATGAAGAGGATGATACAGCAGGGAGATTCTGGGAAGGGCGCTTTAAATCCCAAGCTTTATTAGATGAAGGCGCACTCTTAAGTGCTATGGTTTATGTTGATTTGAATCCTGTTAGAGCAGGGATTACAAAAACGCCAGAAGAATCAGAATTTACTTCTATTTATGAGCGTATTCAGCATATTTCAAAGCAGTTGAAAATCAATCAATCAAAATCTATTAAACAACAAAAGCGTGAAAGGGCAGATGTATACAATAACCTCACGCAACCCAAATCTTTAGTGCCTTTTGCGAATATTTCAAAGCATCATTCGTATGCGATCGATTTTAAGCTTTCTGATTATTTAGAACTTGTGGACTATACCGGCAGAATAATTCGTGAGGATAAAGAGGCTGGTTCTATTCCTGAGTATCTAGCACCTATCTTGACTCGTTTACAATTCAAAGCTGAAAACTGGATCTCATTAGTCAAAAATTTAGGTAAAAACTTCTCTCATGCAGTGGGGAGTGAAATTTTACTGTTGAATTTTGGCAAAGAGGGGAGGAAAGGTTTAAAAGGTATTACACAAGCTAAGAAAAGCTATATTGCTAATCACGTTGCTTAATTCAGTTTTACTCATTTTCTCATCAATTCTTATTTATTCTATTCGGTAAAGCAAAGCCACAAATAAAAATGCCTATCTAGCAGAATTAAAATAGCATCTATATTGGGCTGTCTTAGATTTTGTTTGTCCTCATTATTGCTCATTATTAATTATGGCTGTCCTGAATTAAGAATAAGGGCGGATTAGATTTTAACTTGAACCATATCAGCAACTAATCGCGTGTCAAAGGTTTTGAGATTAATGTATGCAGGAGAGGAAAGTGCTTGTCCACTTTTAATGCAGAATTTAGCACCATGGAATGGACAGATAATTTTATCTTCTTCTTGGAATCCATCACTTAAGGGGAGTCCTTGATGAGTGCAACTATCTTCAATGGCATAAAATTCACCTTCTATATTAAAGACGGCAATAGCAATGCCTTCTGCAACAATAACATGGTGTGTTCCCGGGGGAATTTGCGCAGCTGGTAATACATCGAACCAATTTGTCATTAATCTAACCTATTTGGATATTGATAATTGTACATTCATAAAATAGACGTGTAATTTACACATAATAATCATAATTATGGTATAAGTCATGTTAAAAACCAACGCTTTATTATCCACACTATTTTCATTCTATATTCTTCTTATCATGCAACCGCTCTTAGCACAAAAAAGTGAGCTTCACATGAATGACACCACAAAACCAGAGGCCAGATTAGTATTTGATGAAGAGCTAGATAAGGAGATCCCCAGGAATTTTCGTACTCATCTTAGCCCCTTTATAAAGTCCCATACTAAAGCGCCAAATCGAGCAGGATTAGATAATTTAAAATATTCAGCAAGTGCGCAATTTTCTGAAGTGTCTTTAATAAATGTATTATCACAAATGGATCCAGATAAAAGTAATATATGGATTATTGATTTTAGAAGAGAGAATCATGGTTGTGTGAATGGTTTGCCAATTAGCTGGTATGCGCCACAAAATCAATCTAATTATGAACGGACAGCTGCAGAGATAGATGCAACTGAGCAAAAGCTTCTTGCCAATATAAAGCCTGGCAATCAGCCCATAGAAGAAATTACGGATAAAGCGGGTGGTTTGATATTAGCCACAAAATCGCATGTGATTGATGTAAAGCAGATTGAAACAGAACACCAATTAGTATCTCGTTTGGGTTTACAGTACATGCGGTTGCCAGTATCTGATCATAGAAGACCTAGTGACAAAGACGTGGATAGTTATATTCTGTTTTTGAGAACTTTGCCTAAAGATGCTTGGTTGCACTTTCATTGTAGGGCGGGCAAAGGGCGCACTACTACCTTTGTTGCCCTTTTAGATATGTTACATAATGCCAATACAGTGTCTTTAGAAGATATTCTCAGCAGACATCATTTAATGGGGGGGGCAAATGTGGCAAAGCTTTCAGATGATCCTGAAAAAGCCTGGAAAAAAGAATGGGGCTTGGAAAGAACACAGTTTTTAACCTCATTTTATGAATATGCAAAGCAAGCAGACTATCACGAAATACTTTGGTCTGAATGGCTAAAGAAATAGAGCCAATCCTATCATTCTTCTCTCCCTTAGAAGCTGAGTTAAAGGTCAGCTTCTAACATTATTTCTCTAATCTTTGTATCTACAAGTTCGCTTTCTTACGTTATTTCATATGTCTATGGCTGTCCTGAAAATCAGGACTGTTGTTTTGTATAGTCATGGCTGTCCTACCAATGGTCACTAATTTATTGAACTCTATCGTTTTTAGCACTGTCTTCTATTTAAGATAATTAAAAAGCTGATAAACTGACTTTATTCAAGATTCAAGTTTAATATTATTAAATAGTTTATAGAGGTGTGTATGTTAACAGTGGGCCCACAACAAATTCTCAAGTTGGAGAAATTAGTAGACGCAGGAGATTTTTCTCTAGAGTCCTTCAAACAAGCAATGAAAAATGCACCACCCGCACCACTTAAGATGACCCCACCTGAGAAATATGCAAAATTATTGAAAATCTTCGGGGCAATTAAAGATCAAGGGGCATTGAATGTAAGAGATGGTGGCAATATTGGAGGGCCTGTTTCGGCAACTGTTTATGAAACAATAAGAAACGCTTTTTTTGACTCTGGCCTTAAGACTGAAAATGTCCCCGCTTTTCGCGATTTATATATAACCTACATAATTGAGAAACTCAATAAAGCTACATTTGGAAACGCAAAAGATGCACCTCCGAAGCGCGCTAAATTTTTAGCTCCGCTAAATGAGTTATTAGATATTTTAAAAATAGAGAATGCTGACGCTGACTTAGTGATACTTGGTGAAGCAATAAGAAAAAGTGGTAGTACTAATATTGGTGAAGAAACAATTGATAAAAAAATCAAAGAACTTAAAGAAAAATTCGAAAAACTTGCATTGCAAAGAGCTGCGGCCCAAGATCCAATCTTAGGGGCTAAAATTGTTGAATATAACGCTATGAACGAAGAATTTATTCGTTTGCATGCTCAGCTGCACGATGAATTAGAAGATGGTATGCCTGAAGATCAGCTTGCTACACGACTAGAACACAAACGCTTACAAGAGATTGAAGAGTTAAGTGATAAGGTTGCAAAAGAAGAGGCTAAGACAGAAGACTTATCAAAGACATATACAAAATTTTTGGTTGCAGAAGAGGGAAAACGTACATCTGCTTTAAGCTTGTTATACAAAGAGCGAGATATGCTTTTAGATAATGACAGGGGATTTTCAGCTAAATTAGAAAATATAGATCAAGAAGATTATGCGCAAATAACCAATCTTCGGGCCTATAAGGAATCAATTAGAGAAGAGTTAGCTCTATTGCAAGTGAAAATTGATCACTTAGAGCATGGTCAAGAAGAGGATCGAGCGGCTGCTGATGAAATTTATATCTTCGGCAAACTTAGTGCATTGTGGCTAGCGGATGAAAAAACAGAAGGTAAGAATAAACCAAATCATGTATGGAAAGATGCTTTTCAGGCAGAATATAAATTAATGACAGGTCAAGAATTAAGTGATGAAGAATTTCTTAATATGAAAGATGCTCTTAGACGCTATAATCATGAGTTGCATGCCATTGTAGAAGATCCAGGTTTTCGCGACAAATCTGCGCAAGAAAAGTATCAAGCCGTTTCTGATGTAAACCAAAAATACCAGCGCATTATAGGTGGTCCTTTTACACAGAATCTTCTTTCAATGGGCATTCGTAAATTTGGAGAACTAGAAGTAGGATATGGTAAGGATGCTGGAAATATTCCTAAATTAAAGAGTGCAAAATATTTACAGGCTAAAATTGATATCCTAAAACAGGAACAACATAAAGCGGGTGCATTGGCTAATGCTTTGGGTAAACATAAAATAAAATTGGTTACCCAGCAAAATGACAATAATAGAGTAAACGTTGGTAGAATCAACAACGAAAAAGGTAGCTTAATTGGTTTGGTAGTCAAAGGCATGGGCGAGGATAAGACTCCTTACTTTGTATTGCCTGATAATGTTAACAAATCTACTTTGGATACATTAAAAGTAACGCATAAATTTGCAACAGAGACTGAACAAAAAACGAGAGTAGGCATGGCCGAATATACGCCTTTAATAGAGATGCTTTCTGAGGATCAAATAATGCGCTTAGCATACTTTATGGGGCCTGATTTTGCGCGTACTTTTAACGTTAGAAATGCAGATCATGTAGATGAGTTAAAATCTGAATTAAAAGCCAAATTAGGTAATTCAAGTCTTGCAATGGGCGATTTGTTATTGGTTGCCTTAGGTTACCGCTTTAGAGAACCAGATTTTTTGAAGGAATTAAATGAACTAAAGCGTCGTGGCTTCGTTTTTAATGCTGAGTTTGTGAATAAGGGCACGGATTTCTTTGCAGATGAAGTTACTTTAAAACAAGACGATAAGTTTGAGGGTGAAAAGTTAGAGCCGCAAAAGCGACAAGCTGTTTCTAAGCGTGAACTAGGTGATGGTAAAGTAATCGCTAAACTTAACTCTCGTGATGCGCAGGTTGAATTAGGCAGATTCATCGAAGAAATTCTTCCTAAAATTAATCAAGCAGAGCGTGCTTTAGAGGGTTTATTAGAGGCCGCAGAAGGTGCGATATTAGACGTGGACTACGTGAAGCATTTTACGAAATGCAAGGATCTGCAGAATTTAGTGCCAAGAGAGCATCCACAGTCAAGCTTAATAGCATTTTTGATGACCAACCCAGACGTTTATTCTCCAGAAGGGAAGCAGCAATTAGCAATGCACTTTGCTGGTTCTGTTGCTAAGCAATATGAAATTCAGATGTTGAATCAGACTTTTGATAAATTACTTGCTGATATCCAGCAAGCAACAGACGCAAAAATTGAAGCAAGAAGAATATTAGAAGAACAAGCGAATGCAGATGAGGAGAGAGAGCGTGAGATTGCTGAAATTCGTGCTCGCATTAAAACAATTATGATGGGTGATGTAGGTGCAGATGAAGATGTGCATCAAGAACTTATGCTTAATCAATTTGCTTTAATGGAGTATGAACGCCTACACGGTGGACCAAGACAAACTGTTGCGCAAAGAGTAGAAGCTCAAGTTGGTAATCTTGGTGCACAAATTCAGCAAATTCAGCAACGTATTGAAGTTGTTAGAGTTGTTGGTAATGAGCAAGACTTAAATCTCTTAAGAGAAGAGCTCGGAGCATTGAGAGCTGATAAAGAACGCTTAGAGTTAGAATTAGCAGCTTTGAGAAACTTACAACAACAACGTTTGGAAGTGGCTCAATTAACACCTGAAGATGCTTATAAGCAATCACACAAGGTGGATGACATGTTAAGACAAGCTGCGCTTCAGCATACGCCTAAGTTAGAGTGGACAGATGTGAGTAAATGGATTAAAAATGCGGAAAAAGGAAATCTAAGAATGGGCGCAATACTCAAAGAAGCTCAAGAAAAGGTTACGACATATAATAGTAACCCAGAGGAGCGAAGGAACAAATATGGCTGGTAAATAAAGGATTGAGAGGAAAAAGGCCCAAGCATGCTTGGGCCTTTTTTTTATTAGGCCGTTTTATTAGGACAAAGTTGATAGAAAAAGCCTAGGCCAAACAAATGGCTAGCTTTAGAGCTGGCTCTATAGAAGTCTGTTGGTAGTAGAGGCCCGACTGCATTTTGCAAAGCAAGAGGTTCAGGTGTTGTGACATCTAACCTATTTGTCCCTTCCCAATTATAGAATGCTCGTGCACCAAAGTGTTCGGTAATCATCTGCTTGACGCCTACTCCGGCTCTAAAAACAGCTGTGTTACCACTATTCCAACGAGCAATTGGTTGTGCAGCAAGGTTTGCTGTTGTTGCTACAGTGCTCACGTCAAATTGCATCCAAGCAGCACCTATACTCGCATATAAGCTAGTTGTCGGTAATACAGGTAATATACCAACTAAGTTTAGATGCCAACCTTTGATTTCAGACTCTGCATGATGTGTTTTGGGATCAAAGACAGGATCATCAATAAATCCTAGGACAGGTGCAGCAAAATTGCCTCCGAGAGGTCCATCACCATGATAAAAAGACTGCTGTTGTCTTCTGTCAGTTGCTTGAAAACCACCTTCTACTGCAAAGTAATCATGGAATTGAACACCAAAGATAAAGTTTACATTAGGTGCTTGTTGTCTAAAATGACCTTTACCAAAATCTGTTTCCCAAGACATATTTCTAGAAGCAAGTTCCGCAGCCACATAAGGATTCACATAGAAATCACTGCCTAAAAATGCAGTGGCTGCTGCAAAAGGTGTGCTTGCGAGTAATAAAGTAGAGAGTGCTAATTTTTTAAATTTGTTCATGAGCTAACCCATTTATAGTTGACATACATGGATTTAATCATATCCTCAAAATTTGCAGTAGCCAATACTGCTTAGCAATAAATTGAATACGAAACAAATGGGACAGCCACCTTTAATTAACATGGCTGTCCCATTTGTGTTTCTCATGTTTTTTAATATTGGGTGTCCTATTTATTTATAGGTTAGAATTTTAACCGATAATAAGAGCTGAGTTTGCAAGCTTAACAATAATATCTTGATAAAGTTGTTTGATGCGTTTCATTTTTTCTATTTTGCTGGTTACTGGCTTCTGATCTTGTTTTAAGAGTATCAGTTCACCATTCATGACTTTGTCTGTTATGAGCGCAGTAATACTTTGCTGATCGTGTTCCCCATCTAGATAGGGTAAAACGCTTTTTGCAAAGGGATCTAAGTGTGTAACTTGATGTAAACGATTGGTTACAAAATTTTGTGTTTTGGCTTGCTGTCGAGCATAACGGCATGCAATGGGTTTTTCACTAATCTTGGTTGTGTAAGTACTTGGGCTGGTAGAAAAATGCAAAAGTCCAGCAAGTATCATGCGCATTAAATTAATATCTTCAATCAATAAATGGTCTAATTGATTTTCTGGTAGTGGACAATATTTTTTGAGTTGTTCTTTTAATTCATTATAATGTATTAAATTGTAGCGATTATGATATAAAACATAAAGTACCGCTTTATGTTGTGTATTCTGTGCTGTCATTGTAATCGCACCCAAACTCAATTTAATGATCTTGTCTGAATGAATCATTTCTTCTGTAAATTCTGCCTCATTGAGCTTTGCATGCAGTTGTAAATACAAATTGACAACATCTCTGACATTTAATTTTCTATTAACAGGATGTTCTTGATGACAGAGTAAAGTACATCTAAAACGATTGTTTCTAATAAAATCCATATACTGGTTAGTTGCAATAATATTATGAACTTTACTTAACTCTTCAGCGAAAGATTTAGGCATATTGCCTGCATACATGGTAGAAAGCATGGCATCTGAGAGATAAGATAATTGGTGTTTACTTGCCTGCTCCATAAACTGATGAAAATAAAGCGCTTTGTTATAATAAGATAAATGCTCATGCAATATATAATTATCTGCTTGTTTAGAAATCACCTTGATCTCTTGTTTTAAAAATTGTGCGTATGGAGAAATATCTTCTGCAAGTCCATCGGTAATAAATTTTAAAATCATTCTTGCTTGTGCAATCTTATTTTGAGGATCTTCAATTGCTTGCGTATGCCACAACATCAAGTCTCGGATGCTCGTCATCATGTTCCAGCCAGGTAGGGTATTATAGCTTATATAGGCAATACCATTGGGCTTTAGGTTTTCTCTGCATATTTTAAGAATTTTCTGTTGAACGCTTTCATCTACCCAAGAAAAAACACCATGACAAATAATATAGTCAAAGAGTCCCTCTGCTTTATCAAAGTCTAAAATAGATTGATGTCGTAGTTCTATGTTGTTCAAAGCAAGATCTTTGATTTGAGCGGCACCCATTGCAATTTCTGTTTCTGAAAAATCAATACCTAAGCACTGTGTATTTGGGTAGTGGGCGGCCACAGGAATAATGTTACCCCCTGCTGAACAGCCTAATTCTAAAATACGTGCCTTTTCAACAGGGCAGGGCTGCATTTTAAAGAGTGTGCCTAGGGTAAATAGATGGGCTGGATGGCTTTGTTTAAAAGGAAAGCTTTGATAGGGGGTTGCGTCATAACTGGCAGCGATATGATCATTATTTTTTTGTTGCATATGCATGATAATTTAAGAAAAAAATGTCAATGTATAAAAAGTTTAGACTAGAATCTGTTTCAAAATATCATTTTTCGTTGGGTCTTTGTTGTGGCTCTTTTAGCACTGTTTTTGGGGTGGCGGTGTTTGTTTGTGGTTATGGGTTTTAATTGTTTATTTTTGTGAAATAAACAGGATAATACAAAACTGAATATTTAATATTCGGTGGATTAATGATAGGCTATAAGGAGAGTCTAGTTGTAAATAATCTATAATTTTAAATGTAATTGCACATAGCCACTGCACGGCAACGCATGTGTGAAGGCTATAAAAGCAATAAAGTAGGAGGGCAAGGTTCTCATGGCAACCATCAGCACTACTTACGGTTATGGCGTAAATATCAAAGAAAAAAGAAATGGTGATAATGAGCTTCGCTCTATTGTTCACGACGTTCGATTGTATTTGAAAAATTCAGATAAAAAAAGATTTTTCCTTTCAGTCACAGCAAAATATCATAAAAGATGCTGTAAAAGCTGGTCAAAAGTTGGATTTTATTTACAGAAATTTTTAGTTGATCCCAAAGCGAATTATAGTATGCTCATGTTTATTATAGAGCAAGAACTTGAAAAATTTCCAAAGCGTTCTTACTATGGTCAACAGTTACAAATTCTTTTTCAATTATTAGAGGCAGGGCCTGTCTTTACACAGAAGCCTCATTTTTATTTATAATATTTTTAGATATTCTTAGTCATTGAGTTTTTTTAATATTTTTCCTGTGTTGACACTATGAGATGCACACACCTTATGTTGCAAGGGGCGACATACTTATCGATGAGCGTAGCGAATCAGTTTTCTCACTTTCGTAAAGGGAGACGCGCGTAGCGCAAGAGGGATTTAGTGGGAAAATCTTTGTTCGTGGCATAAATCCCCCTGGTGCTTCGCACCTTCCCACTTTA
>JBFWLB010000029.1:0-34607 GCA_050252335.1 Candidatus Berkiella sp. | reverse complement strand
GAATACATTGAAGTGTTCTATAATCGGTTTCGGTTACATTCAACGTTGAATTATCGAACGCCAGAAACTGTTGAACAAGAAGCATTAGCTGCGTAGATCGGTGTCCATCTAATGGGGATCAGGTCACTGATTCTGAGCAAGTCATTTACAAATCATTTTTGCCTTTATATTGGTCTGAGGAAACAAATATCAGGCAGAGCTTTACTAGACCAATACAGATACACGATTTACCTGGCGATAAAATTTTGCAGGCTGTACCTGGCATCTATCAAAAAAAGATAGATAAACTATTTGAGTTAAGGATCACTTATTTCGGTGAACAGTGCATCGCGGTAAAAATAAATTCTCAAAAACACAGAAATGGCTCTCATGATTGGCGCGAGATCCCTACTCATGAACTAGAGATTGAACCTTACCCGTTACCCCAAACAGTAAATTTAAAATGTAAAGCATTGATGCAAAACCTAGGAATTGTATTTGGATGTTTTGATTTTATTGTAACACCAGAGGGTGAGCACATTTTTTTAGAAATTAATGAACAGGGACAATTTTTATGGATCGAAGATTTAGATCCTACTTTCAAAATGTTGAACACCTTCGTAAATTTCTTAATACAACAAGGAACACATGATGCTGCATATGTCAACGCAGATATACAGACCGTTCAAACTTTAGAAGTTGAAGCTAACAATCTGGTTGTAAATTCAATGAATACTCATGTTCATAAATAAGTAAACTAAAAATTGTTGAATATATTGAAAACCGCACATCGAATGAGAAAAAAAATAACTCCTAGCCATAGCCTTTATGAGCAACTTAATTTAGCTTTCATTCTATGCCTCATTTCAACTTGTCTAATATGCTTTTCCGCTTCAGCACACAATATAGATGTATACGGCACAACAACCGATCGAGCTGATGTAATCTTAGAAAAATATGGATTGCAGATTGAGAATTTATCTAATCTTCTATATTCAAATATAAATTCAAATTTTAATGAGCATATGCAGAATGAAAATATGATTGATGCGTATATGCTCAATAAATCTCAATTAATTGATCGTATTCAGCAAGAAGAAGGTTACCTTTGGGCAGATATCGCAATCATTTATTATGATCGTGAGAAAATTTATACCACCGTTGATGTAGTTGAGCCGCGTGATCAACATAGATTAAACTATTTTCGATCTGCACCCACTGATTCAATCTTAATTCCAGATGGTTTAATGCAACTTTGGGATGAGTATGAGAAAACTGGCTTAGATTTATTTTTTGAAGGTAAGCTTATAACCCAATCCAACAACTGCCCTGTGTGGCATTGTTTGTATGGATTTGAACATCCACAATTAGCCCGCTTTGAAAAGCCAATAACTGAAATCGCTCGTGAGCAATCAGATTTACTCCGAAAAATTATTAATGCCGATCAAAATCCCAAAAATCGAGCAAGCGCTATTTATTTAATGGGACATTTAGCAGATCCTGATTTTATCATACAATCGCTTGTGCCGCTGATTTATGATCCGGATCCGATGGTACGTAACAACGCTATGCGGGTTATAGGCTCCATTCTAGAGCGATATGCGATTAAAGAATTTCCGATTGAGATGGTTATTCAAGCTTTAGATTTTCCAAATACGACAGATCGTAATAAAGCGCTATATATACTCAGTGGCTTAGCTAATCATTCCGAGTATGCTATTTATATCAAGTCACATGCCAGACCCCTTCTACAAAAACACCTGGCTCTTATGCAGCCTAATTTGCATGAACTGTCAGAAGACATACTCAAAAAAATTGACGCCTATTCATAAATATGCCCCAGCAATTCTCAATTTCGCTTATGCATTTTCTCGTGTTTTACCAATTGGCACCATCGCGCTAACCAAAAATTTATTGTTTAAACCATCCAGCATAAACTGTAGAAGAGCAGTAAGCGATCAATTTACCCCATCTTTTAAAATCTAATTTCACCTTTCATACTTTGTTCATTATTAATTATTGAAGAAATTTAAATTTTGGTCATCCCGGGATTAGATCGACTTAGCGCATCGCGCTTTAGTCGCTCTTATACCCGGGATCTATACTCAAAAATCGGTAAATAGGACAGCCAATTATTATTAGGGTCAAATAAAACGCACGTTTATCTTGGGTTAGGTAAAGTTTGCACATTATTGATAAGTGACTAGCGATTAGGATGGGTGCTTTTAAAAATATGAAATACTCTCGATACTTCTATTGCAGATTTAGATAGCTGATAAAATCGCACTACAACACTACAAGGTTGCGTAGACTTTTTTGGCTTGACTTGTCCCTTTCAAATATTTTTTCCTGCCGTTGCTGAAGTTTATCAGCAGTATTTCATTTCCGACAGCATGAGAGAATTGAGTTTCTATTGTTTTAACAAATGATACCCAATTATTTGGTTCAAACTGAAGGCGGGTTAAAATCGGGGAAAGTTGTTCATATATAGCACCTGCCTGCTTGTCATCTCTTATTACACGACCTGTGTAATCGACTAATTCTAAATAATCTAAGAGTTTAAAATCAATTACGTTAGTTGAATTTTCTGATACATGAGCAAAGGGCACTAATGTCTTAGGCTGAGTGGGCTTATCATTAAGTTCTAACGCTTCTAGATTTTTCTGCTTAATAGCTTTTGAGTTGGATAATTTTAATTGTTTGCTGATACATTGTATTCGTTCATAAATAGAGGTGAATTCTGATGTTTCTAGCGTTTTAGCTGTTCCCGCTCGGATTGGGTTTAAATCCACATAAACCATTGCACTTAATAAAGCCGCTTCATCGAGCAAAGCTTGAGATTTAAAGCGACCTTCCCAAAATCGGCCGCTACAATCATCTTCATCATTTACATCTCGGGCAATCTTCTCATTTAAGCAGCGCATATACCAACTAATGCTGGTTAATCTTTCTCGCCAAAGGTTTATTTTCGAGGGTAGATGTCGATTTTTTTCTGCATCTTGTTTGAAGATACATGACCAACGACGCACAACTTCATCCTCTGTCCAAATCACTGCTTCTTTGTCATCAACATGTAAAACAACATGATAGTGATTACTCATGATGGCATAAGCACATATTTTTATAGCAAATACATCAGCAAGATATTTCAATCTATCAACAATCCAAGCTTTACGATGCGAATAATCCGTATTGGTGGATTTATCAAAGCCACATAACCAGCTTCTTCTGACGCAACGGTTCACCACATGGTAATACGGCGTTGCTTCTAGATTTATTTGTTCTGAACGAGCTAAGGTCATAACCTATTCCATATAAAATATTAATTAATGATAGTCATTAATTTATGGGTCGGTCAACTTTTTTGGATGTCCTGGGAAGCTCTTCCTGGGAAGCTCTGCAAAAAGCAGAATAAGCATCTGCTAGTGATTTTTTTTTAGTTAGTTGTTGCTGTTTCTGATCGCTCCATAAAGGGCCTCCAGTAAAGTGCCATAGGATTTCTGAGTGCGTCTTGGGCTTTCTATCCATAGTTACTATATCCATTTAAAAGTATATCTAAGAGGCTTTCTTACCCATGAGAAGATGATCAGGGTTATTTATAACAACGAACCTATATTTTATTTTGTTTTTGTCATCGACTTCATACATAACTTCCCAACCTTCCGATTTCTTAATTTCAAGTTCCTTCAAAAGTGGCCATGCTAACCTATACCCCTGATCTTCCCATCCCTGCTTTAAAGGAGTTTGCTCTAACCAACGTAGGGTTACCTCTTTATCTTCTACTCTATAAATATTGCGCTGGTGGTACCATGAGGTGAATTTCTTTATAGCATAAAATACAGCCAGTAATGTCCCAACGATAGTTGCTATAGCGGCCCAAAGATATAAATCCATTGTAAAGCCTTAAACACGTGCACCAACACATAGATCAGAGGAATCAGCCATAAATTAAGTTTAGGCCATATGGATTTGAAGTAAGTCGGCTCTCCCTCAAAGAAGGGGGCACTTTAACCCGAATATATTAAGCTAAGTATGTGAAAGTATTAGCAAAATGAGGATTAAAGTGCCTAGAAGCAATCATATTTTATTTTTACCTGGATTTTCAATTAGGAAAACACTTAAAGCAAGCCCACTAATCATTGAGGCAACTTACAATGTTAAGCCCTCATGCCCTTATTGTGGGGGGCGTAAACTGCGCATCAAAGACACCTTTGTGCGTGAAGTCCGCCATGAGTCTATTGGCGAGAGATGGACAACCATACGGTTTAAAGCACATAAATTTTACTGTTATAGCTGCAAACGTTATTTCAATCAGCGCTTTCAGGGCATTCAACCCTATCAACGCGCTACCGAAAGACTTAAAGCCCAGGTCTTTCAACAACACACTCAAGGGGTATCTAAAACAGATTTGTCTAGATACCTACACCTCGGACAAGCCACTATAGAACGTTGGTATCAAAGATTTTATCAACTGCATAATCAGTTTATTAAAAACAGGCACTGGCCTACCGTCCTAGGCATCGATGAACATTCTTTTAAAAAAAGGCAGTTTGCCACTACTTTTTGTGATTTAAGACGCCACCGTGTATTTGATATCTCTAAGGGAAAATCATCCTCTGAAATTATCCCACATATTGTTGATATACCAGGGAGAGAGCGCGTTAAAGTCGTCTGTATTGACTTATGTCAGACCTATCGTAATTTTGTTAAGCGCTTCTTCCCTAACGCCTTTATCGTTGCAGATAGATTCCATGTCTTGCGCCTTGTCGAGCATGCCTTTATGCAAACAGCCCAATCTATTAATACTGATATTAAGTACCAAAGAGGTATTCTCTCTATGCTAAGAACCAATCCTGAAAATTTAACACCTCTTAAAAAAGATAAACTGTTTCAGTTCTTAAAGGATAACCCTTCTATACAGGCTCTCTACGATTTCAAAATCAGAGTCCTTGATTTACTCAAGCACAAACATCAACAAGCCAGACAGTGTCGCAAGCTTCTTCCCATCTTCTTAGATTTTATTCAGAAACTCAAAGATGCCATCTTTGAGCCACTCGTTAAACTAGGCAAGACACTTTATAAATGGCGTGATGAAATTGTCAGAATGTGGCGCTTTACCAAAAATAATGGCATCACCGAAGGCTTCCATCGAAAGATGAAATTAATACAGCGCAGGGCTTATGGATTTAAGAATTTTGAAAACTATAGATTACGCGTTAGAGTACTCTGTTCGTGAACTCAAGTGCCCCCGTTGTTGGTGGAGACCCATCGTAATCAACTCTCATCAATAATATTCGTGGCTGCTTGTAGCTTAATTCTAAGATCTTCGTCATGCCCAGATGCAATAAGTATTTCTTTTAGGATCTTATTGGCAATAACATCTCTAATATTAAACTCTAACTTTAAAGATTCAGGAAAAGCAAAGGGACGCCCATCTAGTTGATATTTAAACATGCCAATACATGATAAAGTAATTCTAAATTCATCTTCATCTGAATATTTGTTTGCATCTTTAAAATATGCATATTCAATAGGGTTCAGAAAATTGTCTTTCACAAATAGTTGATCCATATTTCCATAAGTAACTAAACCATAGTTTATAAATAAGAAATTTTTATAACGATTGTTGTTAACAATTAGGAAAGCGTTCATATATACTGAATTTATGTATTCAATTAGCTTCCGACAATCTAATACTAAGCAAATAGCATTTTTATCTCCATGCGAATAATGCTCCCAAAGAAATTGGGTATTTTGAGTAGAAAAACAGCAAGCATATGTTTTAGATCTTGCATCAGAGTAATAATCTTTAAGCGTATAACCAGAATGAAGCTGAAATTTTTTATTCTCAGAAATCAATTTATCAGCATCAGGCTGATCACCGTCTCGTGTATCATCATGGTAAGTATCTACTTTTCTAAAGTAGATATAGTTGTTCTCCAGCATGTCAATAAAATACCGGGATGGGATTATTTTATACAGTAACGTCTCATCTTTTGGTTTTCTTAATAAAAAAGCATGTGGCTCAATCATATAACACCCAATATTCTCTAGATAAAATTATAGGCAAGCTTAGAGCTTTTTGCTCAACAACTAGCTGCACATAATAGATAGATGCCTATACAGCTAACTAGAGTGAAGAAAAAAAGGACAATGCCGATATGATTTATTCTTCAACTAAACTAAAGCAGAGAACATGAGGCACAAAACATCTATTCCCCTTACATTGCCTGATTTGATTACGATTAATACTATATGCAAAACCTTAAATAAGGGATGTGCGACAAATCGTTTTCAAAATAGCATTTATCCAGCTAATAATTGTTTTGGTGTTTTACTACCCAGCAGCTTTGATAGCCATAGTTTTGGCGTGAAGGGCTCCATTACATGGGGAGCATCTGGTTTAAATTTTCAAATAACTTCGCATTCCTCTGATAAAACCAAGACCTCATGGTCAGCACACAAAATGTCTTTTGAGCTCAATGTCGATGAGGCTGAGACTATTATTCTTGAATTTTTACAATGCGCTAAAGAAAAGCTTACAGAACAACTATTAAACCCCAGAAAATTTGGAAGAGGTAAATTCCCCCGTATTGAAGCCCATAGACGAGATACCAGTAAGATTTATAGAAAGTCTGAGAGTAATTTAGAAAAGTGCTACGAGGGAGAACTATTTAGCTTGGAATTCAAGAATTTTGTCCAAAGAAATTCAGAAAACAAAATTATTTGTTCTGGAGTACCCAAACAAAATTAGCTTATATTATTAGAGCAGACAGAAGTTCGTTCTCGGCTTCATTTGTTCTTGAAATTGATATTGTCTGCATAGGTACGCCACAGCAACAATTTTGGTGTATTAGCCCAACATTTCTCTTTGTAGCGTAAACCTTTAACTCATATATTTTCTTGCCACAAGAACATATCAGGGGATAATTATCCTTAAGGGAAGGATATTTTTCCAAAAATTCTTTGATAGAAATATTCAAAAAGATCATATTTTCACACCAAGTAGATTAGCTCAATTATATCAATTTAAACATTGGTTTTTAATACCAATCATAAGAGCGCTTTGACCGTTGGGCACTTGCTTTCAAACAACAGTAAAATTAAGTTTTGTATTGCGTCTTTTTGCGGTTAGGTGACCCAGGAGTGTCCCATTGATAGGAAAAAGTGTAGAGCGGCTAAGCTAAGTCTTTGATTTAAATGGTGGGCCCACCAGGACTCGAACCTGGGACCAAGGGATTATGAGTCCCCTGCTCTAACCAACTGAGCTATAGGCCCTGAAAAGAGGGTTGAATCATAACGCGAATTGAGACGAAAGTCACTCCGCTGCTTTAACTTTGAGATTGAAAACTAAATAATTTATTAATGTCACAGCCTCTGGTTCTTAGGCGAGGCGCTGAGACTTGAGCAACCGGAGTGTACAAAAGAAGTACATGAGGATTGTGAAAGTCGAAGGCAACGAAGCCTAAGGGGACAGAGACAGAGGCGAAGACAAACTTAACGTTTGTCTTCTTCGTCTTCGAGTAAGAATGACTTCAGATCGTCCGCTCTGCTGGGTTGTCTTAACTTACGCAGCGCCTTAGCTTCTATCTGACGTATACGCTCACGTGTTACATCAAATTGCTTACCCACTTCTTCTAGAGTGTGATCTGTATTCATATCGATACCAAAACGCATTCTAAGCACCTTAGCTTCTCTGGCAGTTAAGCTAGAGAGGATACGCTTCGTTGCTTCTCTTAAGCCAGAAGAGGTAGCAGAATCCACCGGACTAGAGATAACGGTATCTTCAATGAAATCGCCTAAGTGAGAATCTTCATCATCACCAATAGGGGTTTCCATAGAAATAGGTTCTTTGGCAATCTTAAGTACTTTGCGGATTTTGTCTTCCGACATACCCATGCGTTTGCCCAATTCTTCTGGCGTTGGCTCACGCCCCATTTCTTGTAACATCTGACGTGCAACACGATTTAGTTTGTTAATCGTTTCAATCATATGTACAGGAATACGAATAGTACGCGCCTGATCTGCAATAGAACGGGTAATTGCCTGACGAATCCACCAAGTCGCATAGGTAGAGAACTTGTAACCACGGCGATATTCGAATTTATCAACCGCTTTCATAAGACCAATGTTGCCTTCTTGAATTAAGTCTAAGAACTGTAAACCACGGTTAGTGTATTTTTTAGCAATAGAAATTACCAAACGCAAATTCGCTTCCACCATTTCTTTCTTAGCACGACGTGCCCTTGCTTCACCAATCGACATACTACGATGGATCTCTTTAATGGCAGGAATTCTACGACCGCTATTCTTTTCAATGGCTAATAATTTTTCTTGATGTGCTTTGATTTGGTCTTTAATGGCTTGCATCTTCTCAGCGTTTTCAGGCGTTGTCTTAAAGACTGTGTCCGCCCATGAGAAATCTACTTCAAAACCAGGAAAGCTGGTCACAAAGGTTTGGCGTTGCATTTTACCTTTGTGTACACAAATATTGACGATAGCTTTCTCTTGAGCGCGCACCAAATTAAAAAGATCGCGCATTCTTGATACAAGTTCTTCAAATACCTTGGGTACAAACTTAAAAACAGCAAGGACTTGGCCTAAATCTTGATAGCATTGTGCAGTTTGTGGACTATCCAAACCATAGGTTTCTTCTGCTGCCACGGTTTGTTGATAAATATCATTTAAACGTTGGAAGTAAGCATTAGCAATCTCAGGATCTGGGCCTGATTCTAATTCTAATTCATCTTCGGATGATTCTGGACGTTCTTCATCATCATCTAAGTCTGCCGCAACAATGGTTGTATCATTAGAGGATGAACTCATCGCATTTAAGGCACTCAAGGTATCTAGGGTAATCACATCCCCTTCCGCCAAATGCTCTTCTACAAATCCTGTAATGAAATCTCCCAAGCGCCCTTCACTACTGCGAATACGGTTATATTCATCCAAAACATATTTAACATTGGGAGGATAGGTTGCCAAAGTAGAGAGCACTTGTTTAATGCCCACTTCAATTCTTTTTGCAATTTCAATTTCACCTTGGCGTGTGAGTAGCTCAACTGTACCCATTTCACGCATGTACATTCTTACAGGATCAGTGGTGCGTCCGAATTCACTATCTGGAGAAAAAGAAATGCCATCGCCATTATCATGCGCATTACTAAAGTCATTACCTAAAGACAATTCATCTTCATCTGGTGCTACCTCATAAACAGAGATACCCATATCGGTCATCATATTGATGATGTCTTCAACTTGTTCAGGATCAACAACATGATAAGGAAGTAAGTCACTTACCTCTGCATAGGTTAAATAACCTTTCTCTTTACCCGCTGCAATGAGATCTTGCAGCTGAGATTGTTGTGCCTCATCGTGATCGACATAACTCATATACGCATACACCTTTCGCTTGATTTAATGTGCGACTAAAACACCTTAGAATTAAGGTAACCGTCGATTTTATCCTCATTTTGCCAATTAATCTAGTACTGTTAGAACACTAAATTAAAAAATATGTCTCTGTATTGCTTTTTTAGATTTCATTCTCGTCAGAAGATTCCCGAAAAGTTAAGAATTTTTTCAGTATGGCTTTTTCCTCACTGTTCAAGGCTTGGGATTCTGATTTTTTCAAAAGATTTTCAATGATTTGAGTACGACCTATAACTAATATTCTATCCAGTGCTCCTAACAGCTCCTCTTTCCTACCCTCAGGAGGAATAAATTTAACTTTATTAAAACACTGCTGTAACAAATTACGTGTAAACCCCCTCTCCAACAATAAAGCCATCAATGCATCTGGGGCTTTCTCAGGCACTGTCAGCAACAAGTCGCAAAGTGCTTTTAACAAACTTAAACCAGGAATATTAATTTCTTCCCATAGTGATTGCTTGCCAACAATCTCTATTAAAGCTGGCTCTGTCAGAAGCAAGCCGCTCGCAATATAAGACGGGCTTAATAAAGGAGGCGGTGCAGATACTGGCTCTTCCTGTTTATTATAATAATTCTGTTTCATGTAATTATTTTTATTTTTTTTATTATAAGGTGCATAGCTGCCACCACGATGCCCATCATAAGATTGCTGATAGGATTTAAAGGGCTGCTGCTGCATCTTAGAAAGAAAATTATATTTCTGTGTCACAATATGTTGTGAGGTTGAGGTGAGCTGCGCCAACGCTTCCGTCATCATGCGCTGATAGGTGCTTTTGGGTAATTGCTCAATATATTGCCGACCCACTCTAATCAGCTGCGCCCTATTCTCAACATTGTTCGGCGGATATTTATCACACAAGGTTGAGAAAAAATATTCAGATAAAGATAAGCTCTTTTTCAACTGCGCGATAAATGCTTCTTTGCCATGAATACGAATATAGGAATCCGGATCATCACCTTCTGGCAAAAATAAAAATTTTACGTGCTTTTGCTCATTATAATGTGGCAACAACACTTCCAAGGCCTTCCAGGCAGCATTACGCCCAGCCTTGTCACCATCAAAACAAAAAACTATCTCATCTGAAAGTTGAAAAAATCTTTTAATATGTTGTTCTGACAATGCGGTGCCCATAGTTGCAAAAGCACCTATCACCCCTTGTTGATATAAACCAATTACATCCAAATAGCCTTCTACACAGATTGCTGTTTTCCACTGATTGTGTTGCAAATGCGCTTCATATTGCCCATAGAGATGATTGCCTTTTTTAAAGACAATACTTTCAGGCGAATTCATGTATTTGGGTGTATCTTTTTCATCAATAACACGCCCACCAAAACCAATCACCTCTCCTTTGCGATTGCGAATAGGAAACATGATGCGATGACGAAACCTATCAAAATAATGGCCTTTTTCATGACGTATGATAAGCCCTAATTTTTCTAAGCCTGCCATATCTTCTGGCTCTTCACCAAAATGGCGTACCAAGTTGTCCCACTGCGGGGGTGCATATCCCACTCGAAACATTTTAGCAGTCAAACCTTCTAAACCACGTTTTTTGAGATATTGAATAGGGATTTGATTCTCAGCATGATGTTTTAAAGCATGTTGATAAAAACTGGCAACTTTTTCTAAGAGCGCAAGGTAAGGCTTCAATACATCACGATTTTCTTGATGACCGCGCTGCGCTTGTGGAACGGGCACCCCCAAATGGGCAGCCAAACGCTCTACCGCTTCCATAAAATTTAAATTATAAAAAGTGCGCAAAAAGCTAATTGCATCACCACTCACCCCACAACCAAAACAATGATAAAACTGCTTGTTGGGCGTAACGGTAAAAGAAGGAGACTTTTCATTATGAAAAGGACAGCATGCCACATAATTTGTACCTGCTTTTTTTAGCGGTACACTTTGATGAACAAGCTGCACAATATCTGTTTTTTCAAGAAGAGATCGAATGAAATCGTCTGTTAATAATCCACCTTTTTGATGGTTCATAACTTAATTACAGAACTCATTCCTTCGCCAAAAGCATTTTCACATGGCTACTTACTTGAGCAATATCAGCCCTGCCTTGTAATTTAGGCTTTAAGATTGCCATCACTTTGCCCATATCCTTGGCTTCAGATGCACCCGTTTCAAAAATAGCTTTTTGGATTTCTGCTTCTACTTCTTTAGCAGAGAGAGCAGCGGGTTTAAAGGCTTGGATTACCTGAATCTCATAAGCTTCTTTCTCGGCCAAATCTGTACGATTTGCTTGGATGAACTGCTCTTGAGCTTCTTTACGCTGTTTTTCCATTCTATCTAAAATGGCAAGCTCTTGTGTTTTGTCTAGCTCTATACGCTTATCCACTTCCACTTGCTTAAATTCGGCTAATATCATTCTCATTACAGAAAGCTTGTCTTTGTCTTTAGCACGCATAGCGTCTTTGACAGCTTCTTGAAGTTGATTTTTAATCGATTGTTCAGACATGTTATTAGCCCCAAAACAGCATAAAAAAACGTGTAATCGAAAAGCAAGTCACTGGTTTTTAATGACCTTTTTCTTCACTGGTAAACGGCATGCGACGAGCGCCACCACGGCCACCAGCAAAATCTTTTCCACCCTTGCCATCACGATTGAGTTTTTTGCGATAACGTTTTACTGCGGCAGCTAAAGCACGCTTACGCTTCATAGAAGGTGTTTCGTGGAACTCACGACGACGCATTTCAGATAAAATACCTGACTTCTCTACAACACGTTTGAATCGACGTACTGCTGAATCGAAGCCTTCGTTATCCCGAACTTTAATTCCAGGCATTGAACATTCACCCCTTATATGCTAGTTAACTTCAGGTTATATAAGTTTATATAACTTTTTTTCTTTTTCAAGGAAAATACTAAGCTGGCTGTTGAACTTTACAGCGAATTACAAAATAATACCTCGATATAAACTGACTAAGCTACTCAATTTGACACTTGGGACCTTGTGGAAAGGGGCATATTCTACTGAAGGACTGCCAACCGAAGCACAAGACGCACCATTTTTTAATTGCAAAGAGTAATCTAGGCAAGTAATTTTACACTGATTTCAGATAAAGGTTAAGCTAAATGCGTATTTTGGGGATAGAAAGCTCTTGTGATGACACCGGAATCGCTATTTATGATAGTAAAAGAGGCATATTAGCGGACGCCTTATACAGCCAGTTATCCCACCAAAAATATGGTGGCGTGGTTCCAGAGCTTGCTTCTCGCGACCATATTCAAAAAGTAATACCTCTCATCGATGCTGTATTAGAGGATGCACAACTAAAACCAAAAGACATCGACGGCATTGCCTATACCAAGGGGCCAGGACTTGCAGGTGCACTGATGGTGGGTGCTACCATTGCGCAAGGCTTAGGCTTTGCGTGGAAGATCCCAACCATCGGTGTCCATCACTTAGAAGGGCATTTGCTCGCCCCCATGCTGACAGAGCCTGCGCCTTGCTTTCCCTTTCTTGCGCTCCTGATTTCTGGCGGCCACACGCAAATCATTAGTGTGCGCGCTTTAGGCGACTATGAAATTCTGGGCGAAAGTCTGGATGATGCCGTTGGCGAAGCTTTTGATAAAACTGCCAAACTCTTAGGACTTCCTTATCCAGGAGGGCCACACCTAGAAAAATTAGCCCAAAATGGTGATGCCAAAAAATTTCAATTTCCTCGGCCTTTGCTGCATAGAGAGGATTTAAATTTCAGCTTCAGCGGCCTTAAAACCCATGTGGCCAATGTCATACATAAAACCGAACTCTCTGATGAGAATAAAGCCCATATCGCGGCACAATTTGAAGAAACCATCGCTGATATTTTATGTAAAAAAATGCAACGTGCGCTTTTACAAACAGAAATTACCCGCTTAGTCGTTGCAGGCGGCGTATCTGCCAATCTAACCTTAAGAAAAGCACTGAGCGCTTTGGCAGAAAAAGAGGGATGCCATATTTATTTCCCGCCACTGAAATATTGCACGGATAATGGCGCAATGATTGCCTATGCCGGTGCTCAACGCCTCATGTGTGGTGAAAAAAGCGCTCTCTCTATACAGGTACGTCCACGCTGGCCATTGAACGAATTAAAAGCCCCTGAAAAATCAGCTTCATTTTAAGGTTGCATGCACCTAAGCACTGCCTCTTTTATCCATATAAGATCGAATAAAGAGGCGCTTTTGTCTGTTAAGCTTTTTTCTTAGTGCCAATTTTACTTTCCGTACCTTGCCACAAACGCAACACATTTGCGCGATGACGATAAATAACAATGATTGCAAGCATACACAAAGGAATTGCGGCATCACTGGAAATAAATGCGTATGTAAAAAGGGGACATAGACTCAAAGAGACAAGAGAGGCCAAAGAAGAAAAACGAAAAATAAAGGCCATGAATAACCAAAGGCCTGCTGTACAGACACCAACTAGCCAGGAAAAGGCGAAAAGACTACCCAATGCCGTTGCAACCCCTTTACCACCTTCAAAACCATAGTAAAGTGGAAAACAATGTCCCAAAAAAGCTACAAACAATACCCATGCCGTATAAGTAGGTTCCTGGAAAAGCAGCGCAGCGACAAGCACAGGAATAAAACCTTTAAGTACATCACCTAGCAGCGTCAAAAAAGCTGGGAGTTTACCACCAATACGCAATACATTAGTTGCACCTGGATTTTTAGAGCCCGTGGTTCTGGGATCTGGCAAATTAAATAATCGACAGATAACAATGGCAGATGAAAGTGATGCTAGTAAATACGTGACAATAAACAACAAGCCTAAAGGTAAGAAAGAGATTAAATTTGACATTTGCTACAAGCTTAGTATCTTTGGCGCTTAGAATAGCGCTCATCATAACAGGATTGCTGCTCTGATTTAAGACAAGGCCATGGTTAGGTTTGAAGCGCAAATCCACAACAGAGGCTCCACATGGATATTATAGAAATCAAAACTATTAAGTTAAATACCTTGATAGGTGTATATGACTGGGAAAAAACAGTACCCCAAACCTTAATCGTAGATATCGCCTATGCTTTACCACCACTTGAAGGCAGCGATCAACTAACAGAAACCATCGATTATGACGCAATTATTCTGCATATTCAGCAATTCGCCGCCGCACATCATTTTCAGCTTATCGAAACCTTAGCAAACCGTTTGGTGCAATCGCTGTTTGAGCAATTTGCAACACCCTGGATCAAGCTCTCTATTAATAAGCCCTATGCTAATTTACAAGCAAAGGCGATTATTTTGACCATTGAACGACAGCGCAAACTATAAGTAGACTATTTATCCATGATGCATACACAAAACATCTCGACGCCATTGGCCACGCTTATCAAAGCGCAGATTCTTGACAAAGGTCCCATTCCTTTTTCTGAATTCATGCATCTAGCGCTGTATCACCCAGAATTAGGTTACTATTGTAATCCTACAATTAATATTGGTGCACAAGGCGATTTTAGCACTGCACCACATATGTCTTCTTTATTTTCAGAGTGTATTGCAAGGCAAATCATAGAAATACAAAACCAAATAGAAAAAAAGCCTCATTATCTCTTAGAATTGGGCGCAGGTCGTGGCAAAATGGCGGCCGACATCTTAGCCACTTTAGCAAATCATCAAGCTTTGCCAGAAAAATATTTTATTTTGGAGATCAGCCCAGCGCTGATCACAAAACAAAAAGATTATCTTTCCAAACAAATTCCTGATTTAGCACACCATGTAGCATGGGTGCAACAACTCTCTGATTTACCCAAGCCTTTTCAGGGCACCATCATCAGCAATGAATTTCTAGATGCCTTACCTGTAGAAATTTTTCAATGCACCTCTCAACAACAAGCATTGCAAGGTTTTGTTGATGTGCAAGATCATCAACCAGACGGTGACTTTGTATTATTCTTCGAAAAAAGTACAGAACCAACATTCATCCATTGCATAGAAAAGGAGATGTCGCAACTGATAGAAGCCTTGCCCAATAATTATATCAGCGAGATTAATAGCAACCTTGAAACTTGGATGAGAGAACTCTCTAATACGCTTGAACAAGGCGTTATGCTGTTTATTGATTATGGCTTTGACAGGCATACTTTTTATCATCCCGATCGCTCTGAAGGTACTTTAATGTGCCACTACAAACACCAAACGCATGCCAATTATTTTAGCCAGGTAGGCGAACAAGATATCACAGCACATGTAAATTTCAGTCAATTACACAACGCTGCACAAGCATTAAGTTTGAATACCCTCGGTTACACTAATCAGGCTAGCTTTTTATTAGCCTTAAATATTTTAGAGAATATCGATATTTCTCAAGACGAGAAACAACGTGCAATGCAATCCCATGCACTACAAATGCTATTGCAACCGCATGAAATGGGTGAGCTTTTTAAAGTAATTGCTTTTGGAAAGAAATTTGAAGGCGCTCTACAAGGCTTTTCAATTCGAGATTACCAGCACAGACTGTGAAAAACACTCACTTTCTAAGGAAGTGTTTTTCACATACGCAATTTCACTCTTTATCTGAGGATTTGCCATCTTTCAATCTACGCTGTCTCACCGATTCCACAACAGTAACACGCGCATTAAAGAGCGCTTCTTTAATTTGCTCTGCTTTGATTTCTTTGTCTTTTAAGATCTCACGTGCATTGATAAAATCAGCTGCATAAAAAGCTTCTTCTAACAAAGCGCGCGGCTCATATTTCACATGCTCAAAACCTAAGCGACCACGCGAATCTGCTTCACAAGCAATGAGAAACTGCCTAAATCGTTCCGGTCTTCTAAAGGCATCTGTTCTCTCAAGAAAGGTCAATATTTCTTGGGCAGACATACTCAAGGCATCATGACAATCACCATGATGGCGCATCATTAAAACAGCAAGCTCTTTAAATTTGCTGGGAACTTTAAGTCTATCACACAAGCCTTCTAATACTTTCTGACCTGTTTCTTCATGGCCTGGGTGCTTAGGCAATTTGTCTTCAGGGGTCAATGCTTTACCGAGATCATGCATAAGTGCCGCAAAACGCACTTCTGGCACGGCAGAAAGGCGTGCCGCTTGCCAAAGTACCATTTCATTATGCAAACCGGTATCAATCTCTGGATGTACATCCGCAGATTGTGGCACACCATAGAGCTTATCTAATTCTGGATAAATCACTTTAAGTGCACGCGTTTTTCTTAAAATTTTTATAAACGCAACAGGACCTTTTTCTTGTAATGCACGTTCCGTTTCTTTCCAAACACGCTCTGGCACAAGATGCTCAAGCTCACCCGCTTGAACCATCTCTTTAATAAGCGCTTCTGTTTCTGGTGCTAATTGAAAACCTAAATGTTCTAACTTGGCAGCAAAACGTGCGACACGTAGTACTCGTACGGGATCTTCTTTGAACGCCGGTGAAACATGCCTTAAAACTCTATCGCCAATATCCTTCAATCCCCCATAAGGATCAATGAGATCACCCGCCTCATTTTTTGCAATCGCATTAATAGTGAGATCTCTACGCCCCAAATCTTCTTCCAAACTTACCGTAGGGGCAAAATTAAATTTAAAACCATGGTAGCCAGGCCCTACTTTGGCTTCAGTGCGCGCCAATGCAAATTCTTCTTTTGTATCTGGGTGCAAAAAAACAGGGAAGGATTTACCAACCTGCCTAAAATTCATTTTCTGCATATCTTTAACCGTAGCACCCACCACAACCCAGTCACGCTCTTTTATCTGCAAACCGAGTAATTCGTCCCGAATAGCGCCACCCACTAAAAAGACTTCCACCTTACCTCCCGCACCGAATTAAATGGTAATGAACCTGACCGTTCTTTTGATGCTTATACAAATGCCATGATTTAGGTAAATGCTCAGGCACTAATGCCTCACCTTGCTCTATATATACTATAGCATTCTCATTCATGATCTTATTTTCAGCGATTTTATTTAAAATAGGGTAAATATCAAACGCAAACGGGGGATCAACAAAAGCAATATCATAGCGTTTGGCTGCAGACTGTTTATCCAACCAATAGAGCGCATCACTTGAGATCACCTCCATTTCTTCTGCTGTCACGGTCAAATGCTGCAACAACCCCTTCAAATGCTGAGTTAACACCTTATCTTGTTCAATAAAGCTCACAAAAGCAGCGCCACGCGACAAAGCCTCAAGTCCCAAAATACCTGTGCCCGCAAATAAATCCAAACAATGCGCAGAAACAATGTCATGCATTAACCAATTGAATAAAGTTTCCCGTACTCTGTCTGCTGTAGGGCGCAATTGATTACTTTCTAAAACCTCTACTTTGCGCCCCTTCCATTTTCCAGCAATAATTCTGAGCTTACCTATTTTGACTCTCCTACCATTACTGTAACCATCTTCTTCAGATCAATACGTCGTGCAAAAGCATCCTGAATAGAAGCTGTTGTTACTTTGTCTACATTATTTTGATATTGGTTAAAATAATCTAAAGGTAAAGCATAAAATCCTAAAATAGATAATTGTGATGCAATATTACTATTGCTATCAAACAATAAAGGATAACCACCTAATAGATTTTGCTTGGCCTCGGCCAATTCATCTTCTGTGGGTCCTTTTTCTATATAGTCTTTTAAGAGACTCTCCAATAATCCTTTAGCACGCGCCGCTTCTTCTGCACGTGTTTGACAAACCATCATGAAAGGTCCTGCTTCTGCCATTGGTTGAAAATAACTATACGCAGAATATGCCAAACCATGTTTGCCACGCACCGTATCAAAGACACGATTGTTTTGAGAATTACCACCTAAAATATGATTACCCACAACCAAAGAATAATAATCAGGATCTTGGCGCTTTAAGACCGGCATACCATACATAATATGCGTTTGTGTAGAAGAGAATTTTATTTTCTTCTCTATTTGTTTGGCTGGCATCTTAACAGATGCTAATGCAGGTGCTTTTTGTCCTGCAGGCAACCCTTCCAATACTTGCTCAGAAATGGCATTAGCCTTTTCTAAGGAAACATCGCCCACAATAACAACGGTCGCATTATTTTGTACATAAAAATTTTGATGAAAAAGATTTAAATCTTTAGGCTGAATTTTCTGAATACTTTTCTCATCCCCTAACTCCCAATAAGCATAAGTGTTTTCAGGATAAAGTGCTTCAAAAAAAGCTTTCTCACCAATAGACTGCGGTGTCTGCGCTTGGAGTTTTAACATAGAAATAGCATTTTGCTTCTCTCTGCTTAAAGAAGCTTCATCATATTGTGGTTTACTGATAACTTCAGCATACAGTGCAATCGCTTTATCTAAGTACTTTGCTTCAGATAAACTTCTTATGTTCACAAAAGCCATATCACGATAAGCACCCGCAGAATATTGAGCACCCAACATTTCAAATTCTGCCGCTATTTCATCTGCATTGTGAGCAGCTGTTCCATGATTCAATAAGAAATTGCTAAAATATGCCAGTGGAATAGCATTTTGGTTACGTGCACTACCCGCATCAAAAATGACGCGCACGTCTACAATGGGCAATTCCGGTGCTCTAACAAAATATACATTTGTACCCCATTTATTTTGCCAATGATGAATGTTAATAACACCCTCTAAGGATTGATAGCTTTTGAAAGCTTGAGGGGAAAGCAGTTTCATGTTACTTCCTTCTTTTGCCTGGTCAGAAAAATATTTAAACCCAATCACGATCGCAACAATGGCTGTTAATACAGCCCCAACGATAAAGCTTTTCTTTGTGAATAATCTAAGCATTTGCGCTTCCGTTATGATAGTGTTTCAGGGATCAGCCATGCGATGGTTTGTCTTTTATCGGTCAAAAACTCTTTCGCAACAGTCTGAACCTCTTCTGCTGTGATTGATTGAATTTTTGATTCAAAGTTATCCATCATATCAATATTCAAGTCTAAGGTTTTTAATTTACCAAGCAACATTGCCTGCTGGCTTGTTGAATCTTTTTCATAGATATACCCAGACACAAGATTCATTTTAGCGCGCTTTAATTCATCATCAGACACCAGAGTTTGAGCCAATTTATCAATTTCTGCCTCAATACTTTTTAACAAAAGTGCATTGTCTGTGCCTTCACTGGGTGTTGCATTGATCACAAATTGTGTATTGTAACGTTGATAAGGATCATAATGCGCCCCCACTTCAGCAGCCACAGCTTGAGAACGCACTAATTCTTTCTCAAAACGCGCACTCAACCCCCCATCTAACACGGATTGTAACACCATGAGCGCATATATTTTTTGCTCTAGCGCTTTGCTTGAGAAGCTGGGGACATCATAACCCAACATAAGAAATGGTAAATTCGCCTTTGCATGAACCTCAATGGTGCGTTTACCAAGTGATGCGACTTGCGGTTTTTCTTTAGGTTTTATCGCTGAAGAGGCTGGAATATGTGCAAAATATTTTTGCGCCAAGGCATAGACCTCTTCTGCCTTTACATCCCCTACAACCACCAAGGTTGCAAAATTAGGGGCATACCATTTTTCATACCATTCTTTTAAATCATGTAGTGATAATTGCTTAATATCTTCCATCCAACCAATCACAGGGTTGTGATAAGCCCCCCCAACATTTGCAGCGGCCATAAAACGTTCCCAGGTTAGGCTTTGCGGATCATCCTCAACACGCAAACGTCGCTCTTCTTTAATCACTTCTAATTCACGCAGCACCTCATCCGGCTTAAACTGCAAATGTTTCATACGGTCTGCTTCTAACTGAAGACAAGTCTCTAGATGTTGCTTGCCAATTTCTTCGTAGTACACGGTTTGATCTTCTGAGGTGAAGGCATTTTCATAGCCTCCTAAGCTACCAATTTTCTTTGAGAATTGATCATTTGGAACCGCTTGAGTACCCAAAAACATCATATGCTCAAGCGCATGGGAGATCCCTGTGATACCGCCATGCTCATCAGCAGAACCAACGCGATACCACATTTGAGCAACAACGGAAGGAGAGCGATGATCTTCTCGCACCACAATTGAAAGGCCGTTATCTAACTTGAATTCTTGCGTAACACTTTTTTGCATACAATATCCTACTGCAATGGGCGCCATAAATAAGACAGTTAACAAAATATTTCTCATGGTGACTGATCTCTTGCTTGGTGCTATCTACTCTGGATGATAGGATACAATACCTTACAATAAATAGACCCAAAAAGAATGTAGTTACGCTATGTTAAAATTTTTCCGTAAAATGGTGAAAGCACCTGAAGCGCCTGCCCCAGAAGCGCAAACCAGCATCCCCAATGATTCAAATGATTCGGTAGAAAGCCTTGAAACAATTTCAACAGAACCAATGGACACGCATGCTGAAGAACAGACAATAACCACTCAAGCAGCCCCCACGGTAGAAAAAACCGAGGATACAGAGACCACAACAGCTATTCCAGAGGCTTCAAGCACCGACAAGGCCGCGGACACAAGCACGCAGCCCATCCCAACAGAAACCTTTGTTGAGCCACTTGTCAGCGCAACCGTTGAAGAAGCGTTACCCGTTGAAGAAGCAACGACAACCCCTATCGAAATACCGGCTGAAGCATCTGTCGAAGCACCCATCGAAAAACCAACGAAAACCTCATTGTTTCAAAAACTTAAACAATCACTCACCAAAACAAGAACAACCCTAACCGAAGGTTTAGCTAACTTATTTTTAGGCAGAAAAACCATCGATGCCGAGCTTTTGGAAGAGCTTGAAACCTTATTATTGGTCGCAGATGTTGGCGTAGATGCAACCCAAAAGATTATTGATTCTCTTACCCAACAAATCTCTCGCAAAACACTCAAAGATCCCCAAGCAGTTTATCAGGCACTCCAACAAGCTTTATTGGATATTCTAAAGCCTTGTGAAAAACCTCTTAATTTACAACCGTCACAAAAACCATTTGTGTTACTCATGGTCGGTGTAAATGGTGCAGGAAAAACGACAACCATCGGAAAGCTCGCACAGAAGTTCAAACAAAATCAGCAATCCGTCATGCTGGCTGCTGGAGATACCTTTAGGGCAGCGGCCATTGAACAACTACAAGTATGGGGTGAGCGTAATCAAGTCCCCGTCATTGCACAACATACCGGGGCAGACAGCGCCTCTGTCATTTACGATGCCGTTCAATCTGCCACTGCAAAAAATATTGATGTTCTGATTGCCGACACAGCTGGCCGACTACATACCCGCGAAAATCTGATGGAAGAGCTAAAAAAGATTTTGCGCGTCACACAAAAAATTATACCCAGTGCCCCCCATGAGGTCATGTTGGTTTTAGATGCCTCCACAGGTCAAAATGCCTTGCAACAGGCTCGCGTTTTCCACAGTTTGCTCAATCTCACTGGTATTGTCATCACAAAGCTGGATGGCACAGCCAAAGGTGGCATTATCTTTGCAATTGCTAATGAATTAAAACTACCTATCCGATTTATTGGTGTGGGCGAAAGCATTGATGATTTGAGGCCTTTTGAGGCACAAGCCTTTGTGGATGCATTGTTTGAAAATACAAGCAATATCACGACCAGTACAAAGATATAATTCTAACTAGGAATATTATTTGTCACTTGGCTTAGTTTAGCAGTATAGTTTGAGAACAAGCGCAAGCAGGAAGCGCAAAGATAGAAGCAAAATGGAAATAATAAGCTTAATAATAGGTAAATCAATGTGATCACTTTACTGAACGTAACCAAAAAATACCCCTGCGGCCATGTTGCAATGGATGATATGTCATTGCAAATTATGTCTGGAGAAATGGTCTTTCTACAAGGCCACTCTGGTGCCGGCAAAAGTACGCTCTTGAAAATGCTTGCACTTTTAGAGCGCCCTACCAAAGGGCAAATCATTGTGGGCGGTAAAAATTTAAATCAAATTAACCAGAATCATATCCCTTATTATCGTAGACAAATTGGATTCATTACCCAAAATCCAAAATTATTAAACCACTATAGCGTGTTTGAAAATGTTGCCATGCCTTTGGTGATTGCAGGCTTTGAGAGACAAGAATTAATCAAGCGCGTAAGAGCAGCTTTAAATCGTGTTGGCCTTCTACACAAGGAATTACAAAAACCCTTGCAATTATCAGAAGGTGAACAACAACGTGTTGGCATAGCACGCGCCATTGTACATAAGCCTAAGATCGTTTTGGCAGATGAACCAACAGGTAACCTTGATCCAGAATTATCTCTTGAAATTTTTAAATTATTTGCACAATTTAACCAAGTAGGCGTGACACTGCTGATTGCATCACACGATGCAGGACTTATCAAACATTTACCCTTTCGCTCTATTCATATTGCGCAAGGGAAACTATTACCCAGCCCAAGCAATATTCAACCAGCTACTAAATGGGAGGCTCAACATGGCTGAGCGTTTCAGACAGTTTCGCAGAAAAGAACAAGCAATTAATCATGTGCATAAAAGAGGCGCCTATTCTAGCATGTGGAGCCCCAGAAAAGTATCAACTCAAATTCTCGGTTCACATTTGATTGCCTTTAAATTAGGCTTTAGAAATCTGGCACAAACACCGTTTGCAACCTTTATGACGGTACTGGCAATTGGCATTGCCCTGAGCTTACCCTTGGGATTACATGCCTTGCTTAAAAATGTTCAATCCGTTGCATCCCATTTTGAATATCAGGGCTCACTGACGCTTTATCTCGATCACAACACACCACAGCCAGAAATTTTAAGCCTCCAAGCTAAGATAAAAGAGAAATATCCAGAAATATTATCTACTGCTTACATTTCTGCTGACAAAGCTTTGGATGAGTTCAAGCAGCAAGTTGATATCGACAACATTTTAGCGTTACTCCCTGAGAACCCGCTAACGGATATGGTCATTGTGCAACTCGATCCAAGTCTGACACAGTACCAGCAAGCCATGATCATCAAAAACGCTTTATCCACTTTTCCCTTTGTAACGTCCGTTGATTTAGATTATGAATGGGTGGAAAAGCTTCATGCCATTATTCGCCTGGGTAAGGTTTTATCAAACTGCCTAGGCATATTGATAGGCTTAGGCGTAGTATTTATCATTGGAAATACTATGCGTCTTGCCTTAGAAAAACACAAAGAAGAACTTGAGGTGCTCAATCTGATTGGTGCAACGCGCGCATTCATACGTCGCCCCTTCTTATATCGTGGATTATTTTACGGTATATTGGGTGCTATCATTGGCACCTTGATCATCAGTGCCGCAACGCTTGTTATTAAAGAACCTGCACAAACCTTAACTCACCTTTATGATGGGGTGATTTCTATTCAAGCACTGAAATTGAACGAAATTTTATCGCTCTGCTTTTATAGCTGTCTGCTCGGGTGGTTTGGTGCCTGGTTAGCTTTTTATCAACAACAAAAAACATTAGCCTAAAGTAGTATTAAAATAGGATAAGTTGCCATGTCTGTTAAGAATTCTGTCGGTGCGGTGTTACTCATTATTGGAACATCCGTAGGCGCTGCTGTTTTAGCCTTACCCATTGCTACCGCACAATTAGGCTTCATCGGCGCAACGCTTACTTATTTGCTCTGCTGGTTCTTTATGACGATTGGTGCCTTATGTGTCCTAGAGGCTAATTTAAGCGCTGGCTTTGGCACTAACATGGTCAGCATGAGTGAACTTTACCTAGGCAAGATGGGTAAATGGATTACCTGGGGCACTTATTTAATACTCTTTTATGCTCTATCTGCTTCTTACCTCACAGGTGCAAGCAGCTGGGTCATGCATTTTTTTGAATATTTCCAAAATCCTATCAGTAGCAATACAGCAGCTATTATTGCAACAATTTCTATTATGGCAATTATTTTCTGTGGTACCTACATCACCGATCTCATTAACAGAATTCTAATGTTGGGTTTATTTGCTGCCTTCATTTTATTGTCACTGGTTACCATGCAACATGTTGAACCAGAACTGCTCTTTGCCATAAAACCTCAATTTGATTTACAGCCTCTGCCTTTGATCATAACCGCTTTTGGTTATGCCATCATTGTGCCAACGCTGACACATTATCTACAAGGCAATCATCAACAATTGTATCGCGTTATCATCGTTGGCAGTATTATCCCACTCTTGATGTATCTCTTGTGGGAATTACTCATTTTAGGAACGCTACCTTTTTCAGGCGATATTTCTCTCACTACGGTAGGAATGAGTAATAACCCTGTTACAGAGTTGCCCAAACAGCTCAATCAAAAATTCAATCATCCCTTCATCACCCAAGGAATGAGCTATTTTTCTGTATTTGCTTTATTTACTTCTATTTTGGGTGTGTGTTTATCTTTGTTTGATTTCTTGGCAGATGGTCTGAAAATTAAAAGAAATCTGGGTGGAAAAATAGGATTATCGGCAATTACCTTCTTGCCACCATTACTCTTTGTCTATCTTTTTCCACAAGGCTTTACTTTTGCCCTGAGCTTCGCGGGCATCTTCGTATCCTTGTTACTGGGCATTTTGCCAGCGCTCATGGTGTGGCGTCTTAGCAATCATCAAAGCGAAAAGAAAATCATTGGCTGGGTTGGTAACAAAGCTTTGCTGAGCATTACCATTTTATTTTTCTTAATTATCATTGCTATTGAATGTTATAACGTATATGAACTCATCTACTAAGTTTGAATGGGAAAAAATATTTTCTTCACTTTATTTGAATGAGAAGCCCACACTCAATCAACGATTGACGCGCACCAATATCCCGCAAGAACTACTGATCAAAGCGATTGGTAAGGGGCGCTATAAGACCGTACTTGATACAACTGCGGGACTAGGGCGTGATGCTCTGATTATGGCAAGTGTCAGTGAAAAAATAGTCTTACTGGAAAGACATCCAAAAATATTTCAAGGTTTAGAACAAACATTAACACAAGCCCACAATGTCGAAGCCTTGCAAGCACTCTTGCAAAGAATAGAACTCATCCATATTTGTGCTATTGAGTTTCTCAAAACCTATTCAGGACCTGGCTTTGAGGTTATTTATTGTGACCCCATGTTCCCTAAAAAAACGAAGTCTGCATTACCCAAAAAGGAAAGCCAATATTTACAATCTATCATTGGTACGGATGAAGATGCTGAGATGCTCATTGAAATCGCACTCTCCAAAGCACAAAACCGTGTTGTTGTAAAAAGACCCTTACAAAGCCCCGTGCTTATCAAAAAGCCAACCATGCAGTATAAGGCACGCGCGCATCGCTTTGATGTATATGTTTGTTAGTTTCTCTGTTAAAGATAGCATCTATAATATCTCGTCTGATCTGATATACTTTGGCGTATAGACGTAAAATATGGAGCCTTACAAATGGATGAACGTCCCTATAAGCCAATCGACTCACCTGGTCTCATTCCTCATCTTACAGTTAAAAATGCTGATAAAGCCATTCATTATTATAGAGAAATGTTCATGTTTGAATTAGTCAAACAGCCTATACGTTTCAATGGTGAGATCATGCATGCAGAGCTGAAATTATATGATGCTCGAATAACACTAGCACCAGAAGGTGCTTGGGGCATGACAAAGCAAACACCAGCCTCTCAAAATATTCAGTCTCCTATTGGATTTTATGTTTATGTAAAAGATGTTGAAGCTTTCTATAAACACGCACAAAGCCAAGGTGCCGAAATACTCTTTGAGCCTACGGATATGTTCTGGGGCGATAGAGTCTGTAGCTTCAAAGACAAAGACGGTTATGACTGGAGCTTTGCAACTAACGTTGCTGACTTCGATCCTAAGAATATGCCTAAATAAACGAGTACATTAATTATGAAAAAAATATTGATCATGATTCTATCATGCTATTGCTCTTTGGCTTTGGCGGGAAAAATTCAAGTGATAGGCACTGGAGAAACAACCAGCGAACCAGATTATGTTGAATTAACGCTTAGCATACAAGCCCAATGTTATCCTACTGTGTCCGAAGCCAGTAATGCGGCCGACCAAAAAGCAGCGGAGCTCTATCAAAAGCTCAATGTGTTATTTCCGCAAAAAGATAACTATAACCACATCACAACACAAGGTGGATATACTCAGCTCTTCTACGGAACAACACCTCGAAACGGCACAGAAACGGTATGCCAAAATACCTTCCAAAAAACAACACATATCTCAATTAGCACTACCAAAATGGATGGATTTTCAGAGCTTTTTAATAAGGTGCAAGATATAGCTTATAAAGAAGCATCCATGCCAACACAAGGTGTGCAAACACAAATTACTTTTGTAACACTCAATCAACCCTTGCCCAAGTTATCTTTTTCGAAAACACGACAACTTGAAATCACTGCACTTCAAAATGCACTGCAAAACGCAAAAGAAAAGGCAAGTCAATTAACCCAAAATGAGGCTGGCACAAATCTTAAACTGATTGAAATGTATGAAGCAATGCCAGGTCAGGCAATGCCAATGATGCGTTCTGAGCGTATGATGGCATTTGCCAGTGCTGCCAGTGCATCTGCGCCCGTCGCTTTTGAAAATTCTGTCATTGAAAAGCAAATTATGGCTACTTTTGAATATTAGCTATAAATGAGCGTAGCGAATCAATTTTCTTTCTTTGTTATCAAAGAAAGAGGCACCGTCAGGTGCACAGAAGGATTTTCAAATATTCTAAAAAAATCCATCTGCTCGCTAAAGCGAGCCTCTTCCCTTGAAGTCAAGGGAAGAAAATTATTCACTGCGTTCATTCATTTACAAAACCTAAGGTTACCGTCTTAAATAGAAGAATACTCCGTCCAACACTCATATCCTGCGGCACGTAACACAGAACAAGAATCTTTGGACTGCATGAAATTAAGAAAGGCTTCTGTTGCGCCTTTCTTCACAAGTGGTTTCAAAACCAATACTTCATGCAATACAGGATGATAAGAATTGGGATCAGGTTCCCAAAAGCTCTTACTTTTTCTGTCTTGCTCTGAAAGTTGAGACAATGCAACAAAACCTAAGGGTGCTTGCTGCTCTTCTATTAAGCGAAAAGTTTGTCTTAAGTTTAAACCAAAAACGATACGCCCTTGCATGCGATGCCATATATTGTAACCTTGCAGTATTTCTTTTGCTGCCAAACCATAAGGTGTCGTGCTTGGGTTTGCAATTGCAATCGTCGTATTGTCATCCATTAGCTTTTGCTTAAGCTGATCTTTACTGAATGATTTATCAGCACTCCATAAAACCAATCGCCCCACCGCTAAGATAAAACGATTATCACTCTGTGCTCGCTCAGCATTAATCAGTGCTTGAGAATAAGTTTCATCTGAGGAGACCAATAAATCATATTGCACGCCATGCATCACATGGGCATACAAATGCCCTGTAGATGCAGAAATAATTTTACATTTAAACTTCGTTGTTTCTTCAAATTTCTCACAAATGGATTCCAGTGGCGTTTTTATACTTGCAGAAAGCGCAATTTGCACTGTTTGATGGCTGGTACTTGCTTGGACAGAAGAAAAAAAGAAAAATAAAAACCAAATGAGTATTTTAGGGCAATTCATCTCAAGACATCCTTGTCTGATACTTCTTAATGCATATCATGCCCAGATTTTCATAGAAACACAACTAAGGCTCTTCATCAAATAAGCAGATAACTTATAACGATTAGAAGAAAATAAATTGAAAGCTATCTCAAAAATAGCAACTTTGTGTTCAACCAAGGAAAGATTCTTTAAGCGGCGCAAAAGGATCTGCAACTCAAGAAACACTAAGAGGCATTTTTGAGACAGCTTCTAGCCTTTTATTTTGCTCACTTCTGCATAGATCCAATGGCTACGAATCGCATCCGGCACATGCGAGGATAACACACTCTCTTCTAAGATTTTCAATTCTTTGGCAATCTCATCGTAATGATCAACGAGGTACTGATAAGCTTCTTGCACAAGCCTTACCCTATCCGTCAATGACATTTCATCCGCAATCCAGCCTTTAGTATGCCTATCTGGATGAAATTTCATAATTAAACGATTACGTGAACGCCGAATATCTTCTCGAGTTGCCCTAAGCGGTAACCCCAAAATGCGGTAATAGCTAGTCACCACTTCAATATCAAATTGTGTGACTGTCATAAATCTTTGCCTTTTAAATGGATATTTTCATGTTGAATCGCCAGATCTGTAGGCGAAAATGAATCAAAAACAAAACCATTTTCAAGTGGAAAAATTTGCGAACGTGTTAAAATCTCTAGTTTTGCCGTTACATTTGGCTTTTTTGTCAATGCAACACCACTGGTTTTCACGATAATACTGCCTTCTATATGCGCAGGCCCAAAACTTAAACAAGAATCCAAGCTATCCAACACTCTCTCTGCTGTAGTCTGCCCAACAGAGAGTTGATAAAGATACTGCTTGAAAACGATCTGATCACTCAAAGACCAATGATTAATATTAATCTGCTCAAGCACTTCATATATTTTTGTTTTGTTTTGAATATAATCACTTAAAGCATAAAGTGGCACTGAACGATTCAAAATACCGGACATAACATATTGATACAATTTTTGCGCAGCATTTTCAGAGGCAGAAAAATTATTAATCGGCAAAGACGATCTTTCTGGATCTTTAGGCTTCGCTTTTGTAATCTGCCGCCTAAAATAAGCATAGGGAATAAGCTGCTTTAATATCTCAAGCGTTGCCTGTGTTGTTAAACCAAAATATTGTGTTAGACAAGACTGTTTTTCTTCATGTGTCGTCGTCCATTCAGAACTACCGGACAACATCCATTTTAATGCTTTATTTTCAGGCAATAAAAGATGTAAAATAACCTGCTGTGCGCGATCTAATTTACTTTTCTCTGAAACGCGATAATCAATTTGTAGCGTTCCCTGATCAGACATGCCACGCCATTGTGATTTTGTTTCTACCGATACTTCATCTTCTTGTGCAGAAGAAAGATATAATTCATTTTTAAATATCTCTATCCCATCTTTATTTCGAACTAGAATTTTTAATTTGAATGTAATATTTGCTTTAGGCAAAAAGAGTAAAATTTTATTCTGATAGTGTTCACCTTGTGGAAGTACAGCAAGATCTTTACCTTCTAAGATTTGTTCTCGCGTATAACGATAACACACTGAATTCAAAGTGGTATAAAACCCTGTCGATAGTTTTTGAAATATTTGCTCATAATCTACTCGACACATCTTATCCTGCAGAAGTGGGTATTCGTTGTCTATGAGATCTTTGACCCAAACCTGTGCTCTGGATAACTCAGGATTCTGTGCATTAGCAACAAAACCATTTAAGGCAATTGGAATCGCAAACCAAGGATTCAAATCATAATCAAGCGCAGGATCTGTGAAACCTAACACCGGCATTTCAAGCTCAAAGACACAACCATGTGCCTTATTCAGTAATGACATAATATCCACAATATCTAAGGCATAAAGCTGATTTTTTAAATGCGGCAAACGACTTTGAAAACGAAAAAATTCTTCTATGGTTGGCAACTCTGCAAAATGCCCATAATGAAAACCAAATTTAGCACTGAGTGGCAAGCTTCTTTGTAATCTGATTGACATATATCACTCTTTATTATTCCACTTATCTAAAGAATTAGCACAAACCAATGCACTTTTCATAATGAACGGCAAACGACCCATGCTTCAACATACTCCACACCACATGCTTTCAATTGTTTTGCAACACAGCGCAAGGTTGTACCCGTGGTATAAACATCATCTATCAATAGTACGCGCTTGCCAGAAAATGAGCTAGAGAGCTTAAAATCAGTATATTTAAGATTGTGCTCACGTTGCTGTTTATTCAAATCAGACTGGCTTTTCGTATCCCGCTCTTTAAACAAAACATCTGTATATAATGGGATTGCCAACTGTTTAGAAAGCTCTTTCGCGATTTCTATACTTTGATTATAGCCTCGTGCTTTTAAGCGCTCTTTGGCAAGCGGAACCGCTATAATGGCATCCATACTAAAATTAGGCTGAAAATACTTAAGAAAGTACTGGGAAAATAGCCGTGCAGGATATAATTTTTGCTGAAACTTAAGATTGAGTACCAATTGCTTAATCGGAGATTCATAACGAAATAAGGCTTTCAAATGATCTAAGTCGTGCGTCTTCCCTAAACAAGCGCCACACAGCACAGCATCCACAAGAGGATAGGCACAATACTGGCAAGTCTCTCTTAACCAAGGCAACCACTGACAACAAGTATCACATATTTCTGCATCATTTATGTTTGTTTGATAACAAATATAGCAAGTATTGCCTATCGATGATTTACAAAAGCCAACTAAGTTCTGTATAATTTTTGACCACTTGTTCACCATTCAACACTCGCTCATTGAAGTTTCAGTTAATAAATCTATGATGCTAGCCACATCAAAATAAACTACGTAAGCTGCACTATGACACATACTCCTACTTGGTCTCTGCAACAGGTATCTGATTTGTATCAATTACCATTGATGGATTTGCTGTTTAAAGCACAAACTATTCATCGGCAGCATTTCAATCCTAATGAAATTCAAGCCTCAACTTTAGTCAATATTCAACAAGGTGGCTGTCCTGAAGATTGTAAGTGGTGCGCACAAAGTGTACATCATAATACTAAAATTGAAGTTTATCCGCTCATGAAAACAGATGAGATACTTCATAAAGCAAAACAAGCTAAAGCAATGGGTGCAAGCCGCGTATGTTTAGGCGCTGCATGGCGCAAACCTACGGCCTCGCAATTAGGCAAAGTGAAAGAAATGATTGCCACTATTAAATCTCTAGATCTAGAAGCCTGTGTAACACTTGGACAATTATCAATCGAACAAGCACATGACTTAAAGGATGCTGGTTTAGATTATTACAATCATAATTTAGAGTCTTCTCCTGAATATTTTGCAAAAATGACAACGACTCGTCACTATGAAGATAGACTCAAAACGATTCACAATGTACAAACAGCGGGCTTGAAGACCTGTTGTGGCGGCATCGTCGGTATGGGAGAAAGCATTGAAGATCAAATGACTTTACTCATGAATCTAGCCAATTTATCACCTCAGCCCAAAAGTGTGCCTATTAACAATTTAACTTCTGTTGCCGGCACACCGCTTGAACATCAAAATCAAAAACCGATTGGCGATATTGCCTTTATTCGTTTAATTGCGGTGGCCAGAATTATGATGCCACAATCTTATATTCGACTTTCATGCGGCCGAGAAAGGCTGTCAGATGCAGCCCAAGCATTGGCTTTCTTCGCCGGTGGAAATTCCTTCTTTCTAGGTGAGAAATTACTTACCGTAAATAATAGAGATCAAATAGCAGACAAAGCTTTACTCAAAAGCCTCGGCATGCAATTTGATAATCAAACAGCTTATATTCCAACACAGGTTTGCGTACAGCATGCAGAACAGTAAAAAAGAAGTTATTGCCTCCTTTAATAAGGCAGCCTTTCATTATGAAGCACATGCCTTTGTGCAAAATGTCATTGGCGCGCGCTTATTAGAGAGACTGAGTTTTATCACAAGCTCTTTTACAGATATCTTAGATGCGGGATGTGGCACAGGTCATTTCTTACAACAGCTTAGAAAACTTTATCCTAAGAGTAATATAACGGGCGTAGACATTGCACAAGAAATGCTGGCTCAAGCACAAAATAAAAAAAGTGCCTGGCTTCAAAAAAAACCGACGTATGTACATGCCGATATTGAAACGCTGCCCTTTGAAGACAATCAATTTGATTTAATTTTCTGTAATCTCGTTTTACATTGGAGTGATCTTGAGCGCGCGCTGGAGAGCTTTAAACGCGTATTAAAGCCGGGTGGCATGCTACTCTTTACCATACCAGGGCCTGATACTTTATTTGAGCTGTTTAAAGCATTTGAGAAAATAGATAATTTTTCTCATGTGAATTCATTTTTAGACATGCATGATTATGGCGATCATTTACAAAAACTACAGTTCCAAAATGTAGTTATGGATATGGAAAAGATTGTTTTTGAATATGACAGTGTCTGGCAACTACTCAAAGATCTGAAATACACAGGCGTAAGAAATATCCACCAAAACCGTAGACAACAGATTACGCCGCGATCGCATTTAGATAAACTCGCAGAAACCTATCGTCGACAAGACAATAAGTATCCTGTTACTTTTGAAGTGGTTTTTGGCCATGCTATATGCCCTGTCAAAAAAGAGCAACGTATCAAAAATTGTATTCCTCTAACGGTTGTGCCGGCTTAGGGTTGTGATTCTCACAAAATTTTTATACTGAAAAAATGAACGAAGTGAATGATTATCTTCCCTTGATGTCAAGGGAAGAGGCTCGCGTTAGTGAGCAGATGGATTTTTTTAATCTTTGCTTTTAAAATCCCCCGCCGCAAGCGGCTGCCCCCTTTGATAACAAAGTGGGCGTAGGGTGCTTCGCACCAAACCACATCCTTTATATAGGTGCTTATGTTTTATCGAATCCCAGAAATTGCTTAAGTTGACGCCTATGAGTTTTCACTGGCAATAACAGCTGAACAGCCTAGCCTACTACTTTTTAGCAAGAAAGCTCTGCGACAGATAATCTTCCCCATAATATTTCAAAAATTGATTATAGGTTCCTTTATAATCTTTATAGCCTGTTTCAGATAATGCAACCACACGATTGACAATTTGGCCAACGAAATGACGATCATGGCTCACTAGAATCAATGTGCCCTTGTAAGCTTTTAAGGCCTTAATCAGCGCTTCAATACCTTCAATATCTAAATGGTTAGTTGGTTCGTCTAAAACTAAAACATTTGGTTTTTCCAGCATCATTTTAGCAATGAGGAGTCGAGCAGCTTCACCACCGCTGATATGCAAGATATTACTCTCCACTTCTTCTTTGACAAACAATACTTGGCCTAATACATTACGAATACTGGCGCTTGACTCTTTAGGACATTGCTGCGTTAACCACTCTAAGACAGTCATGCTTTGGCTTAATTGCTCATGATGATCTTGCGCAAAGTAAGATACATGCGTTTCATAACCCCATTCACTTTTGCCAGAAGTAGGCTCTAAAGCTTGCATTGCGATTTTTAAGAGTGTTGATTTACCAATTCCATTATGTCCAATAATAGCGACTTTCTCATCTTTGTTTACAGAGAAGGAGACATTGTTTAAAACATTTTTCTCACCATATGTTTTCACCACTTTATCCAAAGTTAAGACAACTTTTCCAGAAGGTCTTTTAGATTCAAAATGGAAATTTGGGCTCATTCTAGAGCTGTTTTTAATGTCTGGCAGTTCTATTTTTTCCATCATTTTAACGCGTGATTGCGCTTGGCGTGCTTTACTTGCTTTTGCACCAAAACGCTCAACAAATTTTTGCATGTGCGCTAATTTATCTTCTGCGTATTTTTTCTCACTCAGTTTTTGTTCTGCAATTTCTTTTTTCTTTACTAAGAAAAGATTATAGTCGCCCACATATTCTCTGACTTCACCATAATCAATATCTAATACATGCGTGGATATTTTATTTAAGAATTTAATGTCGTGCGAAACAAAAACCAATAATCCTTTAAACTCATTGATTAAATATTCTTCTAACCACGCAATGGTCATAATATCCAAATGGTTGGTCGGTTCATCTAATAATAAAATATCTGGCTCTTCAAATAAGGCTTGAGCCAAAAGAACCCGCATCTTATAGCCACCAGAGAGCGTGCTCAGTGTATCAAAGTGTTTTGATTGTGGTATGCCTAAGCCTTCCAGCAGAATATGTGCAAGACTTTCTGCAGCATAACCATTGTAATGCGCAATCGTTTCTTCTAAATGGCCAAGCTGATCGGCGGAAGCATCCGTCCATGGTGCATTGAGTAAAGCATCTTTGTCGGCAAGTGCTTTCCATAATTCACTCTTGCCCATTAATACAACATCAATAATTCTATTTTGTTCATAATGAAAATGATCTTGCTTAACCCAACCAACCTGTTTACTTTTAGTGATGACAATTTCACCAAGGCTAGGCGACTCTTCTTGCATCATTAAACGCAGCAAGGTACTTTTACCCGTGCCGTTAGCGCCAACAATAGCGTAGCGATTACTTTGGTTTAAGAGCAAATCAACGCCTTCAAATAACAACTTGCCGCCGTATTGAATGGCGAGATCTTTAATAAAAATCATTTTGAAAATTTCTTACAAAAGGATAAATTATATATTTTTAATCTATCTTGGCGCAAGGCAATAAAAATATATTTGCGTTTCTTAAAGTGCCCTATCTTATAATCACGCAAAAAAAACCCCAATTTATGGGGTTTTTACTAGTCTTTCTGCATCTATATAC
>JBFWLB010000028.1:0-35083 GCA_050252335.1 Candidatus Berkiella sp. | reverse complement strand
TCCAGCTCATATCAACCTGCCTTTGTATCTGTTATTACACACGCGATTTTGATAACTAAGTGTAAAAACTCAAGATATCAAATCAACCTAAAAAATCACTGATAGCTTGCCAGGTATTCTTGCACTAAATAGTTTGTATACTCAACAATGGAGCATAGTTATTAAACTTTGAATATTTGTTTCTCGACTATTTTAAACAGTCTATTAGCTTAAACCCACCCTAAAGAGATAAAAGGTACAAGAGGCATAATCATGTGTATCAGTATATGTAGCTTCATCTCTTTTTATATTTTTCACTGAGCTAAAGCTCTAAATATATGAATATTTTTTAAAAAATATAAATAAATCAATATATTATATAAAAAATACTTAAAACCCCTCTCTTCATCTTAATATTGGGTGTCCTGATAAATTCCGCTGATAAATTCCGATAAGTTTATGTGGCTGTCCTGATAAATCTTTGGCTGTCCTAATATAATTTTCATTAAAATCAATATATTAGAAAAATATTATCTGTGGGTGTCCTCTTAGTTTTACCGTAAGTCGGTAAAATTAAGTTAAACATCTTAAAATTATTGACTTTTTTTATGTTTTTTTTCAGTTAACTATTGAACTTTCAAGTTTAGCCGGTATAATTACCCAATTTAGAAGGCTAACGATAATTGTGGTTGATTAAACGTTAGCTTAGTTTTGATGTTGAATAACTTATGGTAGGTAAAGATAATGGCACGACGTAATGACAAACGCGAAAGACTAGTCGACGCAGCAGATCAACTTTTTCATCAGCAAGGCGTTAGCACTACGACTTTAGCTAATATAGCGACTTTAGCGGACGTTCCTCTCGGCAACGTTTATTACTACTTTAAATCTAAAGATTCTATTACATTGGCCGTTATCGATCGCCGTAAAAGAAAATTAAATAACTTATTCACTGAGTGGAACACACGTGAAGATGTTAAGAGCCGTCTACAAGGACTCATTGAGTATGTTGCCAGCCTTGCAGAAGAATCTGCTCAATTTGGTGATTCATTAGGCAGCCTTTGCCAAGAACTTGGTAAACAAGGTGGCGCCATCTCTGCTGCAGCAGCAGGTTTAATGAACGAAATGATCCATTGGTGTGAAAAGCAATTTAAATCACTTGGCAAATCTGAAGATGATTCTGCTAAGCTTGCTTTAAACTTAGTTTCAAGCTTACAAGGTATTAGTTTGATTACTTTGGCATTTAAGGATCCTGACTTTGTAAATCGCCAAGGCCAATTCCTAACACAATGGGTACAAATGATATAATCCATTGAGAGATCTCTGATCTTACCTTCTCTTTATTTTCAAAGAGAAGGTATTTTCCCTATTCCCAGCTTCTACCCAGCTTTTCCACAAGTTATACCCAGGTTCTCCACTTGCATTCACAGTGATTACGCACTATCTTGTATCTAGGTGCTCGATTAGATCTATATGTTGGGGTTCAAAAGGTATTCCCCCAAATTGAAATTCCACTTGGTATTAATAAGTTGACCTTCTTATATTAAGGTCAAGGCGCCCTTTTGTCTCTAAAATATCGTTCTCTACTCTTTCGGAGGAATAAAGCACATGACAGATATGATCACTGAAACCACTCAGTCTGTAAAAGATCCAAATGTCATTATGTACCCAGCAGATGCTAAGTCGATCAAACCCGGCCAACTCTATGTCATGCGCCGTGATAATCGTACTCTGGTCCCTTTTAATCATGACAAAATTACCATCGCTATTACCAAAGCTTATTTAGCCGTAGAAGGTGGCAGTGCTGCTGCATCACGACGCGTCCATGAACTCGCTGGAGATTTAACGCAACAAGTAGCCAAAGCAGTTCAACGCTACTTAAATACAGATGGATTTATTCGTGTCGAAGAAATACAAGATCAAGTTGAATTAGCACTGATGCGTAATGGCTTACACAAAGTCGCCAGAACTTATATTCTTTACCGTGAAGAGCGCAGACAAGCAAGAGAATCAAAGCATCAAGAACAAGATGGTCTTACAGATGTTATTCAAGTCACACTAGAAGATGGGCGCACACGTGCGCTTGACGAAGAGAATTTACAAAAAGTAGTTGGACAAGCCTGTGCAGATTTAGCTGAAGTTGATGCAAATGCCATCATCGAAGAAACAAAACGTAACCTTTTTAATGGCATTAAAATCGGCGATTTACACAAAGCCTTAATCATGAGTGCTCGCACAAAGATTGAAATCGAGCCTAATTATTCTTTTGTTGCAGCAAGATTACTGCTAAATGACCTGCATTATGAAGCGCTTAAATTCTTAGCACTTCCAATGACTCATACAGATGAAGAAAAAGTAGCACTTTATCCTCAAGTATTTCAAAAATTTATTGAAGTTGGTATTGAACACGAGCTTCTCAGTGAAGAATTAAGAACTTTTGATTTAGAGAGATTGGGTCAAGCACTTAAGATTGAACGCGATCGTCAATTTACCTATTTAGGTTTGCAAACACTTTATGATCGTTATTTTATTCATCATCGCGACACACGCTTTGAATTACCACAGATTTTCTTAATGCGTGTCTCTATGGGACTTGCGATTAAAGAAAAAGATAAAAACCAACGTGCCATTGAGTTTTATGATCTCTTATCTTCTTTCGATTATATGAGTTCAACCCCAACGCTCTTTAATTCTGGAACACCTAGACCTCAATTATCTAGCTGCTATCTCACACATGTACCAGATGATTTGGCCGGTATTTACAATGCAATTAAAGATAATGCTCTACTTTCTAAATTTGCAGGCGGCTTAGGCAATGACTGGACAGCCGTGCGCGCAATGGGTGCACACATTAAAGGCACTAACGGTAAATCACAAGGTGTTGTACCTTTCTTAAAAGTAGCAAATGATACTGCTGTTGCCGTAAACCAAGGTGGAAAACGTAAAGGTGCTGTCTGTGCTTACTTAGAAACATGGCACTTAGATATCGAAGAGTTTATCGATTTAAGAAAAAATACAGGTGATGATAGGCGTCGTACCCATGATATGAACACAGCAAACTGGGTACCTGATCTCTTCATGAAACGCGTTATGGAAAACAAAGAGTGGACACTGTTTTCTCCAAATGATGCACCTGATTTACATGATTTATATGGCTTTGCATTCGAAGAAGCCTATACAGCTTATGAAGCCAAAGCTGAGCGCAATGAAATCAAAAATTTCAAGAAAGTTTCTGCCGTTAACTTATGGCGCAAAATGTTAAGCTTGATTTTTGAAACAGGCCATCCATGGATTACCTTTAAAGATCCTTGTAACTTACGTTCACCCCAGCAGCATGCCGGTGTTGTACATAGTTCAAATCTTTGCACTGAAATCACCTTGAATACTTCAGTAGATGAAATCGCAGTATGTAACCTAGGTAGCGTTAACTTAGCTCAGCATGTGACAGAAAGTGGAATTGACACGAAAAAACTGGAAAAAACCATCAAAACAGCAATTCGTATGCTGGATAATGTGATTGATATTAACTACTACTCTGTTATTCAGGCGAGACGTTCTAACTTGCGCCACCGCCCGATTGGTTTAGGTATCATGGGCTTCCAAGATGCGCTCTATAAGTTAAACATTCCTTATGCTTCTGAGGCCGCCATTGAATTTGCAGATAAAACGATGGAATTGGTCAGTTACTATGCGATCAGTGCATCAACAGATTTAGCTGAAGAACGTGGCGTTTATTCTTCTTTTGAAGGTTCTTTGTGGAGCAAAGGCGTATTACCGATTGATTCTATTGCCAACTTAAAAGTTTATCGTGGCGAGTATTTAGATCTCAATACAGACAAAACTTTAAATTGGGATAAATTAAGAGAGCGCGTTCAAACCGTTGGTATGCGTAACTCTAATGTGATGGCAATAGCGCCCACTGCAACGATTTCTAATATTTGCGGTGTGACACAATCTATTGAGCCAACCTATCAAAACCTATATGTAAAATCTAACCTGTCAGGTGAATTTACGGTTGTAAATCCCTATTTGGTAAACGATTTGAAACAGCTAAATATTTGGGATGAAGTTCTTGTTAACGATTTGAAATACTTTAATGGTAGTGTTCAAAAAATTGATAGAATACCTGATACTATCAAGAAAAAATATGCAACTTCATTTGAAATTGATGCAAAATGGTTGATTGAAGCTGGCGCAAGAAGACAAAAATGGATCGATCAAAGCCAATCTCTCAATATTTATATTGACAAACCCTCTGGTAAGAAGATTGATGATATTTATAAACTGGCATGGACAAGAGGCTTAAAAACCACTTACTACTGCCGTTCACTCGGTGCATCGGATGCAGAAAAATCAACCATTACGCGAAGCACTTTAAATGCTGTACAGATGACCGATGCGATTGAACAACCTAAGATGTGTTCGATTGATGATCCTGAATGCGAAGCATGTCAATAAGGAAACAATAGCTATGACATCGACAACACAAGAGTTTGATCTGAATAAAAATCAATCCACCACCGTCGAAGGTGGCGTCACTGGATTAGAAGATTTAGAAATGGGTGCTGCACGAATCCGTGTTGATGATAAAAAAATCATCAACTGCCGTGCAGATTTGAATCAGCTTGTCCCTTTCAAATACGACTGGGCTTGGGATAAATACTTAACTGCCTGTGCAAATCATTGGATGCCAACTGAAATCAACATGGCAGCAGATGTGGCACTGTGGCGATCTCAAGATGGTTTATCGCCTGATGAGCGTATGATTGTTGAGCGTAATTTAGGCTTTTTCTCAACAGCAGATTCATTAGTGGCCAATAACTTAGTATTAGCTGTATACCGTCATATCACGAATCCAGAATGCAGACAGTATTTATTGCGTCAAGCTTTTGAAGAAGCCTTGCATACCCATGCTTATCAATACGTCATTGAAAGCTTGGATATGGATGAGTCACGTATCTTCAATATGTATAGAGAATTACCTGCCGTTGCTAAAAAGGCAGCATGGGCACTTCCATATACACAAAGCTTAGGTGATCCCTTATTTAAAACAGGAACACCAGAAGATAACCAACGACTGTTGCGTGATTTGATTGCATTCTATGTTGTATTTGAAGGAATTTTCTTCTACGTGGGCTTCACACAAGTGCTCACTTTAGGAAGACGCAATAAAATGGTCGGAACCGCAGAACAATTCCAATACATTTTACGCGATGAATCTATGCATCTGAATTTTGGTATTGACGTCATTAATCAAATCAAAATTGAGAATCCTGATATATGGACAGAAAATTTCAAACGCGAAATCATTACGATTATTCGTGAAGGTGTAGATTTAGAATATCAATACGCGGTTGATACGATGCCTAGAGGTATTTTAGGACTCAATGCAAATATGTTTAGAGAATACATTGAGTTTATTGCCAATAGACGTTGTGCTCAAATTGGTATAGCAGAACAGTATCCTGGCGCAACCAATCCTTTCCCTTGGATGAGTGAAATGATGGACTTGAAGAAGGAGAAAAATTTCTTTGAAACTCGCGTTACCGAGTATCAAACAGGCGGAACTCTCAGCTGGGATGATTAACATCCCTTTTTGCCCAGGCTCTGCCTGGGCTTTTTTTATCAAGTATTTACAGCCTTTCTTCGAACCTCTCACAAGCACATTGTTTGTCAACCAACTGCATTAAAACAAACATACAAAGTTGATTGATTTTGCAAGTTATGTTAATAAGTATCGCTGATACATCATCATTTAATTTGGACTTTAATAAGATATGACCTCTCTTTCAAACTCGACACTCTGGCAACGCATGCATGACTATTACGATCAATTAGGACCAGAGGTCTGGGAAGACGAGGTTGTCCCCTTACAAATCACCAGCAATACATATCTTGCCAATACTTATGCAAAGCTCATCATGGCACAAATGCATGACTATATTGGCAAATATGGCAAACCAAGCGCGCAAAACCCCTTCCATATCATTGAGATTGGCGCAGGCCACGGTCGATTATCTTTTTATCTTTTAAAAAACTTACAACTTGCTTTCAAATTATATGGCTGGCCCACCGACTGGCTCAAATATGTCATGACTGATATTAGCTTGAAAAGCTTAAGCTCTTGGAAACAGCATCATGCTTTGAAACCCTATTTCGAATCTGGTTGCTTAGACTTGGCGGTGTTCAATGCATTAGAAGATACTGAACTACAGCTAGTACTCTCTAAAAAAACAATTAAATCAAAATCCTTAAGCAAACCACTCTTTGTAATCTGCAATTATATTTTTGATACGCTTTTGCAAGACGCATTTCAAGTCATCGATGGTAAGCTACATGAAGTAGAGCTTATTATTAAAAATGAAGAAAAAAATAAAAACAAAGATCTCAAAAATTATTTTAAGAAAGCTTCTTATCAATTTAAAAGACACCCTATTCAGACAGATTATTACGCAAAACACCCCATCTTAAATAAAATATTAAAAAACTATGAAGATGAATTCGACAATGCATCTTTCTTAATCCCCATCGGTGCCATTAAGTGCATTCAAAATCTTCATCATTTTACCAAAGGCCCAATGATGCTTCTGGTATCCGATAAAGGTTATACTGAAACAGATTTATTTGATGAGAACGAAGATCCAGACATTAGCTTTCATGGCTCTGTCTCTATGATGGTGAACTTTGATGCTTTAAGCCAATACACGGAGCTGAATAAAGGCACTAGCTTCATGATGGGTAATAAAGGCGCCGATTTCCAAGTGGCAAGCTTTGTCTATCATGCAGACTACGCTATTCCTAACACAACCTATGCCTTTGCCAATAGCTTATCAACCTACAGTCCTCAAGATCTCTTTGATATTTGCTATATAGAAGACGATCTGAACCCAGGCTTTAGCAGTCTTGAATCTATTATAAATCTTCTAAATCTGGCAGACTGGGATCCTAGTATCTTCCATGATTATTACCCAATGCTTTTAGAAAAGCTTGAATCCCAAGAGGTTTCTCTGGATTTAGAATACAGTATCTTGAATGGTTTAGAGCGTGTTTGGCAATTTTTCTTCAAATTAGAAAAATCTCAAGACATTCCTTTTGCCATTGGATCCATTATGTACAATATGGATCTCCCTGAAAAAGCAATTGAATATTATAAGCAATCGATTATCCATTACGGCAAGGACAAAGAGACATACTATAATATGGCACTTGCCTATCAACAATTAGAAGACAATAAAAAAGCGCAACAAATGATTGAAAATGCACTTGTGCTACATCCCAATTATCGTGAAGCTAAAAAATTATTAAAAGAAGTAAAAGAATCATCTAAGGCTAGGAAAAATGTTTGATTCGATGTGCTGGAGTAATAATCTAAAAAAACTCTTTATCCTCATTTTTACTCTGTTGAGTGTAATGGCTTGTGAGCAACATACTCAAGAGAAAATCACACTCGGCACCTCTGCAGACTACCCCCCCTTTGAACATATTCAAGAGGGCAAAATAGTCGGTCTGGATATTGACGTTGCACAATTTATCGCGAAACGACTTAATAAAGAGTTAGTGATTCAAGATATGGATTTCGGTGGATTGATACCTGCACTTAATTCCGGAAAAGTCGATTTTGTGATGGCGGGCTTAAGTATCAGTGAAGAAAGGAAAAAGAACGTAGATTTTACGCTTGCCTACTTTGAGCCTCAATTTACTTTGCTTACCTTAAAAGATAAGCCAATCTCAGATTTAAATCATTTGGCAGATAAAAAAATTGGCGTTCAATTAGGCAGCGTGATGGAATCTTTTTTAAAAGATTTACAAGAAAAGCTCCCTACCTTAACACTTGAATCATTGCCTAAAAACATTCCGCTGATCCAAAATCTCAAATTGGGGCGTTTAGACGGCGTTATGGTTGAAGATGCACAAGCAAATGCATTCGTAGCAGCCAATCCTGGCTTAATCGCCAACAATTTACCAGGCAGTCAAGGTGAATATGCCATTGCTTTGAGCAAAAATTCACACTGGCTCTCAGACTTTAATATTGCCATTAACGATTTAAAACAATCCGGTGAACTAGAACGTATCAAACAAAAATGGATCGAAAACCAAGACAATAAACAACATACGAATAGCTATGGCTGGGTGCTCTATATCATTAAGGGCTTGGGCGTCACCTTAGAATTTACTATTATTTCAGTGCTGTGTGGCTTAGTCATTGGTGTGATTCTAGCCTTAGCAAATCTATCTAATAGATGCCTATTTCAAACGCCTGCTAAATTTTATATTTCTATCTTCAGAGGCACCCCACTGCTTTTACAGCTAAGCTTTGTATATTTTGCAACGCCCTCTTTAACAGGCTATAACATTTCAATTTTTCTTGCTGGGGTTACCGCCTTCTCACTCAATTCTGGTGCCTATATCGCAGAAATCATTCGCGCAGGCATACAATCCGTTGATAAAGGTCAATTTGAAGCCTCTCAAGCATTGGGTGTGCCTTATACTTTAATGATAAAAGATATCATACTGCCACAGTCCTTTAGAAATATTCTCCCTGCTTTGGTCAACGAGATGGTTAACATGCTGAAAGAATCGGCCATTATTTCTACCATCGGTGCCGCTGATTTAATGAAACGCGCGCAAGTCGTCTCTGCGGAACAATATACCTATTTTGCACCACTCCTGGTTGCAGCTGGATGCTACTATATCACCGTTTTTATCTTGAGCCATTTTGCCACACGATTAGAAAATAAATTGAGCTTAGCCCACCATGATTAAACTAACAAAAATCTCCAAATTTTTTGGCAGCAAACAAATCTTAAAAGAGGTTTCACTCAACATCGCTCAAGGTGAAGTATTAACCATCATTGGCCCTTCTGGCAGTGGAAAATCCACCTTGTTACGTTGCATTAATTTTCTGGAAATACCCGATGGTGGTGAAATATGGGTAAATAATCAATTATTAACTACTAAAAATGCGCAAATAATACGACAAAAAGTTGGCATGGTTTTTCAGCAGTTTAATCTATTTCCACATAAAACGGTGTTAGAAAATCTCATCTATGCACCCATCAAAATTTTGAACATGCCAGCACAAGAAGCCAAAGATCAAGCAATGCTTTTACTCGGACGAGTTGGCTTAAGTGATAAAGCCAATGCTTACCCCACTCGGCTCTCTGGTGGTCAGAAACAACGCGTTGCTATTGCAAGAACACTTGCCATGCGACCTGATGTCATTTTATTTGATGAGCCAACGAGTGCCCTTGATCCTGAAATGGTCAAAGAAGTACTAGAAGTGATTAAAAGCCTGGCTCATACAGGTATTACCATTGTAATGGTGACACATGAAATGGGCTTTGCCAGAGAATTATCAGACAGTATTGTCTTTTTGGATAAGGGCGAGATTATAGAGCAAGCCTCCCCTTCTGATTTTTTTACTCAACCAAAATCAGAAAGGGCACAAATTTTCTTAGAAAAAGTTTTATAATTGGAACTTACTCATGGCTGTGGCTTGTTCTAAAGCCTCTTCATCATTTAAACCAGCATTCAGTGCCATTTCATATGCTTTAGCAAAAATATCATCCTGTGATTGCTCATTTTTTTGTGCTTCAAATTGAGCCAACATCATTGATTGTGCTTCAAACGCTTCCTCAACAGTTGCATCCACACCTGTTTCATCAAGTAAAAAGCGTCTTGCTTGATTGGTTACTAACCCAGCATCTTCTGAATAAAATTTTTCTGTTTTTACTTTAACAGAAGAGGTTTTACCTGATTCAAACATTGCTAGTTTTTGAGCAAATTCTGATTTTCCCGCGCCACGTAATGCCATTATAATCTCCTAATAAATTTCTATTTCAAGCTGACAAACTTAGTATGCCAGAGCACGCTATTGAGCTAAATGCAATTAGGATAAGATGCTACAAAAGTCTGATAATTGGAGGAAAAGCAAAATATTTACTACAAAAGAACACTTTTCAAAGCTGCGGCCTTATCTAAAGTTTCTTGATACTCGGCTTTTGCATCTGAATCCACCGTAATAGCACCACCGGCTTGAAAAGTGACACGATTGCGTTTCATTGCATAGGAACGAATCAAAATAGACAAATCCATATTACCATCAAAGCCAATATAGCCCATTGATCCACAATAGGCTCCTCTTGCTGTGGGTTCAATTTGTGCAATAATTTCCATAGAACGAATTTTAGGTGCACCTGTGATTGAGCCGCCCGGAAAGGTGGCTTTGATGAGATCAACCGCATCATATTGAGGTGCCAATTGCGCTCTCACGGTTGAAACTAAATGGTGTACCGTAGCAAAACTTTGCAATTCACATAAATGCGGCACTTCTACAGTGTGTGGCAAAGATACGCGAGATAAATCATTGCGCATTAAATCCACAATCATAATATTTTCTGCTCTGTCTTTATCGCTGGATACCAATTCGTCTTGAAGCTGCTTATCTAAAATAGGATCCTGAGCCCTGCGCCTGGTGCCCTTAATGGGGCAAGCTTCAATGACAGAATCTTCTAATTTTAAAAAACGCTCTGGAGAGGACGAGATAAGCTGACAAGCAGAGAAATTTAAAAATCCAGAAAAAGGCGCCGGATTTTGGTGTTGTAATTTTAAATACAGCTCAAAGGGATGACAATTGACTTGAGTTTCAAAACGTTGGGAAATATTCACTTCAAAAATATCACCCGCATAAATATGCTCAATCGCTTTTTCCACGGCCTGAATATAACTTGCTTCATCAAAATTTGAAACAATGGGCGAAAGCGTTTCAATTTTATCAGGTATTTTAAAGTGAGTACGCTTATCCTTGATAAAATCAAGGATACTTTGCTGACGCTGTTTAGCCTGTTGCAAGCGTACATCCCCCTCATAAGGTAAACCACTTGAGAACAGGTAAAGTTTTTCTACCGAATGATCCCACGCAAAAACGAGATCATAAAAAGCAAAAACACAATCAGGCAAAACCATATCATCTACTTTGGGATTAGGTACTCTTTCCAATGCCCTATTTAGATCATAACTAAAATATCCCATCCCCCCACCTTGAAAAGGGGGCAAGTTTAGGTGCTTTGCTAATGTATTTTTTCTAAGTATGCGTTGTATTTCATCTAAAATATTGCCCTGGAAGCTCACATTGTCTGTTCGTATCCAATTATTCTTCGCAATCAATTGCTGATAAGGCCGTACCCCTAAAAAGCTATATTGAGCAAGCCTGCCATCGGGTTTTACACTGTGCAATAAGACGATACCCTCTTCCTCTGCAAAGAGTCCGGCCATCACAATTGGAGATTGATAGGGCAAAACCGCCACTAATGGGTGCGTCATACCCTATTCAACCTGTTGCGGATTTGGCATCGCATTCGGTGTTGTTCTTGGCAAGGATATAAAGTGTGACTGTTCATGTGGCTTTTCTGGTTTGTATATCACGGCAATCAATGTGTACAAAAACAGTCCAATAGATACGGCTAATAAGTAAAAACATAAGCCATTGGGTCCCATCCAATCCATCATCATTGCAGGCAATAGAGGCCCTAATGTTGAGCCAATTCCATAAGCAAGCAGCAAGGTTGAAATAGCAGAAACCATTTCATTATGTGAAACATGATCAATGGTATAGCTAGTGGCAAGTGGATAAATAATAAAAGAGCTTGCGCCAATTACAAAACCTAAGACCATTAACCAAGGTATATTGTAAATATCTGGGATAAAGAGTATGAAGGCAATAACGCAGAAAAAGCTCATACCCACCATCACTTTACGTCTGTCAATTTTGTCTGACATTTTGCCGATTGGATATTGTAAAAGTGTGCCACCTAAAATCATAGCTAACATTACCCAGCCTACTTCGTCATCTGGTTTAGCATTTTCTTGAAGATATACAGGCACCAAGGTATATAGAGGGCCTAAAATCAAGCCAGAAATAATACAGCTGATAACGCCTAAAGGCGCTTTTCTAAATAAATAACGAAAAGAAAGAATGCTTGGATTTTCTGGACTTGGCGCACTAAATCGTGTCATGGTAACAGGCAACACAGAGAGTGCTGCACAAATCGCAATCATACAATAGCCCATTAGTTCATAAGCAAAGGGTATTTTAATAAAGAGCTGTCCTGTTGCTTGAGCTAAATAATAGGCAACCATATAAACAGAAAGGATAGTGCCACGATTCTCTTGTGTGCTGGCGGCCATGAGCCAACTTTCAATCACAACACAAATACCTGCTAAGCAATAGCCACTGATAAAGCGAATCACAATCCATAAAGTCGGCGAAAAGAATAAACCTTGTACCAAGGTCGTAACCGCAATAAGTGCCGCAAATGCAGAGAAAGCTCGAATATGGCCTACTCTAAAAATAAAGTGCTGAGAACGAAATGCACTGATAACCAAACCTGAAAAGTAAGCCGATGACACACAGCCCACTAACCAATTTGCAATGTCCTGCGTTTGCAGATGCACAGACGTAAAAGTGGTATAGAAGCCACTACCTAACACCAGAATCATAATGCTTGCAATTGGTGCAAATAAAGCTAACCGACTCTTTTTCACAACGGCCTCTAACTTATTTAGAATTATTCATTAATGGATACAGAGAAATGTAATGACAAACGCTTATTATTCAACTAACCTTAACTTTTTTCAATCGATACTTTAATATATAGCCACAGCACATGAATTTTTAGGTAGGCGTCAAGCCTCAAGCAAGCTTCATTCCTATACAAAGTACATGAGGATTGCGAGAGGGCGAAGCCCTCCCACTAAAAGCTCATGAGCAAAAACTAATATAGGCGCAGTGTAACGCCCAACGAGTTTAGGTCCTAGCACATGTCAAAAACATCTCTCTATGCTCAACCCAAACATAAAACCTCATTTGTATTGAATCAATGGGATCTATTTATTTTACTAATTATATTTGGTGTCTTTGCTGCCCTTGTCTGGGGCGCCCAACAAATGGTTACCCCTTATCAATTAGGCGAATCTATCCAAGTTTCTTTATCACCTAGTATGCTACCACAGTATGCTATTAGAACTGTCATTCGTATGGCAATTGCCCTCTCTTTTTCGCTACTGTTTACCTTTACAATTGGTACACTTGCAGCCAAAAGCCGACGTGCTGAAATGTTTATTATTCCCTTTATAGACATTATGCAGTCTGTCCCTATTTTAGGTTTTTTATCTATTTCAATTTTAGGATTTATTTATTTATTTCCCAGCAGTCAGTTAGGTCCTGAATGCGCTGCCATTTTTGTTATTTTCACTTCTCAAGTTTGGAACATGGCCTTAAGTTTTTATCAGTCTTTAAAAACAATTCCCAAAGAGTTAAATGAAGCCTCTTCCATGTTTCATTTAAGTGCGTGGCAACGATTTTGGCGTTTAGAAGTCCCTTTTGCCACACCAAGCCTTATTTGGAATACCATGATGTCCTTGTCGGCAGGTTGGTTTTTCGTAGTTGCTTCCGAAGCTATTTCCGTGAATAACCAAAAAATTATGTTACCCGGCATTGGTTCTTACATCATGCTGGCTTCCCAAGAATCGAATTATGCAGCCATTTGCTATGTTATTCTCACCATGTTCTTAGTCATTTTAATTTATGATCAGCTTATTTTCAGACCACTGATCTCTTGGTCTGAAAAATTCAAATTAGAGCCTAATGTAGATATTGAATCTAATAGCACTTGGTTTCTCAACATTTTGCAGCGTGCCCACCTAACCCATCAGTTTGTGCGCTTCATGAACTACTGTAGAGATTTGATTACCATACCCAAATTTAAAAGAAATATAAAAAGTGCTGAGAGAATACCTGTCAAAGTAAAACAAGCCCTTTCTTGGACAGCAATTACTTTTTGGAACTGTCTATTACTCTTAAGTCTTTTGGCTTGCGCATTCTTCTTGATTCGATTTATTTATACCGAGTTGTCATTGATAGAAGTATTAGAAGTTTTCAAACTGGGTTTTATCACAACCATCAAGGTATTCATTTTAATCATCTTATGTTCTCTCATATGGGTGCCCATTGGTGTTTGGATTGGTCTTAACCCCCGCATCGCACAAGCAGTTCAACCCTTAGTACAGTTCTTGGCGTCCTTTCCGGCTAATCTCGTCTATCCTGTATTATTTATGTTGATAGTCACCTATAAGCTGAATGTTAACATCTGGACAGCCCCTCTGATGATCTTAGGAACACAATGGTACATTTTATTTAACGTTGTAGCCGGCACTATGCAAATACCACTAGAGTTAAGACTTGCCGCCAAAAATTACGGTGTTAAAGGCTGGCTGTGGTGGCGCAAAGTGATTCTACCCGGTATCTTCCCCTATTATGTAACAGGTGCCATGACCGCTGCGGGTGGCTGCTGGAACGCAAGCATTGTTGCCGATGTTGTAGAATGGCAACAAACCACCTTACATGCCACAGGCCTTGGTGCTTATATCACCGAATTTACAACCATAGGCGATTTCCCTCGTATTGCGCTTGGCATTTCAGTCATGTGTATTTATGTCATTGTGATCAATCGTTTAGTTTGGCGAAAATTATATGAACTGTCAGAAGAACGATATAGCGTCAATTAAGAAAATAGGTATATGACTATGAGTGATGCAAAAAAAATAATTTTTGAAGTCAAAGATGTGCGCAAAACCTTTCGCTCCTCTGAAGGACAAGAACTGGTTGTGCTTGAAAATGTCAATTTCAAAATGCATGAAAATGAAATTGTTGCGCTGCTAGGCAAATCAGGCTCTGGAAAATCAACCCTTTTGCGTATTATTGCAGGCCTTGTAAACCCCAGTAGTGGACAAGTCTTATATCATGACAAACCTGTCACTAAGCCTGTCCAAGGCATTGCAATGGTCTTTCAAAGCTTTGCACTCATGCCATGGCTTACTGTACTTGAAAATGTAGAGCTTGGACTTGAAGCACTGGGTGTCCCTCGTCAAGAGCGAAGAAAACGCGCCCTCAAAGCAATTGATACGATTGGTTTAGATGGCTTTGAATCTGCTTTCCCTAAAGAGTTGTCAGGCGGTATGAGACAACGCGTTGGTTTTGCAAGAGCGCTTGTAGTAGAGCCAGAATTGTTACTCATGGATGAGCCTTTCTCTGCGCTGGATGTACTCACAGCAGAAAACTTACGCAGCGACTTACTCGATCTCTGGACCAGTCATAAGACACGAACCAAGGGCATTCTCTTTGTCACACACAATATCGAAGAAGCAGCACAAATCGCAGATAGAATTATTATTTTTGCAAGCGATCCAGGACATATTCGAGCAGAACTCAATCCTTCCTCTGCTGTTCCTCGTAATTTACAAGATCTACACTCTAGAAAACTGGTTGACGATATTTATACACTCATGACAACCAGTGAACGCAGCAAAGTACGTCCAGGGGATGCTGGTAGAGATTATAAAAAAATGGAGCTTGGATACCGCTTGCCTGATGCAGGTGTTTCTGAATTAACAGGTTTGGTAGATGCCTTAGCGCAACAAACAGATGGCCCTGTCGACCTCCCTCTTTTAGCAGAACAATTACATTTAGAAGCAGATGAACTCTTCCAATTAACCGAAGCACTGGAAATTCTTGATTTTGCAACAGTCTCTAAAGGTGATATTGCGCTCACAGAAGCAGGCAATATTTTCGCGGACGCAAATATTTTAGAACGCAAAAAACTCTTTGCAAAGCAATTAGAGCATGTTCCCCTGGCAAAACATATTCGCACACGCTTAGAACTGCGTCCAAATAACCGAGAACTCGAAGATGTTTTCTTAAATGAATTGGAAGCTTATTTAACCAATGCAGAAGCAGATCGTGTCTTAACAGTTATTATCGACTGGGGTCGCTATGCAGAAATTTTTGCATATGATTATGATTCTGGCATTCTCAGTCTTGAAAATCCTAAGTAATTTAAAACGCATGAAAAAATTTGTAGTCTGCGCTCTCATTGCATTGATAAGCAATGCCTCAAATGCAGTGGCACCTATTACACTGAACGTAAAAATAAATGGTGTCAGTGAAGAAATTGAAAAACATATTCGCTCAGATATTAGTTTACAACATTTACGCAGCGATCCCGCTATCAGTGAGTCTGTTTTAGAGTATTATATTGAGCGCGCTATTCAAGAAATTACTGTTTCATTACAACCCTATGGCTTCTATAACCCGCGTATTACTGCACAAAAATCATTTAAAAAAAATCGTTGGTTGATTAGCTTTAACGTCGATAAAGGGCCTATTGTTCAACTTGAAAAAATAGATATTCAAATAGAAGGCCCCGGCTTATACAACCCCAATTTAAGCAATATTGCAAGGCTTATGCCTTTAACAATAGGTGATGCATTACTGCATGAAGAATATGAGGCTGGAAAAAAAGCCATTTTAAACGCAGCTATTTACGAAGGTTATTTAGCAGCAGAATTAACAACGCATCGAGTAGAGGTCGACACACAACGCTCAAAAGCGAAAATAATAATCGTGCTCAATACCTCAAACTTATATTATTTTGGGCACACAAGCTTTAGTGACAGCCTTTTAAAAAATACATTTTTAAATCGCTACCCTACCTATGCAGAAGGGGATCCGTTTACAGCTCAAAAACTATTAAATTTAGATGATGCGCTTAGAAATAGTGATTATTTCAACACAGTGCGCGTTGATTCACAGCCCAATCATGAAACTTACCAAGTCCCTATTGTTGTGGATTTAGAAGATCAAAAGCCCAATCATTATTTATTTGGCGCGGGCTATGGCACCGATACAGGACCTCGTGGCAAAGCAGGTTATTTAAGACGACGCGTGAATAGCAAGGGGCATCGCTTCAATACACAGCTACAATTATCCGAATTGTTTCATAAAGTAGAAGCAGACTACATTATTCCTGGGAAACGGCCACAAACGGATAGTATTTCCATTAATAGTAAATACATGGAAGATGAATATAACGAAAAACCCGTTGAAAGCCTAGAGCTTACTTTAAGTGAAAAACGTGAAATTTATGGCTGGGAAAGAATCATTGGCCTAAGCTTTATTCATGAAAAATCTGTTACTTTTATTAGCAATGAAAGTAGGCGAGATGATCTGCTGTTACCTTTTATTGAATTCAAAAATACAACCAGAGACAATCTCAATAATCCTACCCGTGGTAGAACACGTATGATCCGCCTAAAAGGAGCGCATGACGACTTGGCAAGTAGTGTTTCTTTTGCTCAAATTTATTTTCAAGAGCGCTGGTTACATTCCTTTGCTTATGATTTTAAAACCTTATTTAGATTAGAATTAGGTGCAACACTACCCAGAACCTATGACAAATTACCCCTCTCGCAACGATTCTTTGCAGGCGGTGACACCAGCATACGTGGTTTTGGATACAGAAGTTTGCCTGCTGAAATTGACAAAGATGACGAGAGACAACCTGTGGGGGGGAGCTATTTGTTTGTCACAAGTTTAGAGTTAGGTAAAATGATTTATAAACCATTTGGAGTACATAGCTTTATCGATATGGGGAATGCATTTCGTAGCTCAAAAGATGACGTGCAAATAGGTATCGGTGGTGGTATAAATTATGATACAAAGCTAGGCCCTATTAAATTCTCAATTGCAAAACCCATTACCAATGCTGCACAATCTTGGCGCATTCATGCAACCTTTGGCTCTGAATTATAAAAAAACCATATAAAACAAAGGGCAATTAATTGCCCTTTGTTTTAATGATTTGCAAGCCAAAGCTTATTTATGTCTACTGCCTTGATGCCCACCGCTATGACGCATATCAGTCTGTTTAGCAACTTTTCTCTGCTGCAGCATGGCCTGCTTCGCTTGTCTCTCCTGTTCCTTTTCTCTTATAGCTTTAGACTCTTGCGTAGGTGCAAATTTAGGTGTTTTCTGTTCTAATAACGTTTGTGGTTTAAACGAAAGCAAACTACTCAAAAAATTTTCAACCGTCTTAATGGCATCTTTCAGTGTAGTTTTGATTTGTGTTAAAGCTGATTTTGTCGCTTTAGCTAAGTCTTTAGAGTCCGATATAACGTCTTCGACCCTACGCTTAACATCAGTCGCTTTATCTATAAATTCTCTTGCTAGTTTTTCAGCATCATCTGGCTCTTCTTTCAAATCTTTGACAAATCTATTCACGCCTGTTTGCACATCTTCTGCTAAGTGAACAATATCATTCACAAGATTTTTGCCATCTTTTTTGATCTTTTTTCCTTGATGAACGAGACTTTCTTGGGTCGTTCGTTCTTGACCACCACGTGCCAACCATTCTACAAATTCAGTTAATTGATATATCAAGTTTTTATCAAGTTTAGGCATATATAACTCCTCATTAATATAATAAAACTTGTCAGCACTTTGGACTGCAGTTACTTGTTAAGAGTTCACTTAGAACAAAAAAACATAACCAATTGATAAATAAAACAATATCAAATATTTAGCCTATGCTAAAAAATAAGTGCATATACATTTATGATGAATAATTTTAATGATAGGATGCTTTATTAGTCAGGTACTTATGAGTAGAATACAAGCTTTATTTAACAAGCTAATACACTGTAGCATTTGTTTTTAATAGAATTTCTGATGAGCACAGCAAATCATAATTCTATTTCACATAACAAAAGCAAAATGGAGCTTAATATCCGTATATTCTGGTTTCTCAAAAAAATCTTCCAATGGGGACTGTATAGCTGCTTAGGGCTTGTGGCTTGCTTATGCTTTTGTATTTATACTGAAACCGGCACAAAAGCCACACTTGAGTTCATCAATGATTTCACGGACTATAGTCTTAAATATGAGCATTTATCCGGCACTTTAGGGCATCATCTTTCTTTTGAGAATTTGCAATTAGAGAACAAAAATTTTAATCTGCAAGCGCAATCTATTGATTTTAGCTGGCAATGGCTTTCACTCTTTCAAAATGAAATTGATATCTCACAACTCAATGTGCAAAATATCGCGCTGACAATGCATCATAGCGAAACTACCGCGCCCAATATTAATAGCCTTGATGACTTACAAAATTTTGTAAATTCAAAATTGCTTTTTCAGGTTACTATCAATGCTGGCGAAATTCAGCAAGCCAAGATAAGCACCCCCAATTTTGTGCATGATATTGAACACCTTGTATTAAATACTTTTCAATCTAATCGCTTATTAGATTTACAATATCTTGCCTATGAAGGAAGCTTAGGCTTCATTCACGCACAGCAAGATGAAAAACTACATGTTAAATGGGACTTAACACTCTTGGCACCAACCCTTCTCTCTCAATGGGTAGAAGGAAAACTAAAAACAAAGGGTAATGTTATCCTTTATGAACATGATTTAAAAAACGAAAAAAACAAAATTGATGCTGAATTTTTTGTCGAAAAACTAAAAATAAAAGAACAAGAAATTCTGAACAGCCAAATCAATGTTCAAGGCTCTTTACAAGCGCATAACATCAGCATAAAAAGCATTTTGGGCGATTCTATATCCAAAGCAGATGATTTTTCGGTTAGGTGTCAAGAGAGTGAATCCTCAGGAGTGCACAAAAAGTGCAGACTTAAGGTGAGCGAATGCAGACAACAACACCGAAAATTCATCTGCGAAGAGTATATTGAGATCAAAACTGCAGCAACATGGCATCAATCAACTTGGACGGCTAATATAGAAAAAATTCTATTCTCACACAAAGCCTTTAACAAGCTACCAAACACTTACGGCACTCTAAAAATAAACAAAAAATCCAACTGGCAAGTCCAACTAGATATGAATGTATTTGGAGAATCTTTAAATTCAAAGTTAACGATCAAAAAAGATGTACCTTTTGCAATGAGTGGCAAAATTCAATCACACATCCAAGATCTAAAGCCACTCAAGCATTTTTTTCCATTCTTATCAGGAACGACTGATGGCTCAATAGATATCGACATTGATCTTAAAGGCACTGTTTTTTCTCCTGAGTTTGTAACAAAAGCGAAGGTATCTGGTATTCACTTTTCTATGCCTCAGTATGGAACCAAAACAATACTAGATAAAATTGAAATAACGCAAAATAAAAAAAATGAAATGCTCATCGATGGTTATGGCCATATTAATAATAAAAAATTCACGATTGATGGCTTGGCACATGTCAAAAATTATCAGCCTTACTTATCTGTGAATATAAAGGGCGAAAACCTTGTTTTAAGCCAAACTCCTGAATATTTTATTATTGCCTCTCCTAACCTTAATTTCACCTTAGAAAATAATGTGCCCAAGCTCAGTGGTCATATTCATATCCCACAAGCGGATATTAAACAACTCAATCATTCAAAGAAGGCAGCACACTCTAGTGATATCGTGATCATCAATCATGAAAAAAATACTGAGAAAAAAGAAAAAGTGGCATCCTCTACCATACCACTTACCACACAAATTGAAATTAGTTTAGGGAATAATATTAAATACAAAGGCAGAGGTTTGAATTGCCAGTTGAAAGGACATCTTAAACTCTTTCAAAAACCCAACCAAATTCCAAGACTCAAAGGTGAGATCAATCTGATCAATGGAAAATACCGTTTTCAAGGAAAATCTTTTAACCTAAGCTATGGCAAACTTATTTTTACAGGCGGCACTATGAGTAATCCACTCATAGATATTGAAGCAAAAAAAACAGTGATGGCACTCCCCGCCAAAAAGTCTGCAGCACTTATTTCTCAGATGGAGATGGGTGTTCGTTTAAAAGGAAAAGCCAATGATCCAAAAATCAGCTTTTTCTCAAATCCCCCAATGTCAGAAGCAGATATTATCTCTTATCTTATTTTAGGTCGCCCACAAAGCGAAGCATCTCAAAGTCAAGCAGAATTACTCTTTCAAGCCGCTTCACAGCTGTCTTCCATGTTTGGCAACGAGAACAATGATATCTCTCATAATCTTGCAGAACGCTTAAAATTAGATTACGTTGCCTTCTCTAAAGGCTCCAATAATCAAAATACTTCTTTAGAAGACACCGTACTGATGCTGGGGAAACAACTCTCTGATCGGCTTTATCTGAATTACAGCCTTGGTCTTTTAGATTCAACAAATAGCATTGGTATGCAATATGTTTTAGGTAGAAACTTGTCGGTTGAAGCGCAAACGGGCACAGCAGGTTCAAGTGCAGATGTTATTATTTCGCTGGATCATTAATGAGTTAGGGCCGACACAGCGGTGATCCCCACGAATAAATGTTCGTCATTGCGAGTGGAAGCCGTCTATCATTGATTGAAAAAGCACAAATACATCACGGCTAAAGCGAAGCAATCTATCTTGAAATTTTTAAGAAGAGCACAGTAAGAAAGATTTCAAGATAGATTGCCACGCAAAAGACGTGATAGTTTATCTCTTACTTCACCTTTTTCCTGCGTCTTTTGCTCGCAATGACAAATTCTTTATTCGTGGGGATCACTCAGGAGGCGGGTCTCTGTGCCCGCCCTTCTGAACCGAGACAATCGCTGACCTTTACAACAGTACAATTAACTAAAAAACACATCATGCGTCAGCTTTTTTCTGGCCAACAGCGTTTTCAAATGATCTAAACTTTCTACTTGTATTTGTCTAACCCGTTCACGTGTTAAACCAATTTCTGCACCCACATCTTCTAAAGTGGCTTGCTCGTGCCCTCTTAAACCAAATCTACGCACGATAACATCTTGTTGCTTTTGATTGAGTGTGTCCAACCAATTATCAACAGAACTTTTAAAATCTGATTCCATCAGTAAAGATAAAGGATCATGCTCTCCTTCTTCTTTAATGGTATCCACAATGGAGCGATCTGTCTCTGAAGCGACCGGCAAATCAAGAGAAGTCGTTTTTTCATTGAGTCCTAGTATCTTTTCTACAGCTTGTGTTGGTTTTTTGAGCGCATGTGCAATCTCTTCACAATTAGGTTCATGATCTAACACATGTGCTAACTCTCTACTGGTTCTTAAATAAACATTCATTTCTTTTACGACATGAATCGGCAGACGAATCATCCGGGTTTGATTCATCAAGGCACGTTCAATGGTTTGTCTTATCCACCATGTTCCATAAGTAGAAAAACGAAACCCTCTCTCAGGATCATATTTCTCAACGGCACGAATAAGCCCTAAGTTTCCTTCTTCTATCAAATCAAGTAATGGTAAACCTCGATTGATATAGCGTCTGGAAATTTTTACAACCAATCTTAGATTGCTTTCAATCATCTGATTGCGTGATTGAACACACCCTTGCTGAGCACGTCGTGCATAGTAAATCTCTTCCTCCGCAGACAGCAAAGGTGCATAACCAATCTCGCCAAGATACATATGTGTTGCATCTAAGGTTCTCTCCTGTGGCTCCTCAACATCATCCTCTTCAATGAGTGCATCTTCTGTGAATACCACCTCTTCATGTAACGCATCAATTTTTTCAGATTGCAAAAAACCAACCTCATCATTGATAAGTTCCATTGTTGTGTCACTCGTAGAGAAATCCTCCTCCAAGACCTTACGCTTCTTTTCTTTTTTATTGTCCTGAAGTGAGGTTTTCTCACAGAATACGTCCCATCCTTGAGTCATAACAGGATCTCCTTTTCTTGTCGTTATTATTCTTGCCGTCTAAAACGCAAATACTAAAACTACAGTTCAGATATAATCTTTGTTATATCATTCATATCTTTGAGTATTCGTTCAAAACGTTCATCGGTCAAAGCGACTTGAATGCGCTGTTGAGCTTGATGCCATAAAGGTATTCCTTTCTCGAGCGTGGCTCTGCCCTGCTCGGTCAAAGAGTATGCCTTAGAACGTTTATCTCTAGGCTCAATGGTATGAATGAGTCCTAACTTCTCTAACGGTTTTAAGTTACGCGTTAGAGTGGTTCTATCCATCACTAAAGTGTGCGCCATTTCAGTTAAGGTACGCGCCGACACAGAGGCCAGTGACACCAACAAAGTAAACTGTGTAGCACGAATACCTGCTGGCTCTAACTGATGATCATAAAACTGTGTAACGGCTCTTGTTGCCTTACGTAGGTTGAAACAACTACACTTAGCGTTAATAAGTTTTTGGTTTATAGGTTCGTTGGCTTCCATGGGTTTATCTCCTCACAAAAAGTGTAGGATCCCGCACCCAAGTTATTCAAGGAGAAAAAAGTCAGTTTTCACAAATTTATTTTAAGTCCTTGCAATTACTCGTAATTTTTTTTCATATTTGGCGAGAGCGTGCCATAATAAAATACAAATTGAGGGTACATACGCTCAGTATTCCCTATGTTTAGACATGTAATTCATACAGCCTGGATCGATGCCTATACCCAAAATATATAAAGACTTTGAATTCATTAAGATTTGGAGAAGAAAATGAAAAGTCGCTTCAACACACAAAAAGCCATCACAATTAATAATAAAAACTACAATTACTACGATCTTAAGGCGCTACCTGAAAGCTACAACATAGATAGATTGCCTTTCTCAATTAAAATTCTGTTAGAAAATTTATTGCGCTTTATGGATGGCGTCAACATCACAGATAAGGATGTTGAAGCAGTATTAAATTGGGATCCTAAGGCGGTTCCTGATCAAGAGATCGCTTTTACACCAAGTCGCGTTATTTTACAGGACTTTACAGGTGTCCCTGCCGTCGTAGACTTAGCGGCCATGCGTGTTGCAATGAAAAAATTAGGCGGCAACCCGAATAAAATTAATCCCTTAGCCCCTGTTGAGCTGGTAATTGATCACTCCGTCATGGTTGATCATTTTGGAGACAATAAAGCCTTCAATAAAAATACAGAATTAGAATATGAGCGTAATTTTGAGCGTTACGCTTTCCTTCGCTGGGGACAAAATGCATTCAAAAATTTCAAAGTCGTTCCACCAGGCACCGGTATTGTTCACCAAGTGAATTTAGAATATCTGGCGCGTGTTGTCTTTGAAAATAATACAAACGGCACCGCTTACCTTTATCCTGATACATTGGTGGGAACAGACTCTCACACAACCATGATCAACGGTTTAGGAGTTTTAGGTTGGGGGGTTGGCGGTATTGAAGCGGAAGCGGCAATGTTGGGCCAGCCTATTACCATGCTCATACCACAAGTGGTTGGCTTTAAAATCACAGGCAAATTACCAGAAGGCGCAACAGCAACCGATCTGGTACTCATTATTACTCAAATGCTAAGACAAAAAGGTGTTGTTGGTAAATTCGTAGAATTCTATGGTGATGGTTTAGATAATCTCCCCTTAGCAGACAGAGCAACCATCGCAAACATGGCACCTGAATACGGCGCAACTTGCGGCATTTTCCCTATTGATGATGAAACCTTAAACTTCTTAAAGCTGACAGGCCGCACCCAAGAACAAATTGACATCATAGAGCATTATACAAAAGCACAAGGTCTTTTCAGAGTTAAAAATCAAAAAGAAGCTGAATACTCCGATGTTCTGTCTCTTAATTTAAGTGAAGTTGTACCTTCTATTGCTGGCCCTAAACGCCCTCAAGATAGAATTCCATTAACACAATCTAAAGAAGCATTTAAAGAAACGATTTGTCAACAATTAGCTGAACGACAAGATAAAGTATCTGATGATATGGCTATCAATGAAGGGGCAAATATCATTGAAGGCGAAGTACCGATTGTGCTCAATGATCAACATCATATGCTACGCCATGGCGATGTTGTGATCGCGGCAATTACAAGTTGTACAAATACCTCTAATCCAGCTGTGATGTTAGCAGCAGGTTTAATCGCTAAAAAAGCAATTGAAAAAGGTATTCATTCTAAACCTTGGGTAAAAACCAGTCTTGCCCCAGGCTCACAAGTTGTTACTGATTATTTAGAAAAATCAAAATTAACAACTTATCTTGATCAATTAGGCTTTAATCTGGTTGGTTATGGTTGCACAACCTGTATTGGTAACTCTGGTCCACTACTTCCTGAAATTGAACAAGCCATTCAAAAAGGAAATTTACAAGTTTCTGCCGTTTTATCTGGTAATAGAAACTTCGAAGGCCGCATACACCCACAAGTCAGAAATGCTTATTTAGCCTCTCCACCTTTGGTTGTTATCTATGCGCTTGCAGGAACCATGAACATTGACTTGTACAAAGATCCTATTTCCAAAGATAAAAATGGTAATCCAATCTTCTTGAAAGATATTTGGCCTTCACATGAAGAGATTCAAGCAGAAATCAAGAAATCAGTTTCTCCAGAATTATTTAGAGCGCGTTATGCAGCTGTGTATGATGGCGATCAACATTGGAAAAATATCAATGTAACCGAGTCTGAACTCTATCAATGGGAAGAAAATTCTACCTATGTAAAACACCCTCCTTACTTCGAAGACATGTCGCTTGAAGTGCCTAAAATTGAAAATCTGAACAATGCGCGTGTTTTAGTAAAAGTGGCTGATTCTGTTACAACCGATCATATTTCTCCAGCTGGCAGCATTTCATCTAAATCCCCAGCAGGACAATATTTGTTGGAAAGAAATATCCCTGTTTCTGACTTTAATTCTTATGGATCTCGACGGGGTAATCACGAAGTAATGATGCGAGGCACTTTCGCCAATATCCGACTCCGCAATCAAATGGCACCTGGCACAGAAGGTGGATGGACAACCCATCAACCCAGCGGTGAAGTTATGTCCTTATACGATGCATCTTTACGCTATGCAAAAGAAAATGTGCCTCTCATTATTTTGGCAGGAAAAGAATATGGTACAGGCTCCTCTCGCGATTGGGCAGCCAAAGGCACACGACTCTTAGGCGCGCGCGCTGTAATCGCAGAAAGCTACGAACGAATTCACCGTTCAAATCTCATTGGAATGGGTGTACTCCCCTTAGAATACAAAGCGGGTGAAAATGCCGATCAACTAAAATTAACAGGACAAGAAACTTATTCTGTCAAATTAGATGATTTAAAACCACAAGGTGATGTAACTGTTGAAGTTGAGCACAATGGAAACAAACGCTCATTTAAGGCTACGGTTCGCATTGATACACCAAAAGAACTCAGCTATTTCAAACACGGTGGTATTTTGCATTATGTGCTACGTGAATTAGCGAAAAATGGGAAATAGCTAATAGCGTGAGCACTCTTATATCGTAGTGGCCAGTCTCTGTGCCGGCCATAATCGATGAGCGCAGCGAATCATTTTTCTCACTTTGTAAAGGGAGACGCTCGTGCAGCTACGCTGCACGAGCAGAGGGATTTAGGGGATTGAACTTAAATGCCGAGTAAAAATCCCCCTAGCGCACTTGTCAGTGCGTATCCCCCTTCAAAAAGTGGGATCTTTTATTCACTTCAATCATAGTAATAATCATATAAAACAAAGGTAGTTAAGATCATGAGTCAAATTAACATGCGTACAGTAACAGACAGTATGGGTGAAATGTCTGTACCAGAAACCGCTTTATATGGCGCACAAACGCAACGCGCGGTAGAAAACTTCCCAATTTCTGGCTTAACTATGCCGCGCAGCTTCATACAAGCAATGGGATGGGTTAAAAAGTCCTGCGCACTTTCAAATAAAGCCTTAGGCTTTCTCTCTGAAGATAAAACCAAAGCCATTGTAAAAGCAGCAGAGCAAGTTGCAGAAGGTGCATTAGACAAACAATTTCCTATTGATGTCTTTCAAACAGGCTCAGGCACCAGCACTAATATGAATACAAACGAAGTAGTTGCTCGCTATGCAACACTCGAAGCAGGCATCGATATTCATCCCAATGATGATGTAAACATGAGCCAAAGCAGTAATGATGTTATTCCAACAGCGATTCATGTCAGTACCGCTGTTCAAGCAAAGCATAAACTGCTACCTGCATTAAAACACTTGCATAAAACCATACAAGCCAAAGCAAAATCACTAGAAAATATTACCAAAACAGGCCGCACGCATCTTATGGATGCAATGCCTGTCACTCTCGGACAAGAACTCAACGGCTGGGCACAACAAATTGCAAATGGCATTCAACGCATAGAATCTGCATTAGAACACGTGCAATTATTAGCCATCGGTGGTACAGCCGTTGGTACAGGGATCAATGCCCACCCAGACTTTGGCACAAAAACAGCCCAATACTTAAGCAGCGAAACCAATGTTGCTTTTAGAGTCAGTCCTAATCTATTCGAAAGCTTAAGTTGCCAGGATGCTGTTGTTGCTTTCTCAGGACAACTACGCGTCATTGCTGTCAGCTTTATGAAAATTGCAAATGACTTAAGATGGATGAACAGTGGCCCTCTTGCTGGCATTGCAGAAATTTATTTGCCCGCATTACAACCTGGAAGCAGCATTATGCCAGGCAAAGTAAATCCTGTAATCTGCGAATCAACCATGATGGTAAGTGCACAAGTAATGGGCAATGATGCAACCATTATGGTTGCTGGCCAACATGGTAACTTCCAGCTCAATGTCATGCTGCCTGTGATTGCTTATAATGTTTTGCAAAGCATAGAATTACTTTCTAATACAGCAATTATGCTTGCAGATAAAGCAATTAAAGGCTTTACAGTGAATGAGACAGAGATTAAAGATAGGCTCGCTAAAAATCCCATTTTGGTAACAGCTTTAAACCCAGTCATTGGTTATGAATTGGGCGCAAAGATAGCCAAAACAGCTTATGCGGAAAATAGAGCCTTACTTGATGTTGCTAAAGAAATGACGCAATTATCAGAAAAAGAACTTAAGACTTATCTGGATCCATTTACACTGACTAAAGGTGGTCTTGTAGAGAAATAGAAGTACAAAAGCTATCCTTAAGTTTATATAGTCTTTGCATATGGCTGTCATACTTGAACAGCCATGTGTCACGACTATAGCTATTTACCTTTAATGCACAAAAGAAAAAGGATTCACTGTGGGCTTAAGTTATCAGTCAAAATTGGTTGCGCTTATATCCAGTGTTTTTATTTCTATCACAGTTTGTCTTTATTATGTGCTCACTTTATCTTTAAGCGAAAGTAACTTACGCGATATTGAAAAGCAACTCGGCTTTACCAGCACCCTGATTGACGATCAATTATTAGATAAAACAGAAGATATTATTTATTATTCCACACAATCATCTTCTATATCTCAATTTTCTAATCAAGTCCCCACGCTCAATCAAGAAAGAATGTTGCTAAGACTCCATGAATTGGCAAATGAATTTCGTGCAGATCGCGCTTTATTGATTACAAAAGGCTTAACCATTAAATCTGATACTTATATACAAAAAAACAGTCCACAAAACTTCCCCTACCCTGATATCCGCGATCATTTAGAAACAAACGCAGCTTTTCAACTTGTATTGCCGATGAATGACGTTATTTATCACTGGGTGATTTTTCCGATTCAATCTCAGAATGAAACTTTATGGCTCGCTTTTGGAAATGAAATTGATAAGATTTTTAAATATGCCCTAGATAATATTTCTCCCTTAAATATTAATTTAAGCTTTGCTTATGAAATGCCCCAAAGCCACTGGCGGTATCCTAAAGAAAATTTCCGGCTATTAGGCGCTGATTTCGAGCATGCAATTCAAAAACACCTACATCATATAGACGAAAAAAATGTTAAACAATTAAGTCTCAGACAAGGCAACCAAGTTGTTTTTATGCTGCCATTGATTCAAAGTAAAAATAGCCCAAAAATAGTTGCTATTCTTATCTATTCTTTTTCTGAATCTTTTAAGCCTTATCTCACTATTATTTATAAAGTGATCGGTCTTTTTCTTACTGCATTCGTATTAATGGCTACGGGTCTTATCCTGATCAATCGAAAATATAAAACTGCCCTTTTAGCTATTGTTCGTTTTGTTGAAAAACTCAACGAAGGCGATTATCAGCAACGACTACCTTATCATGGGAAAGGCGTTATCAGTCAATTATCAACATTGCTAAATAACATGATTGCTAAAATTCATTTGAGAGAAAAAGAATTACTCCATAAAACGCGCTACGACCCCATTACAGAATTACCCAATAAAAGTTTCTTTATTGAGCAGCTAACAAAAATACTACAAGCACATGAAGCAAAGCAATTAGCAGTTGTTTTGGTCACCATACATCGATTCCCTCAAATTAATCATGCCTTAGGGCACCGCGTTGCAGATCGCCTCTTGCACCATGTGGGCGCTAGAATTGTAGGCGCATTTGAAGATGCTTCCTTTGTTGGCAAGCTATCAGGCAACGTATTTGCAATGATATTAACAGACGTTATGCCTTCAGACGCAGAGAATATTTCCGATCGTATTCTAGATTTATTCGAAAATCCATTCAGTGTATACACTGTTACCATTGATTTAAGTGCACATGTTGGTTTTAGCTTTTATCCAGAAGATGGCGATGAAAGCGATATTCTTATTCAAAAATCGGATGTTGCTTTATTTAAATCACAATCCAATGCTGAACACTTTGCTATCTATGATGCAAGCAGTGACCCACACCAATTTAACAAACTTTCTCTTATGAGTGAATTAAAAGAAGGCTTGCAACACGACGAGTTTTTGGTTTATTACCAACCTAAAGTTGATCTAAAAACCGATCGCATCATTCAAGTAGAAGCCTTGGTGCGCTGGATGCACCCTTACAAAGGCTTTATGTCTCCAAATCTATTTATTCCGCTCGCAGAAGAAACAGGTCACATTAAAAAAATTACTGCCTGGCTGCTCAATCAAACATTTGCGCAATGCGCGCTCTGGGAAAAAGCCAATATCCCACTTCAAATATCCGTTAATCTTTCTGTGAAAGATTTGCTGAATCGTAACCTTCTTAAATATATTAACGGCCTGCTTGAAGTACACCACATCAACCCGAATAATATTATCTTTGAAATTACAGAAAGTGCCTTCATGCAAGACCCAGAAAATTCGCTCGGTGCCATTAAAAAAATGCGCAACCTAGGATTTTCTTTTACCATTGATGATTTTGGAACAGGATATTCATCAATGAGCTATCTTAAAAATTTACCTGTTGATGAATTAAAAATCGATCAAACCTTCATTAGAGACATTGCTCAAAACACCAAAGATGCTCAGATTGTGCGCACCACCATTGAACTGGGGCATGGACTTGGTTTGGTTGTTGTTGCAGAAGGTATCGAAGACGAAGCAGCTTATGAACTCTTAAAAACCTTCGATTGCGATATTGGCCAAGGATATTTCATGAGCAAGCCTGTGGCTTTAAGCGAATTAGAAGAGTGGCTCAAAACCTCACGCTGGGGATTGCCCACTATATCTCATAAGTAGGCACCTTCCCTCTCCCAAAAGCCTCATTTGCAAAGGCTAGGCGGGATCGCTTAGCTCATCCATATTAGGTGCATTTTTAGAGTCATTGGATTCAATACTCTCTCTTAAACACCAAAGCACTATTAAACCAGGCAATGCAAAGATAACTGTCCAGAAGAAAAATTCTGTCCATCCTAACCAATTGACAAGATATCCTGCAAAAGGTCCTACAAACACCCGTCCTATTGCACTGAATGCACTGAGCAAAGCAAATTGTGTGGCGGTATATTGAGGGTTACATAAGCTCATTAGCAAAGCAATAAAAGCCGCTGTTCCCATACCACCCGCTAAATTTTCTATACACACGGCTGCAATCATCATCTGTAAATTAGGCCCAACCCAAGCCAATAGCATAAACAATAAATTTGTGATGGCTTGTAAAAAACCAAACCAAAGCAATGAGCGATATAAGCCCATTCTCGCCATTAAGACACCGCCTAAAAAAGCACCTACAATGGTAGCGCTTAAGCCAATAATTTTATTTGTATAACCAACCACCTCTAATGAAAACCCAAGCCCTCTTAATAAAAAGGTTGTGGTTAAAGAGTTTGCAAAGGCGTCTCCCAATTTATAGAGCACAATTAACAAAAGAAAAAAAATAGCATTTTTGCGAGAAAGAAATTCTTTGAAAGGATCGATACACGCTGCCCATAAACTGGGAGGTGGCGCTTTATAATGAACGGGTTCCTGTGACCAAAGCGTTGCGATGACACCAATCCCCATTGCACCTGCCATCATCAGGTATACCACCCTAAAGCCAAGATGCTGTGCTAAAATCAAAGCCAGCCCACTGGAAACAATAATTGCCAATCGATACCCTGTCACAGCCATTGCAGCACCGGCACCACGTTCCTCTGGTGCTAATATTTCTGTTCGATACGCATCGACAACAATGTCTTGTGTTGCGGACATAAAGGCAATACTTAAGGCAATGACAGCAACGGTCATGGGTCTAACACTGGGAGAAAAACAACTGATAGCAATTAGCAAGGCTATGAGCACACATTGTGTACCAAGCATCCAGCCTCTTCTATGCCCTAAAATAGGTGGCCTAACCCTATCAACAAGTGGCGCCCATAAAAACTTATAAACATAGGGCTGTCCTACCAAGGCTAAGAAACCGATAGTAACAATATCTACATTCTCAACGGAATACCAAGCTTGCAGCGTTGAAGCAGTCAATCCCAAGGGCAGCCCCGAAGCAAAGCCCAAAAGCAACACCACCATCATGCGTTTCTGTAGTAATAATTTGTACCAAGGAAGTAGGTTGATATTTGTCATTTAAAATACTTAAATTAAATTTTGACTTATGCAATAGAATACCTCAGTCTTGCCAGATGTTTGAGATAAAAAAACAATTATCTGCTGTACTGCTCTTTATTTGGATGAGTGGTATCCCGCACTGTCTTGCTGCCAAAGACACTGTTCCCGCCGCCCCCAGTTTATGCTGCTTTGTCACAAATGCAGAATTTGGTTTTTGGCCACAAATCAAACAAGATTATAAGACACATTATGGAGACTATGGCTTACCACGATTATTTGCAGGTCTCAGTATTGCGGCTGTCCTTGCCAATACAGGTATTGACGAGTCCTTACAAAACAGATGGCAATCTAACATTAGAAACAGAACAACCGACCGAATCAGCAACATCAATGATCATTATATAAATGATTTATCTCAATACGCTGTTGCTATCCCCATTTATTTGTTATCAACACTATCTGGCAGTTATTCTTCAGATCCCAATATCAAATCCATTGCGAGGTGGGGCAATCATGCTTTTCGAGCACTTGCATTAGGCTTACCTCAACAAGCGCTCTTAACAGAAGTCTTGGGAAGCACTCGACCTGAAAATGGCCCATCAGACTGGAAATTTTTAAAGGACAATCGAGCTGTTAGTGGACATGCTTTTTTTGGATCTCTACCTATCTTAACCGCTGCAAAGTTATCTGATTCACTGTCTTTTAAAATGCCACTCTATGCACTTTCATTACTTCCTCCTCTGGCACGTATTAACAACAACAAACATTACAGCTCTCAAGCTTTCCTCGGTTGGTGGATAGCTCTACAATCGGTTAGTAGCGTTGCAGAATCAAACAAAGTTAGAAAATCTGATAAAATCAAAGATATGCAACTTATCGTATTACCTAAACAAATATATTTCCATTACACTATGCAATTTTGATATAGTGCTCTTTTGGCTAATTTATAAGGCATTTCTTTATGAAAACTCGTTTGGCCGCCCTTTGCTTGGCATCAATGATGACAACTGCTTTTGCTGCAAATGACACGAAAGCAACATCATTAAACGGCAAAGAAGAAAAAGTAAGTTATAGTATTGGCGTTGATATTGGCAAAAGCTTTCACGAACAAAATATCGCTGTAAATGAAAAAGCATTTTTAGCGGGTGTTCGTGATGGGCAAAAAAACAAACCAGAACTTATGACCGATGCAGAAATTCGTGAAACTCTATTAGCATTACAAACAGAGTTAATGGAAAAACAAAAAGAAGCAACAAAGAAAGTAGCAATGAAAAATAAAATTGATGGCGATAAATTCTTAGAAGAAAATAAAAAACGCAGCGATGTCAAAGTAACGAGCACTGGCTTACAATATCGTATTCTTACAGAAGGCAAAGGCGACTCTCCCAAGGCAACCGATCAAGTAAAAACCCATTATCGTGGTAAATTGATTGATGGTACTGAATTTGACAGTTCTTATGCCAGAGGCGAACCTGTTACCTTCCCTGTGAATGGCGTTATTCCTGGCTGGACAGAAGCATTGCAAATGATGAAACCTGGCAGCAAATGGGAACTCTTTATTCCTTCTAATCTTGCTTACGGTGAACAAGGTATTGGCGATGTTATCCCACCTAATTCTGTTCTCACCTTTGAAGTGGAACTTATCTCTATAGAAAACAGTGAACCTGCTGCAAACTTATCAAATGATAAAAAGCTGCAAAAAACATCTTCTACGCAAGATAAGTCAAAGCAAGCTGTTAAATAATCGATTGTACATGCTTGCAAAAAAGCCGACATAAAAGTCGGCTTTTTTATGAATAGCGCAAAACGCTGCATGTAAAGTAAGTTTTGAAGAATGAACGAAGTGAATAATGCTCTTCCCTTGATGTCAAGGGAAGAAGCTCACTTTAGTGAGCAGATGGATTTTTTAGAATTTATTTTAAAAATCCTTCTCTGCACCTAAAAGGTGCCTCTTTCTTTGATTACAAAGAAAGAAAATAGATTCGCTTTGCTCATCAACACATCTATGAAATTTTGAGACCACGCCTAACAAACCGGAACATTAACCGCCAACCCTCCCATCGCTGTTTCTTTATATTTTGAATGCATATCTGCGCCTGTTTGTTTCATGGTTTGTATCACTTGATCCAGCGATACTACATGCTTACCATCTTCTAACATGGCAATATGTGCGGCATTCACAGCATGAATTGAGGCCATCGCATTTCTTTCAATGCAGGGTACTTGAACCAATCCTAAGATCGGATCACAAGTTAAGCCGAGATGATGTTCCATACCAATTTCTGCAGCTTGCTCGACTTGCCAAATACTACCACCTAAAACAGCCGTTAATGCGCCAGCTGCCATGGAACAAGCAACCCCTACTTCACCTTGGCATCCCACTTCTGCACCACTGATAGACGCTTGTTTTTTATATAAAATGGCTATGCCACCTGCAGTGAGTAAATAGGTTATAACATCTTCTTTTTTGGCTTTAGGATAAAAATGTAAAAAATACTTTAAAACAGCAGGAATAATACCTGCTGCACCATTCGTAGGTGCAGTAACAATACGATGCCCCGCAGCATTTTCTTCATTCACAGCCATTGCATAAACATTTAACCAATTAAAATCTTTTTTAGTGATATCATTTTGCTCGGCTTGATTTAATAAAGCTTGATAATGGATAGGTGCCCTTCTTCGTACTTTTAAATCACCTGGCAACAATCCTTTGCCTTTACAACCATTATCAATGGCTTGATCCATCACAGACCAAATTTCATATAATTTTTCTTTTATTTCATCTTCACTACGCCAATGCTTTTCATTTTCTAAAACCAATTCAGCAATCGTGCATTTTCTTTGATCGCAATATTCAAGTAGTTTTTGAGCGGTTTCATAGTAATAAGGTAATTCTCCTTTTTCTTTAATAATATTTGGAGAATGCAAAGCAGTGTCGGATATAATGAATCCACCGCCAATGGAATAATATACTTCAGAATGCACTATATTATTTTGGGTGTCATAGGCAATAAAACGCATACCATTCGTATGGTATGGTAAATTTTCTGTATATTTAAAAATAAAGTGTTCTTGATATTCAAAATCAATGATTTGATTTTGAATCATAAGCGTCTTTTCTTGAATCAAACGATTCATGCGCTGATAGACAAAAGCCGGATCAACCGTATCCGGCTGATAGCCTTCTAGCCCAACAATGATGGCGCGATCTGTTCCATGCCCCTTACCTGTGAGCGCTAAAGAACCATACAATTCTACTTCCAGTCTTTTTATCGCACCATTTGGCAACTGTGCAACAAAGTCATTTGCTGCCCGCATTGGCCCCACGGTATGAGAACTGGAAGGACCAACACCAATTGAAAAAAGCTCAAAAATACTGATCATAAATTGCTGCCTTATTGACTAAAGACGCTGATTAATTTTATGTTAGTTAATTAAAATAAATTAACGTTCCGCCATTATATCAAAGTGTATGACAAATTTAACCTGAGCAATGTAAAGGCCGTTTGTGCGCCTTGCTGTCTTTTTTATTAACCTCACCCGCCCTACGGGCACCCTCTCCTATAATTAGGAGAGGGACGAGCAAGCACATAGATTGTGATTGGGCGATAGATGTTTTCTAATTTCTAAAAGG